>NZ_JBEYUZ010000017.1:0-158051 GCF_040643755.1 Streptomyces sp. NPDC047079
TCACACCGTCTTGTTACACCGTCGCGGACCCCGCGGTGCGCACCGGTCTCCCTCCGCTTCCGGCCCGGGGAGCAGCTCCCCGGACCCCTCCGCCGTGACGCGGCCGACGCTCAGCCGTGCAGCGGCAGGCCCTGCACCGGAAGCTGCTGCACCGGAAGCTGCTGCACCGGGAGCTGCTGCCCCGGCAGCCCGCTCCGGGCGGTCTCGCCGAGCAGTCCGCCGGCCTGCCCGGTCGCGTCCCCGGCGACCTTCTGCGCGAGCGGCGTGGCCTTCTTGCCGGCCGTCCCCACGGTCCTGGCCGCCGTCGGGACCGCCTTCTTGACCGCCTGGCCGCCGGTCTTGACCACCTGGCCGCCGGCGTCACCCGCGAGCCCGGTCACCTTCTGGGCCGCACCGTCGGCCTTCTGGGCCGCACCGTCGACGGTGGGACCGACCTGCGTGTGGTCCAGGGCGGTCAGCCCACCGAGGTCGGGGGTGGCCGGCAGGTCGGCCGTCGCCGCGCCGGCGGAGCCGGCCGCACCGACCACGGGCGCCGCTCCCGCTGCGATGAGCAGCGCGGCACGGGCGATCCGGCGGGTCAGGGGGAGGGACATGATGCTCCTTAGACGGAGGGGAACGGTGAAGTGTCCGACCGTGCCCGGAAGTTGATCGTTCCGGGCTCGGACGCAGTGACTACCGCTCGAAGCCCCCGAAGGTTGCGGTGCGCCGACGTAAAGAGTTGGCAATGTGTCGCATTATCGGTTGGGGAGGAAATCGGGCAAACGGCAATCGGCCCGAAAGGCTGCCGAATCCTTACACCCCTGTGTTCCCAAGGATTCGGCACAGTCGGCCCTGGCGGCGCGCACAGCGGCGCGCCCCGTCGACGAGGCGCGCCGCGTATGACCCGGAGGGGTGAGGACTCGTACTGACGGCCGGGCTACTCCCCGGTGACGATCCGGACCTGCTCGGCCGAGGCCTGTGCGCCGGGGGCACCGGTCGGGCGCCACTCGTCGGCGAACCCGCCGCGTGCCCACACCCGGCCCGCGAAGGAGACGCGCGAAATGCGCAGCGCCGACGAGTTGGCCACGGCCCAGTGCGCCAGCTCCCAGCCACGCTCGCGGGCGGTTCCCGTGGCGGTGGACTTCCGGGGCACCGGGATCGTGACCGTGCCGGCGCTCGGTCTCGCCGTGGCCGGGGCCGTGGGGGACGGCGACGAGGTGCGGGCGCCCACCTCCGCGCCGGCCGTTTGCAGCACATCGCGCCCGAAGTCCCGTACGAGCGCGGCCCGTACCGCGTCCGGACCGCCGGCTCCGGCCGGGGCCGGACGCCCCTGGCAGGTCAGCGTGGCCGCCGACCGCCCGGTCAGCGCGGCGGCGAGCAGCGCGGCGTCCGACTCGTGCTTCGCGTACGCCTCCGGATAGCCGCTGCGCTGCACGCGCTGTGCGGCGACGGTCAGCGGCAGCCCGGTGTAGTCCGGCACCTTGGCCAGGTGGTCGTAGAACATGGTCGCGGCATAGGTCGGGTCCATGATCTGCTTCTCGGTGCCCCAGCCCTGCGAGGGACGCTGCTGGAACAGGCCGAGCGAATCCCGGTCGCCGTGCTCGATGTTGCGCAGGCCCGACTCCTGGAGTGCGGTCGCGAGCGCGATGGTCACCGCGCGCTCGGGCAGGCCGCGCGTGGTGCCGACGGCGGAGATCGTCGCCGCGTTGACCGCCTGCTCGGGTGTGAACTGGTACGACGCGCCGTCGCCCTTGCCGGAGACCACCCGGCATCTCGGCGCCGCAGAGCCCGTGAGGTGCTGAACGGCGAGATAGCCCGCTACGGAGAGCAGGACCACAAGGGCCGCCCCGAAACGGAGAAGGCGGCCACGGCGCTTGGGTTGGGGGTACGGCTCTGACACGCGTACAAGGTACTGGAGGCGTTCAAGGGGGTTGCCCGAGGCTGTGGACAACTCGTCAGGGCGGGCGCGCGCCATGCGGCGCGCTAGGGTCGATGGCATGGCCGATACCCCGCTTGACCTCACGCTGGACGCCGCACAGCTCACCGCGCGGCTTGTCGACTTCCCCTCCGAGAGCGGAACCGAGAAGCCCCTCGCGGACGCCATCGAGACGGCACTGCGCTCCCTGCCGCATCTGAGGGTCGACCGGTACGGCAACAACGTGGTGGCCCGGACCGACCTGGGCCGTCCGGAGCGGGTCGTCCTGGCGGGCCATATCGACACGGTCCCCATCGCCGACAACGTGCCCTCCCGCCTGGACGAGAACGGTGTGCTGTGGGGCTGCGGCACCTGCGACATGAAGTCGGGCGTCGCGGTCCAGCTCCGCATCGCGGCGACCGTCCCCGAGCCCAACCGCGACATCACGTTCGTCTTCTACGACAACGAAGAGGTCGAGGCACACCTGAACGGACTGAAGCATGTGGCCGAGGCCCATCCGGAGTGGCTGGAAGGCGACTTCGCGGTCCTGCTGGAGCCCTCGGACGCCCAGGTCGAGGGCGGCTGCCAGGGCACGCTGCGGGTCCAGCTGAAGACCCAGGGCGAGCGCGCGCACTCGGCGCGCGGCTGGATGGGCTCCAACGCGATCCACGCGGCGGCCCCGATCCTGGCCCGGCTGGCCGCGTACGAGCCGCGCAACCCGGTGATCGACGGCCTGGAGTACCGGGAGGGCCTGAACGCGGTGGGCATCTCGGGCGGAGTGGCCGGCAACGTGATCCCGGACGAGTGCGTGGTCACGGTCAACTTCCGCTATGCGCCGGACCGGAGCGAGGAGGAGGCGATCGCGCACGTCCGCGAGGTGTTCGCGGACTGCGGAGTGGCGGAGTTCGTCGTGACCGACCACAGCGGCGGCGCGCTCCCCGGCCTCTCCCACCCGGCAGCGGCGGCGTTCATCGAGGCGGTCGGCGGCACCCCCCAGCCCAAGTTCGGGTGGACGGACGTCTCCCGGTTCAGCGCGCTCGGCGTCCCGGCCGTCAACTACGGCCCCGGCAACCCGCACTTGGCGCACAAGCGGGACGAACGCGTGGAGACGGCGAAGATCCTCGCCGGGGAGGAGCGCCTGCGGTCCTGGCTGACGTCCTGACCGGTGGCGGCCCTCGGGCTCGCCGCGGTGGTCCGTGGCGGACATGCACACGTCCCCCGTCCGTAACCCTCGCGGATCTACGCTGGGGTGGTACGACCTTCCTCGTTCCCGGCCTCACTCCGGCTCCCGGCTTCGCCCGAGCCGGGGTGCCCCCGACGAGCGGGGGAGGCCCCCGACGCGGAGGGAGCGCAGATGCCCACTGGCAACCCCCAGGGCAAGAAGACACCGCCGGACGAGCAGCGGCTCGGTCCCGTGCTGCGCAGACGGGACCAGGTGACGAAGAGCACCACGGACCAGCGGCTGCTGGACGAGCGCGCCCCCACCGACTGGGTGCACACGGACCCCTGGCGCGTCCTGCGCATCCAGTCGGAGTTCATCGAGGGGTTCGGCACGCTGGCCGAACTCCCTCCCGCCATCAGTGTGTTCGGCTCTGCGCGCACGCCGGTGGACTCGCCGGAGTACGAGGCCGGCGTGCGGCTCGGACGCGGCCTGGTGGAGGCGGGCTGGGCCGTGATCACGGGCGGCGGCCCCGGCGCGATGGAGGCGGCGAACAAGGGCGCGTGCGAGGCGAAGGGGATCTCGGTCGGTCTCGGCATCGAGCTGCCGTTCGAGCAGGGACTGAACCCGTACGTCGACATCGGCCTGAACTTCCGGTACTTCTTCGTCCGGAAGATGATGTTCGTCAAGTACGCGCAGGGCTTCGTGGTCCTGCCGGGCGGCCTGGGCACGCTGGACGAGTTCTTCGAGGCCCTCACCCTGGTCCAGACCCAGAAGGTGACCCGCTTCCCGATCGTCCTGTACGGCACGTCGTACTGGGGCGGCCTGGTCGACTGGCTGAAGGACACCCTGGTGGCCCAGGGCAAGGCCGCCGAGAAGGACCTGCTGCTGTTCCACCTCACGGACGACGTCGACGAGGCCGTGGCGCTGGTCTCCAAGGAGGCGGGACGCTAGTAGGGCGCCCATCCCGGGCCGGCGACGCGAGACGCCCGTGGCGGGTGCCGGCCCGGCGCCGCACCCGGAGGCAACGGTCTAGGCCAGGCCCCGTCGCGCCACCGCCGGCGGGCGGTGCCCGGCGATCGACGCCACCATGTCCAGCACCTGCCGTGTCTCCGCCACCTCGTGCACCCGGTACACCTGCGTACCCAGCCAGGCCGACACCGCCGTGGTCGCCAGGGTTCCGAGGACCCGCTCCTTCACCGGCTTGTCGAGCGTCTCGCCCACGAAGTCCTTGTTGGACAGCGACACCAGCACCGGCCAGCCCGTGGCGACCATCTCGTCCAGCCGGCGGGTCGCCTCGAGGCTGTGCCGCGTGTTCTTCCCGAAGTCGTGCCCCGGATCGATCAGCACCGACTCGCGGGGCACCCCCAGGGCGACCGCCCGCTCGGCGAGCCCCAGCGTCACCTTCAGGATGTCCGCCATGACGTCGTCGTACGTCACCCGGTGCGGGCGGGTCCGCGGCTGCAGGCCCCCCGCGTGCGTGCACACCAGACCCACCCGGTACCGCGCCGCCACCTCCGCCAGCCGGGGATCGACCCCGCCCCAGGCGTCGTTCAGCAGATCCGCGCCCGCCTCGCACACCGCCTCGCCGACCTCGTGCCGCCAGGTGTCCACGCTGATCACCACATCGGGAAAGCGGCGCCGCACCTCGGCGACGAAACCGACCGTGCGCCGGACCTCCTCCTCGGCCGTGACCTCTTCCCCCGGCCCGGCCTTGACCCCGCCGATGTCGATGATCGCGGCACCCTCCGCCACCGCCTGCTCCACGCGCGCGAGGGCCGGTTCGTCGTGGAACGTGGCACCTTGGTCGTAGAAGGAGTCCGGGGTCCGGTTCACGATCGCCATGATCACCGGCTCGTGCGCGCCGAATTCCCGTCTGCCCAGCCTGAGCATCCTCTGTGACCTCTTCCCGTAGGTCCCGTTCCCTGGCCGCCTGCGACCTTAATTGTCAGCGTCGCATGGCACGATCGGAGCCGGACACATTCGACAGCTGCACTTCCGTGCCGGCGCGCACGCGCCGGCACCGAGCGTGGGGACCTCAGTGATGCTCATGTTCTTGTTCTTGGTCGTCGCGCTCGCCGTCGTGGTCGCCGCGGTGACACTCGCCGTGGTGGGCGGCGGCGAGAGCGGCCCTCTGCCGGAGGCGGCGCCCGAGCGGCTCGACGACCCGCTGCCGCCGGACCGCCCGGTGGGCCGCGCGGACGTGGACGCCCTGCGTTTCCCGCTCGCCGTCCGCGGCTACCGCATGGCGGACGTGGACGACGCGCTCGGCCGGCTCGGCGCCGAGATCGCCGAGCGGGACGCCCGCATCGCCGACCTGGAGGCCGCGCTCGCCGGGGCCCGCGCGTCCGGCCACACCCACATCCGGCCCGCAGAGGGGGAGCCCCAGTGAGCGGCGCGGCCGTGGCGGGGCCCGACGGGGTGCTGCGCTGCCCATGGGCCCTGTCCGCCGAGGAGTACGTGGCCTACCACGACGAGGAGTGGGGCCGCCCGGTCCACGGCGACGACGCGCTGTACGAACGGCTGAGCCTCGAAGCCTTCCAGTCGGGCCTGTCGTGGATCACGATCCTGCGCCGCCGCGAGGGGTTCCGGACCGCCTTCGCGGACTTCAGGATCGTCAAGGTCGCCGCCTTCACGGCCGCCGACCAGGAGCGCCTGCTCGCCGACCCGGGCATCATCCGCAACCGCGCCAAGATCGAGGCGACGCTCGCCAACGCGCGCGTCCTCGCCGAGTGGGGCCCCGGAGAGCTGGACGAACTCATCTGGTCGTACGCCCCCGACAGGGCCTCCCGCCCCGCCCCCAGGACCCTCGCCGACGTTCCGCCGGTCACCGCCGAGTCGACGGCCCTGTCCAAGGCGCTGAAGAAGCGCGGCATCCGCTTCGTCGGTCCCACGACGGCGTACGCGCTGATGCAGGCCTGCGGGCTGGTCGACGACCATCTGGCCGACTGCGCCGCGCGGCGCGGCTGACCGCGCGGCGCGGTGACCACGCGTGCACCCCGTGGGCACGCGGTTGGCCACCGCGCGGCGCGGGCACCCGCAGTCGCGCGCAGGTGTGCTCAGCGGCCCAGATAGGCGGGCTTCTCCTTGTTCACGAAGGCCTGCACCGCGATCCTGTGGTCCTGCGACGCCCCCGCGCGCGTCTGCAGCTCGTCCTCCTTCTCCAGGGACTCGTCCAGGGAGTGGGAGAGGCCGTAGGCGAGGGACTCCTTCAGAGCGGCGTACGCCAGCGTCGGCCCCTCGGCCAGCGAACGGGCGGTCTTCTCGGCCTCGGCGCGCAGCTCCGCCTGCGGGACCAGCCGGTTCGCGATGCCCCACTCGAACGCCTGCTGGGCGCTGATGCTGCGCGGGAAGAGCAGCAGGTCCGCGGCGCGGGAGGCGCCGACGACCCGGGGCAGCGTCCAGGAGATCCCCGAGTCCGCGGTGAGCGCGACGCCCGCGAAGGAGGTGTTGAAGGCCGCCGTGTCCGCGACGACGCGGAAGTCGGCGGCGAGCGCGAAACCGAAGCCGGCGCCGGCCGCGACCCCGTTCACGGCCGCGACCACCGGCTTCGCCGCGCCCGTGAGCGCTCGCACGATGGGGTTGTAGTGCTCCCGTACGGTGCTCATCACCCCGGCGTCCGAGCCGGCGTCCTGCGACTGGAGCAACCCGATGTGCTCCTTGAGGTCCTGGCCCACACAGAACGCCCGCTCCCCGGCCGCGGTGAGCAGGATCGCGCGCACGGCCCCGTCGGCCGCCGCCTCCCGGGCCGCGTCCCGCAGGGCGACCTTGGCCTCGGTGTTCATCGCGTTCATCGCCTCGGGACGGTTCAGCGTGATCGTCGCGAGTCCGTCGTTCACCTCGTAGAGCACGGTGTCGGCCATGGTGGTCCCCTCCGGTGTCGCGGCTGATGTCGTACCGGTCGGTACGCCCTGCGTGCGAAGGACAGCATGGCGGAGATCAACCGCCACGTACCGGACCGGACGTGTGACCTGCGTCAAACAATGTCCGTCCGTATCCGGTCGGCGGATCTTCCTGCGGCGGTGCAGTATCACAGCCCCATCGCCGAATTGAGTGGTTTTGGTCGGGCGTGTTGCGCAAGCGATGCCGACTGATGTTGGTCATCGGGTCCTGAGATGCGGGATAATGGCTGGGAAGCAATGTGTTCGATGCCGGTGTCGCGTGTCCCGTAAGGGGTCACGTGCCCTTCAAGGGGCCGTCGGCTGACGATGAGCTGGTTTCAGGAAGGGGAACGAGCATGGCGGCCATGAAGCCGCGGACGGGCGACGGCCCGCTCGAGGTGACCAAGGAGGGGCGGGGCATCGTCATGCGCGTTCCGCTCGAAGGCGGCGGTCGGCTCGTCGTCGAGTTGACCCCTGACGAGGCCGACGCGCTCGGCGACGCCCTTAAGAAGGTCGTCGGCTGACGCGAAAGCGACCCCGATTTCGGGTCCCCGGCATCGTACGCGGCGCCGGGGACTGCTTTTTGTCCCGGCGCGCGCTCGGCGCGTCCCGCTGCCCGCGTGGCCCGGCACCCCCGCTCGGTCAGCGCTTGACCGCGCACAGCAGTCCGTCACCCACCGGGAGCAGCGAGGGCACCAGGTCCGGGCTCTCGCGGACGGTGCGCAGCAGCTCCCGAAGCCGCAGGACCTCGGTGGGCTGCGGGCCCGAGTCCACCGTGCGGCCGTGGGCGAAGGCACCCTCGAAGACGACGAGGCCGCCGGGCCGCAGCAGGCGCAACGATTCAGCGAGGTAGTCGAGCACCTCCAGCCGGTCACCGTCGCAGAAGACGAGGTCGTAGCCGGCGTCCGCGAGCCGGGGCAGTACGTCCAGGGCGCGGCCCGGGATGAACCGGGCACGGTTGGGGGCGAAGCCACAGGCCCGGAACGCCTGACGGGCGAACTGCTGGTGCTCCGGCTCCGGGTCCACCGTGGTCAGCACGCCGTCCGGCCGCATGCCGTGCAGCAGATGGATACCGGAGACGCCGCATCCGGTGCCGATCTCCGCGACCGCCTTGGCGTCCACGGAGGCGGCGAGCAACCGCAGGGCCGCGCCCGTGCCGGGCGACACCGAGCGCAGCCCTGCGTCGCGGGCCCGGTCACGGGCCCAGCGCAGCGCGTCGTCCTCGGCGAGATAGGCGTCGGCGAACGCCCAGCTCGTGTGCCGGTTGCCGGTGATGACCCTCTCCTGTCCCCGTGATTGCCTGGGCGTGACTGTATCCGTTGGCCGCGGGAACCCGCAGATGGGACCGGGCGTTTGGAAGGGTGGGAAGAGCAGCCGGGCAAGGACGGGGGAATTCCGGTGGACCTGGGCGCCGAGCAAGTGCTGACGCAGCCGCATCAGCGCACATCAATTTCTCTTAAAACCGCTTATCCGGAGCTAACGGGCGAGGTGGCTAGGGTAGGGGCTCCACTGGACACCACCAGAGCCGACAGGGGAGGTGCGGCTGCGCCTGTGGATCGGAGAGGAGTGCTGCGGCGCCTTCTCAGGTCGTCGGGTGAGCCGAAATCCGTGACCGACATCGCTGACACGCACCACGCTGGCGACACCGCGCAGACCGCGACTTTCGCCACCGACGCGGACTCGCAGGCGTGGACGCCGCCCACCTGGGAGGAGATCGTCAGCACGCACAGCGGCCGGGTCTACCGTCTGGCGTACCGCCTGACCGGAAACCAGCACGACGCCGAGGACCTGACCCAGGAAGTCTTCGTCCGGGTCTTCCGCTCCCTGTCGACCTACACGCCGGGGACCTTCGAGGGCTGGCTGCACCGCATCACCACGAACCTCTTCCTGGACATGGTCCGCCGTAAGCAGCGCATCCGCTTCGACGCGCTCGGCGAGGACGCGGCCGAGCGGCTGGCCAGCCGGGAGCCCAGCCCGCAGCAGATCTTCAACGACGCGCACTTCGACGCGGACGTCCAGCAGGCCCTGGACACCCTCGCGCCCGAGTTCCGCGCCGCCGTCGTTCTCTGCGACATCGAGGGACTGTCGTACGAGGAGATCGCCGCGACCCTGGGCGTCAAGCTCGGCACGGTCCGGTCCCGTATCCACCGCGGCCGTTCGCAGCTGCGCAAGGCCCTGGCACACCGTTCGCCCGAGGCCCGGGCCGAGCGGCGGACCTTCATGCCCCGCGTGCCCGCGCTGGGGGGAGGGGGCGCGACCGCGTGAGTGGATCCCGTCGCCCCACACCGGCAGAGCAGCACCTGGGAGACCGTCTCTCCGCACTCGTGGACGGAGAGCTCGGTCATGAGACGCGCGAGCGTGTGCTGGCCCATCTGGCCACGTGCGCGAAGTGCAAGGCCGAGGCCGACGCCCAGCGGCGGCTGAAGAACGTCTTCGCGGAGGCGGCCCCCCCGCCGCCCTCCGAAAGCTTCCTGGCCCGCCTTCAGGGCCTGCCCTCGGGAGGTGACGTCGACGGCGGCGGTACGCCGCTCGGCGGGGGTGGTTTCGGCAGAAGACTGCCGTCGGCCGCCGGACTGCCCCCGGGGCCGGGCGTCTTCGGAGTGAGGGGTGAGCCCTTCGGATACGTTCCGGCGGGGCCGCACGCCACGGCGCTGTCCCCGTCCGAGGGCCAGGCGCTTTCCGGGGACCAGGGGTTCCGTATCCATCACGTCGGCCGTCAGGACACCGAGCGCTCGGCCTCACGCGGGCGGCGGTTCGCGTTCGCCGCCGCCGGCGCCGTGTCGCTGGCCGCGATCGCCCTCGGCGGGGTGTCGACGGGTGTCACGACCGACATGGGCGCGGAGGCCCGTGGATCGGGCACCGGAAGCAATGTGATCCCGATGCGTTCGCCCGGCACGGGCGGGGCCACGGCACCCGTTACCCAGCGACGGCGGGGCGCAGGTCCGCTGCTCGGGCAGCGGTCGCCGAGCCAGGCGCCCGTCGCCACCACAAAGGCGTCGGCCCCGCTGCTGCCCACGGGACGCACTCCGGATGCGCGGGACGCCTCGGAGATGTCTGCTCTGACGGCTCCCGTGGTGGCCGGGGCCGCAGCGATGTCCCCTCTGATACGCCCGCTCGCCCAGACCGCACCGCTCACGCTGACGTCCTGGTCGGCCGCCCCGGGGATCATGGCTCCCGGGCTGCTCATGGCGCCGGCGCCGCCCGCCTCCCCCAGCCCGTCACCCTCCCCGCAGATCGCCCACTGAACCGGGCGTTCGCGGGTCGACCCGCGAACCTGGTTGAGTCCGTGGTGGACCGCGCCCGCGGAAGCGTTCCGGCGCGGAATCGACGATCCAGCGGCGACCGCGGCGCCGTCGTGCCGGGGCCGGGTGTGGGAAGAGCATGAGCGAGGGGAGGCCGGACCCTGCGGGCGGCGCCGAGAAGGAGGCGCCCGAGGCCGCCAGTGCCCCGGTCGGCGGCTCCAGCGGTGACTACGAGCTGATCAACACCGGCAGGGCCACCCACCCGGTGATCGGTGTGACGCTCGACATGGACTTCACGGGTGACGGCGCCCGGGTCGCCGCAAGGGCACCGATGGCAGCCCCGCCGTCACCCGGGGCGGACCCGGCGACAAGGCCGGAATCAGGCCCGGCGATGTGATCACCCAGGTCGAGGGTGCCCGCGGCCACTCCTGGGAGGAACTGATCGTCAAGACCCGCGCGCACCGCCCCGGCGACCGTCTGGAACTGACCGTGGTGCGGCGACGGCGGGCCCCGGACGATCACGCTCGTCCTCGGCACCGCGGACCGCTGACGCCAACCTGACAGGCATACCGACGAAAGACGCCCCACAAGGCAAACATCCCGGAAAACCCGGCGTGTACACGCGGACGGCCAGGCCGGGACGGTACCGATACGGCGGGAGGGCCGGGTACCGTGGATCCGGCCCGGACCACGGAAGACCCGCCCGACCACCGAGGGCCGCGGACCGAGGACCTCGCAAGGAGCTTCAGGTGTTCAATGACATAGGACCGCTCGAGCTCGTGACGCTCGTTGTCCTCGCCGTGCTCGTCTTCGGTCCGGACAAGCTCCCGAAGATGATCCAGGACGTCACGCGCACCATCCGGAAGATCCGGGAGTTCTCGGAGAGCGCCAAGCAGGACATCCGCAACGAGCTGGGCCCCGAGTTCAAGGACTTCGAGTTCGAGGACCTCAACCCCAAGACGTTCATCCGCAAGCAGCTGGACAACGACGAGCTGGGGCTGAAGGAGATCCGCAACGGCTTCGACCTGAAGAAGGAGATGGCCGAGGTCACGGACGCGGTGCACAGCCGCGAGTCCGAGTCCCCGTCCTCGCCGTCGTCCCCGTCCTCCTCGGCCGGCGGCACCGTCGACATGACGAAGAAGCCCGAGAAGCCGGGCCCCGAGGAGCACCCGCCCTTCGACGCGGACGCCACCTGAGCCGTCCACGGACGCGGCCGTCGGCATGGCACGGCCGCGGCCACGTGACGCAGGCCATACACCCAATGGCGCGCGGGCGGCGGTATTGCGACGGCCAAGGGGACGTACGCGCCGGGCGTTTCCCTGCGGTTCGGACCGCTGTGGCTATGCTGCCCAGTTGTTGCGCGGACCGTTTGGGAGCGAGGACGCCCGTGGGGGGCGGGCCGCTCGGGTCCGACGAGAGCGAGGAGGCGTCCGGGCAGATGGAGACGACGAGTCGGGTGGGCGCGCAGTCGCCCGCCGCGGAGGGCGGAGCGCGGCTCCCCTTCGCCCGGGGCACGGTCGACGGTTACCAGCAGGCGTCCTTCCCCTGGTACGGCCTCGATGAGGCGTTCACGGGCCCGCGCTGGCTGATGCAGGTGTGCACCGCCGCCGACGGGGCCGTGGAGCACGGGTCGGTCGGGCACGGCGACGAGCCCTCCGTGCGCCACGAGGCCACCGAGGACAAGGAGCGGTTCGCGGTCGTGGTGACGGTCGCCGCCAACCCCGTACGGCGCAGCGCGGACGGCACCGGGGTGCTGGAGGCCACCTCGGTCTCCTCCGCGGCCTGGCTGGCCGGTGTGGGCCTGCTGTCGTTCACCTGGCCCGGCCAGTTGGACCACAGCCTGCGGGACGACTGGCTCGACCAGCAGACCGAGACGGCGTGGGTCCTCGCGGACGACCTGGCCGGCCCGGCCTGGTCCACCCTGTCCCTGCCCGTGGACGGCGTGCCGACGCCGTTCCACTACCGCGAGTCCGAGTTCGGCTGGGTCCTCGCCGGGTCCACGCAGGCGGGGGTGCACGTGGGGGCCTACGGCCGGGGCATGAGCGCCTACGGACTGGGCTTCGCGATGATCAAGGACATTCAGGCCTACGTCGCCTGACAGGCGTACGAGGGCCCGGGCCGCCGTCGCGACGACGGCGGCCCGAGCCCTCGTAGGCGTCCCGGAGACCGGGCGTCCAGGAACACCCGGCGCCGCGAGCCCTGTGGCGTCCTAGAACTTGTTCTTCGGGGTGATCCCCAGCGACAGACCCGACAGGCCCCGCTGCCGGCCCCCGAGCTTGCCCGCGATGGAGCGCAGGGCCGAGCCCGCAGCAGAGTCCGGGTCCGTCAGCACCACCGGCCTGCCCTCGTCGCCGCCCTCGCGCAGGCGGACGTCGATGGGGATGGAGCCGAGCACCGGAACCGTCGTACCGGTCGTGCGGGTGAGGCCGTCGGCGACCCTTTGGCCGCCGCCCGTGCCGAAGACGTCCACCATCTCGCCGCAGTGCGGGCAGGGCAGCCCGGACATGTTCTCGACCACGCCCACGATCTTCTGGTGGGTCTGTACGGCGATGGAGCCCGCCCGCTCCGCCACCTCGGCGGCCGCCTGCTGGGGGGTGGTCACCACCAGGATCTCGGCGTTCGGGATCAGCTGGGCCACCGAGATCGCGATGTCGCCCGTGCCGGGCGGCAGGTCGAGCAGCAGCACGTCGAGGTCGCCCCAGAACACGTCCGCGAGGAACTGCTGGAGGGCGCGGTGCAGCATCGGGCCGCGCCAGACGACCGGCGCGTTGCCCGGGGTGAACATGCCGATCGAGATGACCTTCACGCCGTTCGCCTGGGGCGGCATGATCATGTTCTCGACCTGGGTGGGGCGGCCGTCCGCGCCCAGCATGCGCGGCACGCTGTGGCCGTAGATGTCGGCGTCCACGACGCCCACCTTCAGCCCGTCGGCCGCCATCGCCGCCGCCAGGTTCACCGTCACGGAGGACTTGCCGACGCCGCCCTTGCCGGAGGCGACCGCGTACACCCGGGTCAGACTGCCGGGCTTGGCGAACGGGACCTCGCGCTCGGCCTGGCCCCCGCGCAGGGCGGTGGCCAGTTCGCGGCGCTGCTCGTCGCTCATCACGTCGAGCGTGACGTCGACCCGGGTGACACCCTCCACGCGGGAGACCGCGTCCGTGACGCGCTGGGTGATCGTGTCGCGCATGGGGCAGCCGGAGACCGTCAGGTACACGGTGACCGCGACCGCTCCGTCCGCACCGATCTCCACCGATTTGACCATCCCCAGCTCGGTGATGGGTCGCTGGATCTCGGGGTCGTTCACCGTCGCCAGTGCCTCGCGCACCGCATCTTCCGTAGCCATAAGCACGATGGTACGGCGCGCGCCGGGGCCCACGGAAAGCCCCGTCACCGGTCGTCTACATCACGTCCGCGCGCGTGTTCCGCCGGGAATACGCCGTGCCCGTCGGGACGCCGGTACTCCTCGAGCTCCCTCATCAGGTCCTGGAGCTCGGAGCGGATCCAGTCGCGGGTGGCGACCTCGCCGAGCCCGCTGCGCAACGCGGCCATCTCCCGGGTCAGATACTCGGTGTCCGCGATGGACCGCTCGTTCTGCTTGCGGTCCTGTTCGAGGTTCACCCGGTCGCGGTCGGCCTGACGGTTCTGCGCCAGCAGGATCAGCGGGGCCGCGTAGGAGGCCTGAAGGGACAGCATCAGGGTCAGGAAGATGAACGGGTACGGGTCGAAGCGCAGGTGGTGCGGGGCGGTGACGTTCCACACCAGCCAGATGAAGATGACGAACGTCATCCAGACGATGAAACGCCCCGTCCCGAGGAAGCGGGCGATCCGCTCGGACAGGCGTCCGAAGGCCTCCGGGTCCCACTCCGGCAGGACCCGGGTGCGCCGGGGCTGCGGCTGGTCGAGCCGGAGGCGATGGGCCTGGGAGCGGGTGGCGGCGGTCGCGCCGGAGGGCATCTTCTCGCGGTCAGGTGCCATGGGCGGCCCCCTCGTCGCTCAGGTCGAACTCCGTCTCGCGCCAGTCCTCCGGCAGCATGTGGTCCAGTACGTCGTCCACGGTCACCACGCCGAGCAGCGAGCCGGACTCGTCGACCACGGGCGCGGCCACCATGTCGTAGGTCGCGAAGAACCCGGCCACGACCGGGAGGGGGGCGTCGGGCGCCAGAGGTTGCAGGTCGTCGTCGACGAGGGCGCTGACGAGGGTGTACGGCGGATCGCGCAGCAGCCGCTGGAAGTGCACGGTCCCCAGGTACTTGCCGGTGGGCGTCTCGTCCGGCGGGCGGCAGACGTACACCTGGGCGGCGAGGGCGGGGGACAGATCCGCGTTGCGGACCTGGGCGAGCGCATCGGCGATGGTCGCGTCGGGCCGCAGCACGATCGGCTCGGTGGTCATCAGACCGCCCGCGGTCTTCTCCTCGTACGCCATCAGGCGGCGCATGTCGGCCGCGTCGGCGGGCTGCATCAGGCTCAGCAGCCGCTCCTGCTCGTCCTCCGGCAGCTCGGCGAGCAGGTCGGCGGCGTCGTCCGGGTCCATCGCCTCCAGGACGTCCGCGGCGCGCTCCTCCTGGAGCTTGCCGAGGATCTCGATCTGGTCATCCTCGGGTAGCTGTTCGAGGACGTCGGCGAGCCGGTCGTCGTCCAGGGCGGCGGCCACCTCGGCGCGGCGCTTGGCGGACAGATGGTGCAGCACGTTGGCGAGGTCGGCGGGACGCAGCTGTTCGAAGGTGGCCAGCAGACTCTCGGCGCCCTGCCCCTGTTCCTCCAGGGAGAACCCGGTGACGGCGGACCACTCGACGGTCAGCGTCTCGCCCTTGCTGCGCCGGAACGCCCCGCCCTTCCCCTTGCGTACGAAGACCTTGTCGACCTCCCACTCGCGGCGGGCCGGCAACTGATGCACGGAGAGGTCGAGGACCGTGACCTCCTCGCCGGTCTCGACCAGCTTGACGCGGCGGTCGAGCAGCTCCCCGAAGACGAGCCGCTCGGTGGGCCGCTGTTCGAAGCGGCGCACGTTCAGCACACCGGTGGTGATGACCTGGCCGGACTCGATGCCTGTGACCCGGGTCATGGACAGGAAGATACGGCGGCGGGTGGTCAGTTCGACGACCAGCCCGAGCAGCCGCGGGGGGCGCCGGCCCACACGCAGCATGACGACGAGGTCGCGCACGCGCCCCACCTGGTCGCCGTTGGGGTCGAAGACGGCGACACCGGCCAGGTGCGAGACGAAGATGCGAGGGGCGCCAGCCGCCATGCCCGCCGCCTCCTGTTCGTGGCCGTTTTATCCGTTCGGGTGGGCTTCAGGCTAGCCCGTCCCGTTGTCGTACGCCCTGGCGAAAGGTGCGGACGGACTGACTCCGGAAGGCGTCGCGCGCACCGGTAATCTGCGGTACGCCGATGAGGACACCCGCATGAGAGGTAGCCCCACCCGTGACTGCAATCCCCCAGGGCCGTACCCGCGCGGCCACACTGGTGAGCGCGATGTGCGCGCTGGTCGTGACGGGAACGGGGCTCCTGGGGTGCAGTAGCGGCGACCCGGACGCGGGAACCAACGGGGTGGGGAAGCTGCCGGCCGACAAGATCCAGAGCCGGACGCGGACGGCAGCGAAGTCGGCGTCGGCGGTGCGGCTGTCGGGGACCGTCGTCAGCAACGGCGCCACCTACACCCTGGACATGCGGCTGAAGGACGACGGGGGCAGCGGATCGGTCACCTCGAAGAACGGTACGTTCCGGCTGCTGCGGGTGGGCGAGCACCTGTTCCTCAAGGCCGACGCCGCGTTCTGGAAGCACGAGGACGGCGAGCGGGGCGGCGCGGGCTCGGCCGCTGCCGCGAGCAAGCTCGAGGGGAAGTACGTCAAGGTGCCGTCCGGTGATCCGGCCTACCAGCGCTTCAGTGGGTTCACCGACAAGGACCTGCTGCTCGACGGGCTGCTCACATTGCACGGCGCCCTCGCGACGGGCGGCCGTCAGGAGCAGGACGGCGTCCGCACGGTCCGCATCACCGGCGACAAGGGCTCCGGCGGCACCCTGGACGTCTCCCTGGAGGGCGTCCCCTACCCGCTGCGTCTGGTGCGCGCCGGCAACGCGGGGACGCTCCGCCTGTCGGACTGGGGGAAGGACTTCGCGCTCAAGGAGCCGTCCAAGCAGGAGACCGTGGACTACGGAAAGCAGCTGCCGTCTTCCTGACCGGGGGCTCGCCTGGCCGCCGGCAGTCGTGGGGGCCCGCCGCCTCAGCGGCGCTTGCGCCGCAGGAGCCGCGGCAGGGCCGCAGGGATCGGGCGGCGGGTCACGGCCGGGCTCGGCGGCGGGGGAGCGGCCTGGGAGTCGGACGGCAGCGGGACCGTCCCGCCCCGCGGCTCCAGCCGCAGCACCCGGCACTCGCGGCGCCAGCGCTCGGGCATCGCCTCGCCGTCAAGGGCGTTCAGCCGCTTGCCCTTCAGCTCGGCGACCGCTCCCTCCCACTCCGGCGTCCCCGGCGTCAGTTCCGCCACCCGCGCGGGCCAGGAGACGATCCGGCCGCCCTTGTCCTTGCTGCGCACCGTGACGACCGCGTCGCCTCCGTCGGCCAGGCCGGGCAGCGGCTGCTCACCGGGACCGTCGCCCACCACGTATGCCGCGCCCTCGTGCCACACGTGCCACAGCGCACGCGCAGGCACGGCCGGGGAGCCCGCGTCGTCCGCCGACGCGGCCCGGACCCAGATCAGCCCGGACTTCTTGGTGGCCTCCTCGACGAGGGCCCTCTCGAGCAGCTCGCTTGTCATGAGCCCAGCCTAGTGCCGTGGCCGGAAAGGTTTGCCGGAAAGCTCGCGGCGTCCGGTGCAGGGCGCACCTCCCAGCGGTAGCTGGGGGAACATCGCAAGGCGGAGCATCGCGCCGAACCTTTCCGGTCGTAGCGCTAGACCAGAGGGTGTCAGAGCCACCCGTTCCGCTTCAGTGTGCGGTGGATGCCGAGGCAGATGGCCACCGTGACCCCCATGATCAGGGGGTAGCCGTACCTCCAGTGCAGCTCGGGCATGTGCTTGAAGTTCATGCCGTACACACCGCACACCATCGTCGGCACGGCGATGATCGCCGCCCACGCGGTGATCTTGCGCATGTCCTCGTTCTGCGCGACGGACGCCTGCGCCAGATTGGCCTGGAGGATCGAGTTCAGCAGCTCGTCGAAGCCGAGGACCTGCTCCTGCACCCGGGCGAGGTGGTCGGCGACGTCACGGAAGTACTTCTGGATGTCGGGGTCGATCAGCCGCATCGGCCGCTCGCTCAGCAGCTGCATCGGCCGCAGCAGCGGCGCCACGGCCCGCTTGAACTCCAGCACCTCACGCTTGAGCTGGTAGATCCGGCTCGCGTCGGTGCCCCGGGGGGTTCCCTTCCGGCCGGGCGAGAACACCTCCGTCTCGACGTCGTCGATGTCGTCCTGGACCGCGTCCGCCACCGCGATGTACCCGTCGACGACGTGGTCGGCGATCGCGTGCAGCACGGCCGACGGGCCCTTGCCCAGCAGCTCGGGCTCGTCCTGGAGCCTGCGCCGCAGCGCCCGCAGCGAGCCCTGCCCGCCGTGCCGGACGGTGATGAGGAAGTCCCGACCGGTGAAGCACATGACCTCGCCGGTCTCGACGACCTCGCTGTTGGCGGTCAGCCGGTCGTGCTCGACGTAGTGGATGGTCTTGAAGACGGTGAAGAGGGAGTCGTCGTAGCGCTCCAGCTTGGGGCGCTGGTGCGCCTGCACCGCGTCCTCGACGGCCAGCGGGTGCAGCCCGAAGTCGCTCGCGATACCGGCGAACTCCGCATCGGTCGGCTCGTGCAGGCCGATCCACACGAAGCCCCCGTCGCGTCGCACCTGCCGCATCGCCTCGTGCGGGGTCAGCGGCTGCTGGGTCCGCACACGGACCCCGTCGCGGTAGACGGCGCAGTCGACGACGGCGGACGGCGTCGCGGGATCGCGCGTGGCGTCGTACGCGCTGGTGTCCTTGCGCAGCGAGGGGCGGGACGGGCGGACCACGGCGCGCAGGTCACGGATCATCGACATGGCGGGCTCCTTCGCACGGGCAACGAAGGCGCCGACGACGGGTGGAACTGCCCGGAATGGGGACGTCCTGACGAGTCGTCTCCTGCCTTTTCGGCAGAAGAGGTTTGGCACGTCCGCAAAGCGGGGAGCACCGCACCGTCGCGGTGGCGGGCTTCGTTACGGGTTCAGATCAGACAGATCAGGTGAAACGAAACGAAGTGCTCTTCCGCGGTGCACGGAGGGATTCGAAGCGGGTCCCCCGGGGATCCGCACGAAACACGGCGCGCAGGTGAGAGGCGGCAGCCAGCCAGAGCAGCTACATCAGCGGTCGGAAGAGCGGGTGGTACTGCACGGTCGACTTCGATCCATGCCAGCCCCACCTCCTCCGGCCGGTCCCTGGTGAGGGACGATCCATCTCCCCGTAGGGGAGTCTCACGGTGTCCGGGACTCGATCGCACCGCTTCAGCGTGCTGCCCGAAACCACCGGCCAAGAGTATCAGCCGACCGAAGTGTCAAGGCGCGGCTTTGCCCGGTACTGACGAGTTCTATGCTCGCCGCATGGTCGATGTTCTTGCTCTGGTCGAGGCCCGGTTGCGTACCGCGCTCGGCGAACCGGACGCCCGTGCGGCGGTCACCTTCCTCGGCACGGACCGCGTCGAGGTACTGCGCTTCCGGGAAGGGGACGTCCTCCGCTATGCCACCCTCGGCATGTCGGCCCAGCCGATGACCGACCCCGCCGCGATGCTCGCCGATCCCCTCAAGGGGCCCCGGGCCGAGCTGGTCCTCTCCGTCCGAGGCGGCCTCGCCGACACCGACAAGGCGCTCCGCCCACTCGCCGTCCTGGCCGCTTCCCCGCAGGTCGAGGGGGTGGTGGTGGCTCCTGGCGCCTCACTGGACGTGGGCGAACCGCTGTGGCCGGGCGCCCCGTTCACCTCCGTCCTGGTCGCCGAGCCGGGCGGCCTGGTCGAGGACCTGGAGCTGGACCCGCCCCTGGACCCCGTACGGTTCCTGCCGCTGCTGCCGATGACCCCGAACGAGGCCGCCTGGAAGCGGGTTCACGGGGCCCAGGCCCTCCGGGAGCGCTGGCTGACGCAGGGGACGGACCTGCGGGATCCGTCCCGCAGGTCCGTCCTCCTGGACTGACAGGGGAGTGAGCAAGCTCACCAACCACTGGCCGGAAGTCGTCAGTTGGCAAAGACGGTGACGCCGTCGTCCGAGGCGTGACGCGCCTCCGACTCCTCCGCCATGGGGGTTCCCCCGCTCGAGTGAAGCCGAGACGGGGAGACGGTGAGCGCCTTCCGCCGTACGAGGACCACGAGCGCGCCTACCACCGCGGTGACCGCCGCCACCACGAAGGGCATGTGGAGATCGCTCCACTCCTCGATCTTCGGCGCGAGGAAGGGCGCGGCCGCGGCGGCGAACCACCGTACGAAGTTGTAGCCGGCGCTCGCCACCGGGCGCGGGGCGTCCGAGACCCCGAGGGCCAGCTCGGTGTAGACCGTGTTGTTCACGCCGATGAAGGCACCGGAGAGGATCGTGCAGACGATGGCGGTGGTGTGGTCGCCGTAGCCGAGTACGGCGACGTCGGCCGCCAGCAGTACCAGGGAGCCGCCGAGCACCTTCAGCGAGCCGAAGCGCTCCTGCATGCGCGGCGCCACGACCACCGAGAAGACGGCGAGCAGCAGGCCCCAGGCGAAGAACGCGGCACCCGACTTGTACGGCGTCATGTTCAGCACGAACGGCGTGAAGGCCAGCACGGTGAAGAACGTGTAGTTGTAGAAGAACGCGGAGACGGCCGCGGAGGCGAGGCCTCCGTGGCCGAGCGCCTTGATCGGATCGAGCAGCGACGTCTTCCGCGCGGGCCTGGGCTGCTCCTTCAGGAACGCCGTGATGCACAGGAAGCCGATCGCCATCAGGGTGGCCGTGCCGAAGAACGGGTAGCGCCAGCTGATGTTGCCGAGCAGTGCGCCGAGCAGGGGACCGCAGGCCATGCCGAGGCCGAGCGCCGACTCGTACAACAGGATGGCCGCGGCGCTGCCCCCGGCCGCCGCGCCGACGATGACGGCGAGGGCCGTGGAGACGAACAGCGCGTTGCCGAGTCCCCAGCCGGCCCGGAAGCCGACGAGCTGGGCCACCGAGTGCGAGGTGCCCGCGAGGCCCGCGAAGACCACGACGAAGGCGAGACCCAGCAGGAGCGTCCTGCGGCCGCCGATGCGGCTGGAGACGAAGCCGGTCACCAGCATCGCGACGGCGGTGATCAGGAAGTACGAGGTGAAGAGCAGGGAGACCTGGCTCGGCGTCGCCTTCAGGCCCTGGGCGATGGACGGCAGGATCGGGTCGACGAGTCCGATGCCCATGAAGGCGACGACGGACGCGCCCGCGGTCGCCCAGACGGCCTTCGGCTGGCGTAGGAGGCCGCCGGCTCCCGCGTCGAACGGATCCGCACCGGTCGCCGCTGTGCCGGCTCCTCCTGTGCTGCTGCTCATGAGTGTCCTCGCAGTCCTCGCGACAAATGGTTGGCGTTTACATATATTAAGTTAGGTGGGCTAATTAATGCAACTACCATCCAGTTCCCCGGTACGGCCGACGTGCGGGCACACGCCGGACGGGTGATCGTCCTTGACGCGGCGCGGGACGGGGAGGACCGTGGGGCCCTATGAGGGGCGAACCCAGTTGCCCGAAGTGTGGTGGCCGGGTCAGGGCTCCCGGACTCTTCGCCGATTCCTGGCAGTGCGATGTGCACGGGAACGTGCATCCGCTGCAGCCCGTGATCCCGCCCAGCGTCGAGGCCCTCAGCGTCGTGGTGCACCGTGCCCGGGTGCCGGTGTGGATGCCGTGGCCACTGCCGGTGGGCTGGCTGTTCACGGGCGTGGCCTACGCCGGCGACGACCGCAGTGGCGGCCGTGCGACGGCCGTGGCCTGCTCGGGTCCCGGGCCCCTCGGCGGTGTGGGCGAGCTGATCCTCGTCGCCGAGGAACTGGGTGTGGGTCTCGGCGCGCGCTACGCGGGCATCGACGGCCCGGATCCCGGCCCCTATCTGAACGTCGAGAAGCCGCCCCAGGCCAAGGTGCTCGCCGTCGGGCGCCCCACCCCGCTGTGGCATGTCTCGGGCACTCCCGACGACCGGGCGGTCTTCGCCGGCGAGGCGCGCGGGTTGTGGCTGTGGGCGGTCGTCTGGCCCGAGCAGACGGGCATGCTCATGTACGACGAACTGGTGCTGACCGACTTGCGCGACGCGGGGGCGGAAGTGGACCTCCTGCCGATCGGGGCGTTGTCGCCGCGTCTGCTCGAACCGTGAGGCGGGGCCCCCGGCCGGAGGGTGTACGGCGACTCCGCCGGGCGCCGGGGAGGGCCTCGTGTGCGCAGGGCTGCACTGACTCCCTGCTAGTGGTCGGCTCGTAGGGGGCGCCTTGGGGCTGCGGGTGTGACAGGGGGGCCGGAACTCCCGTTATCCTTGAGCGTCCCTGTCCGCCCCGTCACCGCCTGGAGTCCGTGTCGTGCGCATCGATCTGCACACCCACTCCACCGCGTCCGACGGTACGGACACCCCGGCCGAGCTGGTGCTGCGCGCCGCCGCCGCGGGACTGGACGTCGTCGCGCTCACCGACCACGACACCACCCGCGGCCATGCGGAGGCGGCAAAGGCGCTGCCCGAGGGCCTGACCCTCGTCACCGGCGCCGAACTCTCCTGCCGGTGGAACGGCATCAGCATGCACATGCTGGCCTACCTCTTCGATCCCGAGGAGCCCCGCCTGCTCGCCGAGCGCGAACTGGTCCGGGACGACCGGGTGCCGCGGGCCCAGGCCATGATCGCCAAGCTCCGGGAGCTGGGCGTGCCGATCACCTGGGAGCAGGTGGCGCGCATCGCCGGCGAGGGCTCGGTCGGGCGCCCGCATCTCGCCTCCGCCCTGGTCGAGCTCGGTGTCGTGGACAGCGTCTCGGACGCGTTCACCCCCGAGTGGCTGGCCGACGGCGGCCGGGCCTACGTCGAGAAGCACGAAACGAATCCCTTCGAGGCGATCCGGCTGGTCAAGGCCGCGGGCGGGGTCACCGTCTTCGCGCACCCCGCCGCCTCGAAGCGGGGGCGCACCGTGCCGGAGTCCGCCATCGCCGACCTCGCCGCCGCCGGTCTCGACGGCGTCGAGGTCGACCATATGGACCACGATCCGGCGACCCGGGCGCGGCTGCGCGGGCTCGCGCAGGAGCTGGGACTTCTCGTCACGGGCTCCTCGGACTACCACGGCACCCGCAAGACGTGCCTCCTCGGCGACTACACCACCGATCCGGAGGTGTACGGGGAGATCACCCGGCGGGCCACCGGCGCGTTCCCGGTGCCGGGGACCGGCGGACGCCGGAGCGTCCAGCCCTTCCGTAAGTAGCCCCTGCCTCAGCAGGCACCCGGCATCCGCCGCCGTGCCCCCGCCTCGCCGCGCCACCCGGTGCGCGACCGCCTCCAGCGGCCCGGTCCGCCCGCCGCCGCGCGTTCGCTCCCTGCCCCTCCACCCCTTCCTTCCTCTCTCCCCGCTCTTCCCGTACCTCTGCGCAAGGCCCCCATGTTCGACGTCGCCGTCTTCGGTTCCCTCTTCCTCACCCTCTTCGTGATCATGGATCCCCCCGGGATCACCCCGATCTTCCTCGCACTCACCGCCGGACGCCCCGGCAAGGTGCAGAAACGGATGGCCTTCCAGGCCGTCTGTGTGGCCGGCGGAGTCATCGCCGTCTTCGGGATCCTGGGTCACCAGATCCTGAACTATCTCCATGTCTCCGTGCCCGCGCTGATGATCGCGGGCGGGCTGCTGCTCCTGCTGATCGCCCTCGACCTGCTCACCGGCAAGACGGACGAGCCGAAGCAGACCAAGGACGTCAATGTCGCCCTCGTGCCCCTCGGCATGCCGCTGCTGGCGGGGCCGGGCGCGATCGTCTCCGTGATCCTGGCGGTCCAGAAGGCCGACAGCGTGAGCACCCAGGTGTCCGTGTGGACGGCGATACTCGCGATCCACGTCGTGCTGTGGCTGGTCATGCGCTACTCGCTGCTGATCATCCGTGTGATCAAGGACGGCGGTGTGGTCCTGGTGACCCGTCTCGCGGGCATGATGCTCTCCGCGATCGCCGTGCAGCAGATCATCAACGGAGTCACCCAGGTGGTCCACGCCGGCTGAGCGCCAGGGCGGCCCCCGGAACACGCGAAGCCCCGTACGGACATTCCGTACGGGGCTCCGAAATCTCTGACGGCCTTGCGCGACCGCTTATGAGGCGGACTGGTCGGCCGGGCGGATCCAGAGTCGCTGCCCGATGGCGGCGGCCTGCTGAACGATCCGCTTGACGGAGGCGGCGTCCACGACGGTGGTGTCCACGGGCGTACCGTCGACGTCGTCGAGTCGCATGATTTCGAAGCGCATGAGGCTTCTCCCTTCGTCTGGTCATCCTCCTGCGGAGAACTACTGGTGTTGTTCGGAGCGCGGAGCGACGGTGCCCCCGTCCATAGAGAGTCAACGGGATGCTTGTTACAAACATTCCCTACGCTAAGGAAATTTTTCGAGTCGCTAATTACTGACCGGTAAGTCGGTGGACAGTCACCGGCAGCGGTAGGGATTCGTCTACATATGGCACCGGTCGGCACCGGTTGTGTTCGCAGCGTGACCACCGGGACAATGGAGGCATATGAACGACGACCTGGCGGCGCTCGGCGCCCGCATCGACCGCACGAACGAGCTGCTTCAGCGCATGCTCGCCGAGGTGGCGAAGACACCCTCGACCCATGCGATCTTCGTCGACGCCGGCTATCTGTACGCCGCCGCGGGACGGCTCGTCGCCGGGACCGAGGACCGCCGGGCCTTCGACCTCGACGCCGAAGGGCTGATCGAGGCATTCATCGACAGGGCGCGCTCGATCTTCGCGGACAGCCGCCTGCTGCGCGTGTACTGGTACGACGGGGCCCGCCGCCGAATCCACACGGCGGAACAGCAGTCCATCGCCGAACTCCCGGATGTCAAGGTGCGGCTCGGCAACCTCAACGCCAACAACCAGCAGAAGGGCGTCGACTCCCTGATCCGGACCGACCTCGAGTCGCTGGCCCGGCACCGGGCCATCAGCGACGCGGCACTCATCGGCGGCGACGAGGACCTGGTGTCGGCGGTGGAGGCCGCACAGGGCTACGGGGCACGGGTGCACCTGTGGGGGATCGAGGCCCCCGAGGGCCGCAACCAGGCGGAACCGCTGCTGTGGGAGGTCGACAGCCAGCGCACCCTCGAACTCGAATTCTTCAAGCCGTATGTGACCCGGCGGACGGCCACGGGGTACGAGGTGTCCTCGGCGGCCCGGCCCACGCGCGAGGACGTCCGCTTCGTGGGCGCTCAGATCGCGGCGAAGTGGCTGGCGGCCCGGGGTCGGGAGGCGCTGGCGGACCTGCTGCCCGGCCATCCGTATCTGCCCGGCTCCGTCGACCAGGATCTGCTGGTGGAGGCGGAGGGCCTTCTCCAGTACTCCCTGCGCGGCCAGTCGGACCTGCGGCGCGCGCTGCGGGACGGCTTCTGGGAGCACGTGCAGGGGCAGTACTGACGGCTTCCGGGAGCGTCTGCCCGGCGCTCGGGAGCGGGCGGCCAGGGCAGGCGTCGCGGGGCAGGCGGGGCTTTCGAACCTAGGAGTGACGGTTCCAGAAGGCCGCGAGGGCCTCGGCCGTGGGTTCGGGGCGGTCGGTGTTGGGGGAGTGCTCCGCGTGCGGTACGACCGTGCGGTGGGCGCCCAGCCGCGCGGCCATGTCGTCGAGCAGAGGGATCGGCCAGGTGTCGTCGCGGTCGCCGGACAGGACGTGCACGGGCAGACCGACGGCGGCCAGCTCGGCCACGCGGTCGGGCTCCTCGCACAGCTGCCGGCCCGTCGCCCGGAGCTGGGCGGGGCTGTTGCCGAGCCAGCGGCGGCGCAGGTCCTCCCCGTCGGCGAGCAGTCCCTCGTCGATGTCCGCGGCGTCGGCGTGTCCTGGCGGTTCCATGGCCTGGATGGCGTCCCACACCTCGGCCATGTTCATGATCGCGAGAGCGTCGCGCAGCAGTTTCACCCGCTGCTGCTGGGGGACCGAGATCTGGGCCGGGCCGGAGGCCATAAGGGTCAGCGACACGAACGGGGAGGTGTCGAGGAGGACGGCCGCCCTGGCGATCTGACCGCCGAGGGAGTGTCCGAGCAGATGCATGGGCGCGCCGATGGCGCGCGCCTGCGCGATCACGTCCCGGGCCAGCTCGCTCTGCGCGTACGGCGCCTCGTCGTCCCGGGGGCCGGGGGACTCGTACTGGCCCCGCCCGTCGACTGCGACCGTCCGGTACCCGGCGGCCGCGAGCAGGGGCTGGACGACGATGAAGTCCTCCTTGCTTCCGGTGAAGCCGGGGAGCAGGAGGGCGGTCCCCTTCACCCGCGAGGTCACCGCGTCCGCCACGAGCGCGGCGAACTCCCCGCGCTCCGTGGCGAGCATCTGCGCCCGGACACCGGGGGGCGGGACGAAGCTGGGCGGACGACTCATGGGGGCGAGGTTACCGGGCGGTTGGGGCCCCGGCGGAGACGGGGGCGGGTGACGTTCCGGTGTACGAGCGTCGAGAACACCGATGGCCCGCCCCCGGTGTGGGGACGGGCCATCGTGTTCTCGCCGGGTCAGCCCTCCGCGGGCTGAGCGGCCTTGCGCGTACGGCGGCGCGGCTTGGTCTCCGCGTCGTCCGCCTGCGCCGGGATCTCCGCCTCCACGGCGGCCGCCTTGCGGGTGCGGCGGCGGGGCTTGGCCTCGGCTTCCTCGGCCGCCTGCGCGGGGATCGGGGCTTCGGCTTCCGCGGCCTTGCGGGTGCGGCGGCGCGGCTTGGCCTCGGTGGTGTCGGCGGCGGCCGTCTCGACCACGGCGTCCACGGCGTCCTGGGCTTCCGCGGCCTTGCGGGTGCGGCGGCGCGGCTTGCTCTCCGTCGCCTCCGCGGTGTCCACAGCGGCCTCGGCCGTCTTGCGGGTACGCCGCGGCTTGGCCGGAGCCTCGCCCTCGGCCGTGTCCACAGCGCTCTCGGCGGCCTTGCGGGTGCGGCGGCGGGGCTTGGCCTCGGTGGCCTCGGTGGCCTCGGTGGCCTCGGTGGTGTCGGCGGCGGCCGTCTCGACCACGGCGTCCACGGCGTCCTGGGCTTCCGCGGCCTTGCGGGTGCGGCGGCGCGGCTTGCTCTCCGTCGCCTCCGCGGTGTCCACGGCGACCTCCGCGGCGGCGGGAGCCGCCTGAGTGGTGTCGGCGGCGGTCTCGACCACGGCTTCCGCGGTCGTGCGAGTGCGGGTGCGGCGGCGCGGCTTGACCGGCTCGGCGGTGTCCACCACAGCCTCAGCCGCCTCCGGCACCGTCGGCTCCACCGTCTCGGTCACCGCGGCGACCGGCTCGGTCGCCACCCCGCCGCGCGTGCGGCGACGGCGGCGCGGCGTGCGCGGCTCCACGGCCTCGGCCGTGTCGTCCGGCGTGCCCGCGGCGGTCGGGGCCGCGGTCGCGGCCGGCGCCTCGGACGCCGCGCCGCCCCGCGTACGGCGTCGGCGGCGCGGCGTACGCTCCGCCCGCTCGCCTTCCGCGGGCGGGACCGAGGCACGGCGGCCCCGCGGCCCCCGGCCGCCGGTCTCACCGAGGTCCTCCAGCTCCTCCGCCGCTAGCCCCGCGCGCGTGCGCTCCGAGCGCGGCAGCACACCCTTCGTGCCCTCGGGGATACCGAGGTCGGCAAAGAGGTGCTGGGAGGTGGAGTAGGTCTCCACCGGGTCGTTGAAGTCCAGCTCCAGCGCCTTGTTGATCAGCTGCCAGCGCGGGATGTCGTCCCAGTCGACGAGCGTGATCGCCGTACCCGACGCGCCCGCGCGACCCGTACGGCCGATGCGGTGCAGGTAGGTCTTCTCGTCCTCGGGGGACTGGTAGTTGATGACGTGCGTGACACCCTCGACGTCGATACCGCGCGCGGCCACGTCGGTGCACACGAGCACGTCCACCTTGCCGTTGCGGAAGGCCCGCAGCGCCTGCTCGCGCGCGCCCTGGCCCAGGTCGCCGTGGACCGCGCCCGACGCGTAGCCGCGCCGCTGGAGCTGCTCGGCGATGTCGGCCGCCGTCCGCTTCGTACGGCAGAAGACCATCGCCAGTCCGCGGCCCTCGGCCTGGAGCATGCGGGCGACCATCTCCGGCTTGTCCATGGAGTGCGCGCGGTAGACGAACTGCTTGATGTTCGCGACCGTCGCGCCCTCGTCGTCCGGTGCGGTGGCACGGATGTGCGTGGGCTGCGACATGTAGCGGCGGGCCAGACCGATCACCGCGCCCGGCATCGTGGCCGAGAACAGCATCGTCTGCCGCCTGGCCGGAAGCATGTCCATGATCTTCTCGACGTCGGGCAGGAAGCCCAGGTCGAGCATCTCGTCGGCCTCGTCGAGCACGAGACACTTCACGTGCTTCAGGTTCAGCTTCTTCTGGCCGGCGAGGTCCAGCAGGCGGCCCGGGGTGCCGACGACCACGTCGACGCCCTTCTTCAGGGCCTCGACCTGGGGCTCGTACGCCCGGCCGCCGTAGATCGCCGTGACGCGCACATTGCGCACCTTGCCCGCGGTGAGCAGGTCATTGGTGACCTGGGTGCACAGCTCGCGAGTGGGGACGACGACGAGCGCCTGGGGGGCGTCGGTGAGGGCCTCGGGCTTCGCCCGGCCCGCCTCGACGTCCACGGGGACGGTCACCCGCTCGAGGAGCGGGAGGCCGAATCCGAGCGTCTTGCCGGTGCCGGTCTTGGCCTGGCCGATGACGTCGGTGCCCGAGAGTGCTACGGGGAGCGTCATCTCCTGGATGGGGAAGGGAGTGATGATGCCGACGGCTTCCAGGGCCTCGGCCGTCTCGGGAAGGATCCCGAGGTCTCGAAAAGTCGTAGTCAGGGTGCTGCCTCTTCTGTGTGTGCGGTGCGAGGCGAGCGCGGGGGTCGTGACCGTGTCGGATGACGTCGGCCGCTTGGGGGACGGGCCTGTGGCACGGGACCACGCCGACGCTCCAGCGCTTCGTACCGCTGAGGGTCCCTCCGGGTGCCGTACGCACGGTGTCGTACGGACGAGGAAGGCTGTCAGGTCGGAGCCGATCGGGCCACCGACCGGGCATCCTCATACATGCGGCCTGTCGAGATACGTCGAAGTACCCAGCAGGCGCATTACCACCATACCCCGGAATCACGCACATGTGATGGCCGATTCGGTCACGTAGCCGTCGTCACACTGATTGACCAGGGACTTCCGCGGGGCGGTGAGCGGGCTATTGTGCGCTCCATGACCACGCCTGACAACGCCCCCGAGGCATCCGCCGAACCCACCGGAGTCGCAGCCCAGGACTGGGCGACGGCCTCCGCCGACCCGCAGTACCGTGCCGCGGTCACCGACCTGCTCGGCGCCCTGGCGTACGGGGAGCTGGCGGCGTTCGAACGGCTCGCGGAGGACGCGAAGCTCGCGCCGACGCTCGCGGACAAGGCGGAGCTGGCCAAGATGGCGTCCGCCGAGTTCCACCACTTCGAGCAGATCCGGGACCGGCTGACCGGGATCGGTGCCGGGCCCACCGAGGCGATGGAGCCGTTCGTCGCGGCGTACGACAGTTTCCACAAGCAGACGGCGCCCTCGGACTGGCTGGAGGGGCTCGTCAAGGCGTACGTGGGCGACTCGATCGCCAGCGACTTCTACCGCGAGGTCGCGGCCCGGCTCGACGTCGACACGCGGGGGCTCGTGCTCGCCGTGCTCGACGACACCGGGCACGCCAGCTTCGCCGTGGAGAAGGTGCGCGCGGCGATCGACGCCGACCCGCGCGTGGGCGGCCGTCTCGCCCTGTGGGCACGCCGGCTCATGGGCGAGGCGCTGTCGCAGTCCCAGCGTGTGGTCGCGGAGCGGGACGCCCTGTCGACCATGCTCGTCGGCGGTGTCGCGGACGGCTTCGACCTCGCCGAGGTCGGCAGGATGTTCTCGCGGATCACCGAGGCGCACACGAAGCGGATGGCGGCGCTGGGCCTGGCGGCCTGACGGCGGTTTCCGGTTCGGCGGCCCGGCGAGGGCGTCCCTGGACTCGGCACGCGCGGCCGGGTGCCCCGGGCCGCCCGTGTCGTCAGAGTCTGCGCGGGCGCCGACGGCCCCGGCGTCCGGCCTCAGGCCGTCGCCGACCTGCGCCGAAACCGCTCCGCGGGCCGCAGCAGCAGCGACAGTGAGGCCGCGGAGACCACCAGGGCGCCCAGGAGGATCACCAGGATGCCCGCGGCGCCCAGGGCGCTGTGGGTGACGAAGGCGCCGAAGAGGGCCCCCGCCACGCCCGTCGACAGCACCAGGGCACGGGCCGGCAGCCGGTGCGGCAGCCGGTAGGCGGCGGCCCATGCCAGGGCGAGCCCGAGGACGGCGGAGCCGAGCGCTTCCAAGAGCATGAGTGGTTCCTCCCACACGGCTGCTGCCAGGGCAAATCGGTCGTAGCCGGTCCTACCCGTGGCGCGCGGAACACAATCATCGTCTGTGCGCGGGATGTGCTCCATCTGCGCACTTTCCGCCGGGGCGGGAGGGCTGCCCGACCCAGCGGCGAAGGGACGGGAAAGGGGCCCGGCGGCACGCGCCGCCGGGCCCCTCCGCTGCTCCGTTCGGATCTACAGCGTGCCGAAGCCCACCTTGCGCGGGGCCGGTTCGCCGATCTCCACGTACGCGAGACGGTCGGCCGGGACCAGGAGCTTGCGGCCGTGCTCGTCCACGAGGCTCAACAGCGCCGACTTGCCGGACAGCGCCTCGGCCACGACGTGCTCCACCTCCTCGGCAGTCTGCCCGCTCTCCAGAACGATCTCGCGGGGCGCGTGCTGCACGCCGATCTTGACCTCCACGGCTTTGTCCCTCCGACGGTCAGTGATGTGCGCGGCCGTCCGCGCCGTACCAGCACACATTAGCCCGGTGAGGGGACGTACATGCTCTGCCCCGGAACGCCACGAGCGAACAGCCGACGGGAACAAACCGCCGTGCGGCTCACCCGGTGGCGCCGCACGGCCCCGCTCAGTGGTGCTGCTCGCTGCCGTGCAGCGGGAAGCCCGCGATGCCCCGCCAGGCCAGGGACGTCAGCAGCTGGACCGCCTGGTCGCGCGGCACGCTGCGGTCGCTGTGCAGCCAGGAGCGCGCCACGACCTGCGCGAGACCACCGAGCCCGGAGGCCAGCAGCATCGACTCGGCCCGCGACAGGCCGGTGTCCTCGGCGATGACGTCGCAGATCGCCTCCGCGCACTCGTTCGTCACCTTGTCGACGCGCTCGCGCACGGCGGGCTCGTTCGTCAGGTCCGACTCGAAGACCAGCCGGAACGCCCCGCCGTCGTCCTCCACATACGCGAAGTACGCGTCCATGGTGGCCCGGACGCGCTGCTTGTTGTCCGTCGTCGACGCGAGCGCGGTGCGCACGGCCTGGAGCAGGGCGTCGCAGTGCTGGTCCAGCAGGGCCAGATAGAGGTCGAGCTTGCCCGGGAAGTGCTGGTAGAGCACCGGCTTGCTGACGCCCGCGCGCTCGGCGATGTCGTCCATCGCGGCCGCGTGGTAGCCCTGCGCCACGAAGACTTCCTGCGCGGCGCCCAGCAGCTGGTTCCGTCGGGCACGGCGCGGCAGGCGAGTGCCCCGCGGGCGCGCCGCCTCTGTCTGCTCGATGGCTGTCACGCCGCCTCCCAAAATCGTCCACATGCGGTGTGCGCCGCGCCGCCATCGTACTTTTCGGTAACCGTGCTGTGCGCGGTGCGAGCGCAGAATTTCATGGACCGGACGCCGGGGAAACCCGTCCGGAGCGTGCCGAACGGGGGCACGACGGACAGGCCGCCTACCCGGTGGCGGCCGGCGACGGGCGGTCTCTCACCTCGCGCGGCCGTCTTCTCACCCCGGGTGACCGTTCGGCGCGGGGTGCTCGTCGAATCCGTCCGGCCTGTCCGAGTGCCCGGCCTGTTTGATGCGACCGTTGTACCCGGCTTGTCCGGCGCGATGGTCCTTGGGCCTCACCGATACCGATCGTGGGTCTCACCGGTGTCTCACCGATAGTCGTCCTCGTCGAGGGAGACGACGCGCTTCTGTTCGACGAGGTCCGCCTCGTTGGCGCGCAGGATCTCCTCCCCGGTCAGCGGCTCGTCCCGCTCCGGGGTCAGCTCCTGGCGCTGTTCGGCGGCGTCGTTCTCCGGGGCCTCGACGTCGAGCGCGTCGGGTTCGTCGACTTCGTCGAGTTCCTCGACGTCGATCTGGTCGACCTCGAACTTCTCGGGATCGGTGGGGTCTACGGCCATGGTGGGCTCCCTTCCCAGAACTCCTGGAACGTTCCTGAAGAGGCAGGGTCCACATGCGGGTGCCCTGTTATGAGCCTAGGAGACACCCGATTCGGATGCTATGGGTGAGGGAGGGGACGCTTCGCGGTCGGCCGAGGTGGTGTCGTGGCCGACGTGCCGGGTCCCGTCGTGTGGGGCGGTGTCGTATGTGACGGCGAACACATGAGCCACTACGTGATCGTCTCGTAACATTGCCGCATGTCTTCGACCGAGTTGCCGTCCGTTTCGGCCGCCAATGTACTCCCCAAGGTGGCGCCCGTCCGGGTCGAGGAGGGCGAACGGCTCAGGTCGGTGGGACTGCCGGGAATCACGCTGACGGTGCGGTCGAGACCGCCGCGGAACCAGGGTCTGCCGCCCGCGCTGTACGTTCATGGGCTCGGCGGCTCCTCCCAGAACTGGTCCGCGCTGATGTCCCTGCTGGACGGGCTCGTCGACGGCGAGGCCATCGATCTGCCGGGGTTCGGCGACTCCCCGCCGCCCGACGACGGCGACTACTCCGTCACCGGGCACGCGCGCGCGGTCATCCGCTATCTCGACGCCGCCGGACGTGGGCCCGTGCACCTGTTCGGCAATTCGCTGGGCGGAGCCGTCACCACGCGCGTGGCGGCCGTACGGCCCGATCTCGTGCGCACGCTCACCCTCGTCTCGCCCGCGCTCCCGGAGATCTTCGTGCAGCGCGGCGCGGTCCCGACGGGGTTGCTGGCGCTGCCCGGGGTCGCGGCCCTGTTCACCCGGTACACCCGGGGCTGGACGGCCGAGCAGCGCGTCCGGGGAGTCACGGCGCTGTGCTACGGCGACCCGGGGCGCGTCACTCCGGAGGGCTTCCGCAATGCCGTCGAGGAGATGGAGCGGCGGCTGCGGCTGCCGTACTTCTGGGACGCGATGGCACGCTCGGCGCGCGGCATCGTGAACGCGTACACGCTGGGCGGGCAGCACGGGCTGTGGCGTCAGGCGGAGCGGGTTCTCGCGCCGACCCTGCTGGTGTACGGCGGCCGGGACCAGCTCGTGGCGTTCCGGATGGCCCAGCGCGCGGCGCGCGCCTTCCGCGACTCCCGGCTGCTGACCCTGCCCGAGGCGGGACACGTCGCCATGATGGAGTACCCGGACCTGGTGGCCACGGCTTTCCGTGAACTCCTCGCGGACGCCGGGGAGTTGCCCGAGGGCGCCGGCGGCCGCGACCGCGGTGGGGCGCGGAGCGGTTCCCAGTCCGGCGGCGCCGGGGCAAGGAGCTGAGGGGCGGAGTGGGACGGCACAGCCGCAAGGGGCGGGGCACCAGGGGGAACACGGACACGGGCGCGGTGCCAGGCATACCGGCGCCCGCGCCGCCGGTCTCCGGCAGGACACCGACGGCCGGCGCGACACCGACGACCGGCACGAGACCGCCCGCGCCCCGGTCGGCGGCCGACGCCACGGAATCCCGGGACGCGGTGGCGCGCGGCCGGGTGTCCGCGAGGCCGGATTCCCCATCGGGCGCGCGCCCCGAGGACGGCCCGCCCGCGCAGGGCGCCTACCGTGCGCCCGGTCCGCCCGTGCGCGGCACGCGCCGTGCGGCCGAGGGCACCGTGGCGGCGGGCGCCCCGCGTTTCGCGGAGGGCACCCCCGCTCACGGAGTGCCCCGCTTCCCGGCCGACGGTACTCCCACGCACGGCACCCGCCCCGTCCGCGGGGATCACCCCCAGCAGCGTGAACCCGGCGGCGGCTGGGGCGAGTTCGGGGAAGGCGTCGGGTCCACGGGGTTGACCCGGCCCGCGCCTGCCGGGCGCGCCGAGCCCCGGGTTCCGCACCAGCGGACGCGGAGCGGCCCCCGCCAGGAGTACCTCGACGCCTTCGCCGAGAACGCGCGCCGCCGGGTCACGGAGTCCCCGGCGGACGGGCCGGCGACGGCCGAAGACGGTGCCGAGCCCCGGGTTCCGCACCAGCGCACGCGGAGCGGCCCCCGCCAGGAGTACCTCGACGCCTTCGCCGAGAACGCGCGCCGCCGGGTCACGGAGTCCCCGGCGGACGGGCGGTCGACGGCCGAAGACGGTGCCGCGCCCCGGGTTCCGCACCAGCGGACGCGGAGCGGCCCCCGCCAGGAGTACCTCGACGCCTTCGCCGAGAACGCGCGCCGCCGGGTCACGGAGTCCCCGGCGGACGGGCCGGCGACGGCCGAAGACGGTGCCGAGCCCCGTAGGGCATCCGGCAGGGGGCGTACGTCGGCCGGTATCGCGGCCGCAGCCGTCACCACCGCGCTCGCCATCGTCGTCGCCGGTCAGGTCGCCGACGGACAGGACGGCGGCGCCGCGCGGTCGCGGTCCGCCACCAGCCAGGCCCGCGACACCCACGGCCCCGCTGTCGGCGGCTACGGCACCCCGGCCCCGCCCGCCCGGCCCAGCGCCACGCCGCTGACGTACGAGCAGGCCATGGGGCGCAGGTACCCGCTCGGCGCCACGCTGAAGGCCTCGGGCAGGTTCTCCGCGGTCCCCGGCTTCGCCAAGGCACCGGGCACGGGGCGCAAGTACACCTACCGCGTGGACGTTGAGAAGGGGCTCGGCCTCGACGCCGGACTCTTCGCCGAAGCCGTCCAGAAGACCCTCAACGACGACCGAAGCTGGGCCCATCGCGGCGCCCGCTCCTTCGAGCGCGTCTCCTCCGGCAAGCCCGACTTCGTGATCACGCTCGCCAGCCCGGGCACCACCGCCACCTGGTGCGCGAAGTCCGGCCTGGACACGACGGAGGACAACGTCTCCTGCGACTCGGCCTCCACCGAGCGCGTGATGATCAACGCCTACCGCTGGGCACAGGGCTCGACGACATACGGCGACAGAATTCACGCATACCGCCAGATGCTGATCAACCACGAGGTCGGCCACCGCCTCGGCTACGGCCATGTCACCTGCGGCAAGGACGGCGAGTTGGCCCCGGTCATGCAGCAGCAGACCAAGTTCCTCGACCACGACGGGATCCACTGCCTGCCCAACCCCTGGCCATTTCCCGGGAGTTGACCGCACCCGCTCTCGTCAGATTGACACGCGGGGAAAGTTCATACATATTTCTGCGCATGTCGCACCGTCACGCCTTCGTCCGCGCCGCCTTCGAGCTGGCGCTCATCGGCGTGACCCCGCTCTGCGTGGCCGACATTCACTGTCGCTGACGCCCCGCCTCCGGCGTGAGCGTCGCCTTCTCACCACATTCGGGAATCCCCGTGGGTTCCCGTCATCTCCGTGAGCCCCGGTCGACCCCGTGATCGCACGGCGACCGCATGGCTGCACGCTGTCCGACGACTGACGCCGGGGCCGACGTCCGCCCCCATTTGTCTCACTCCTCGTCAATCCGTCTCGCAAACTGAGACACCCTCCGAGAGGTCGTCATTCCGATGCGTCAACCGTCCGTCATAGCGCGCCGCCTGGCAGCGGCATCCGTAGGCCTGGTCGTGGCAGCGGGCGCCGCCGCCTGCGGGCCGAAGGACAACGATGCCAAGGGCGCCGGTGGCGACTCCACGCCGCACCAGGGCGGCACGTTGACCGTCCTGAACTCCCAGCCGCAGCAGGACTTCGACCCGGCGCGCCTGTACACCTCCGGCGGCGGCAACGTGCCCTCCCTGGTCCTCCGCACCCTCACCACGCGCAACCGCGAGAACGGCGCCGCGGGCGCTAAGGTCGTACCGGACCTCGCCACCGACACCGGCCGCCCGAGCAAGGACGCGACCGTGTGGACGTACACCCTGAAGAAGGGCCTCAAGTACGAGGACGGCACCCCGATCACCTCCGCCGACATCAAGTACGGCATCGAGCGCTCCTTCGCCCCCGAACTGTCCGGCGGCGCGCCCTACCTGCGGGACTGGCTGGTCGGCGCGGCGCACTACCAGGGCCCCTACAAGGACAAGAAGGGCCTCGACGCCATCGAGACGCCGGACAGCCGCACCCTCGTCTTCCATCTGAACAAGCCCGAGGGCGAGTTCCCGTACCTGGCGACGCAGACGCAGTTCACGCCCGTGCCGAAGGCGAAGGACACCGGCACCAAGTACGAGGAGCACCCGGTCTCGTCCGGACCGTACAAGGTCGTCAAGAACGAGAACGACGGCGAGACGCTCGTCCTGGAGCGCAACACGTACTGGTCGGCGGCGACGGACGAGGAGCGCAAGGCCTACCCGGACCGGATCGACGTACGCTCCGGGCTGGACTCCTCGGTGATCAACCAGCGTCTGTCCGCGTCCCAGGGCGCGGACGCCGCCGCGGTCACCACCGACACCAACCTCGGCCCGGCCGAGCTCGCCAAGGTGACCGGAGACAAGGCACTCGCCTCGCGCGTCGGCACCGGCCACTTCGGCTACACGAACTACCTCGCGTTCAACCCCACGGTCAAGCCGTTCGACGACGTCAAGGTGCGGCAGGCGATCTCGTACGCCCTCGACCGGTCGTCGGTCGTCAACGCGGCGGGCGGCTCCTCGCTGGCCGAGCCCGCCACGACCTTCCTGCCCGACCAGAAGTCCTTCGGCTATACGCCCTACGACCTGTTCCCGGCGGGGAGGAACGGCGCCCCGGAAAAGGCCGGGGAACTGCTGAAGGAGGCCGGTCACCCGGGCGGGCTCACCATCACCCTGACCCACTCCAACAGCAAGGACTTCGAGACCAGCCCGGAGATCGCGACCGCGGTCCAGGACGCCCTCAAGAAGGCCGGCATCACCGTCAAGCTCCAGGGCCTGGAGGAGAACGACTACAAGGGCAAGATCCACAGCGTCAGGACGGAACCCGGATTCTTCCTCGCCCACTGGGGCGCCGACTGGCCGTCCGGCGGCCCCTTCCTCGCCCCGATCTTCGACGGCCGGCAGATCGTCAAGGACGGCGCGAACTTCAACACGGGCCTGCTGAACGACAAGTCGGTCAATTCCGAGATCGACTCGATCAACAAGCTGACCGACCTTGACGCGGCCGCCAAGCGCTGGGGCGCACTGGACAAGAAGATCGGCGAGCAGGCCCTCGTCGTGCCTCTGTTCCACCCCGTCTACAAGCGCCTGTACGGCAAGGACGTCAAGAACATCGTGATCAGCGACTGGACCGGTGTGCTGGACATCTCGCAGGTCGCGGTGAAGTAGCGCCGTGAGCGAGGCACTTGTCGCCACCCAGGCTCCCGGGACGGGCACCCCCGTCCCGGGAGCCTCGGGGGCTCGTCTGTTCCGGCGGCGGCTGCGGGCGCAGCGCGCCGCCCTCGTCGCGGCGGCCGTCGTCGCGCTGCTCGTCCTGATCGCGCTCGCCGCGCCGCTGCTCACCGCGCTCGAGGGCCAGGACCCGACCACGTACCACCCCGCCCTCGTCGACTCGGCGCGCGGCGGCGTCCCCGTCGGCTCGCTCGGCGGCATCAGCGCCGACCACTGGCTCGGCGTCGAGCCGCAGACCGGACGCGACCTGTTCGCGCGGCTGGTGTACGGGGCGCGGGTCTCGCTCGGAGTGGCGCTGGCGGCGACCGTCGTCCAGGTCCTCATCGGGGTCGCGGTCGGTGTCGCCTCCGCCCTCGGCAACCGATGGGTCGATCAGCTGCTGAGCCGTGCCACCGACATCATCGTGGGCATGCCACTGATGATCATGTCGCTGGCGCTGCTCGCGATCGTGCCCGCCGGCTTCCCGCGGCCCGTCCTGGTCACCCTCGTCATCGGTCTGATCGCCTGGGGCAACGTCGCGAAGATCGTGCGCGCCCAGACACTCACCCTGAAGGGGCTCGACTACGTCCTTGCCGCCCGGCTCAGCGGCTGGGGCACCTGGCGGATCGCCCTCCGTGAGCTGCTGCCCGGACTCGCGGCGCCCGTCATCACGTACGCGGCTCTGCTGGTCCCCATCAACATCTCCGTCGAGGCCGCCCTGTCCTTCCTCGGTGTCGGCGTGAAGCCGCCGACACCGTCCTGGGGTCAGATGCTCACCGCCGCCGACGTCTGGTACCAGGCGGCGCCGCAGTACCTGCTGCTCCCGGCCGGCGCCCTCTTCGTGACCGTCCTGGCCCTGACCGTCCTCGGCGACGGCGTCCGCACGGCCCTCGACCCGCGCGCGGCCTCCCGCCTGCGTGTCGGCACCGGCCGCACACGCGAGGACGGCGCGAGCGGCGCGGAGACCGGGACGGGCACCACGAAGGGAGCGGACGCATGAGCGGCCTCGGCGGTTTCGTACTGCGCCGCTCCGTCGGCACCGTGATCACCCTGTTCGCCATCTCGGTGATCATCTACGTCGTCTTCTACGCCACCCCGGGCGACGTCGCCCAGATCACCTGCGGCCCGCGCTGCTCACCGGAACAGGTCCACCAGGTCGCCCAGCAGCTCAGGCTCGACGAGCCGTTGTACGCGCGCTACGGGCACTTCCTTCAGGGCCTCCTCGCCGGCCAGGACTACTCCACGGGCACGTCGGTGGAGCACTGCGCGGCGCCCTGCCTCGGGCTCTCCTACCAGAGCGACCAGCAGGTCACGGACCTCATCCTGACGAAGCTCCCGGTGAGCCTGTCCCTCGTGCTCGGCGCCATGGTGCTGTGGCTCGTCCTGGGCATGGGCACCGGCATGCTCTCCGCCTGGCGGCGCGGCAGGCCCACCGAGCGGGTGCTGACCGGCATCACCCTGGCGGGCACCGCCACACCCGTCTTCGTCATCGGCCTGGTCCTCATGATCGTCGTCTGCGGCGAGCTGCACCTGCTGCCCTTCCCGCAGTACGTCGCCTTCACCGACGATCCCGAGCAGTGGGCGTGGAACCTGCTGCTGCCGTGGCTCTCCCTCGCCCTGGTCGAGGCCGCCACCTTCGCCCGTCTGACCAGGGCGTCGATGCTGGAGACGCTCGCCGAGGACCACATTCGCACCTTCCGGGCCTACGGCGTCGGCGAGCGCTCGGTCATCGGACGGCACGCGCTGCGCGGCGCACTCGCGCCCGTCATCGCGCTGAACGCCAACAACTTCGGCTCGGCCGTCGGCGGTGCCGTGCTCACCGAGACGCTCTTCGGACTGCCCGGCATCGGACAGGAACTGGTCCAGGCGGTCAAGGTCGTGGACCTGCCGGTGGTCGTCGGCATGGTCCTGGTCATCGGCTTCTTCGTGGTCGTCGCCAACGCCGTCGCGGACGTGCTGTACGCGGTGGCCGACCGACGGGTGGTACTCGTATGAGCCTCGTGGAAGTGACCGATCTGACCGTCCGGTTCGGCGACCTCCGCGCCGTCGGCGGGCTCTCCTTCCGGCTGGAGAAGGGTGCCGCACTGGGCCTGGTGGGCGAGTCCGGCTCGGGCAAGTCCACCGTCGCGGCGGCCCTGCTGGGCCTGCACCGCGGCACGGGCGCCAGGGTCGGCGGCTCGGTCCAGGTGGCCGGCACCGACGTACGGCAGGCGTCCGAGGACGAACTGCGGCGGCTGCGCGGCGGGAAGGCCGCGATGGTCTTCCAGGACCCGCTGTCCTCACTGGACCCCTACTACGCGATCGGGGACCAGATCGCCGAGGTGTACCGGGTGCACACGCGCGCCTCACGGCGTGCCGCACGCGCGCGTGCCGTCGAGGTGCTGGACCGGGTCGGAATCCCGGATGCGGCACGGCGCTCCCGCTCCCGTCCGCACGAGTTCAGCGGCGGTATGCGCCAGCGTGCCCTGATCGCCATGGCACTGGCCTGCGAGCCGGAGCTGCTGATCGCCGACGAGCCGACCACCGCGCTGGACGTGACCGTCCAGGCCCAGATCCTGGACCTGCTGCACACTCTGCGGCAGGAGACCGGGATGGGGCTGCTGCTGGTCACCCACGACGTGGGCGTCGCCGCCGAAAGCGTCGACGACGTGCTCGTGATGCGCCACGGCAAGGCCGTCGAACGCGGGCCGGTCGCCACCGTCCTGGGGGATCCCCGGGAGCGGTACACACGGGAACTGCTGGGCGCGGTGCCGCGGGTGGACGCGCCCCGCGCACGCGAGGGCGCCGCATCGGACGACGTCGTCGTCGAGGCGTCGGGGCTGCGGCGCGTATTCGGGCGCGGCAGACGGAGTTTCACCGCCGTGGACGACGTGTCGCTCACGGTGCGGCGCGGCGAGACCCTCGGCATCGTCGGCGAGAGCGGCAGCGGGAAGACCACACTGGGCCGCATGCTGGTCGGGCTGCTGGAACCCACCGCCGGCGAGGTCCGCCACGAGCAAGTGGTGCGCTCCGGGGTGGACCCGGCCGTGCAGATGGTCTTCCAGGACCCCGTCTCCTCCCTCAACCCCCGGCGCAGCGTGGGCGAGTCGATCGCCGACCCGCTCCGGGCGCGCGGGAGGGCGAGCGACGAGCAGCGCATCCGGGAGCGTGTGCGCGAACTGCTGCGGCGCGTGGGGCTCGACGAGTCGCACTACGACCGCTACCCGCACGAGTTCAGTGGCGGGCAGCGCCAGCGCGTGGGCATCGCGCGAGCCCTCGCCGCCGAGCCGCGGGTCATCGTCTGCGACGAGCCGGTCTCGGCGCTCGACGTCACCACCCAGGCCCAGGTCATCGCCCTGCTGAGCGAGCTGCAACGCGAACTCGGGCTCGCGCTCGTCTTCGTCGCGCACGACCTGGCCGTCGTGCGGCAGGTCAGCGACCGGGTCGCGGTGATGCGGCGAGGGCGGATCGTCGAGTACGGACCCGCCGACGAGGTCTACGACGCGCCCCGGGACCCGTACACGAAGCAGCTGCTGGCGGCCGTACCCGCACTCGACCCCGCGGTGGCGGCCGAGCGGCGCGCCGCCCGCACGGTGCTCGCGACGGCGTAAGAGCTCCGAACAAAATGGGCGCCTCGAGCCGGGCGCCCAGTTTGTTCCCAGCTCTAAGCCCGCCATGCGGCGGCCGGTCCCGGGCCGGCCGCCGCACAACGGCGGGCGACCGCGGATCCCTTGACACGAGTGAACGCGGTCCGCACGCGAAAGTTACGACCGTTCACCCCTTTTGGTGGTGCGATGGACAACCGTCCGTCGCGCCACCGCCTTGTCCGCATACGTTCGTCCCGCTGCGAGCCGCCGGCACAACGGCGGCTCCCTATACGGGAGATCGGGGGTGCACTCGTGCGCATCGGACTGCTTACGGAGGGTGGCTATCCGTATGTGAGCGGTGACGCCAGGCTCTGGTGCGACCGGCTCGTGCGCGGACTCGGGCAGCACGAGTTCGAGATCTACGCGCTCAGCCGCACCGAGCGGCAGGAGACCGAGGGCCGGCTCCCGCTGCCCCCACAGGTCACCCGGGTACGGACGGCTCCCCTGTGGACCGCCGAGGACGACGGGGCCGCCCACGGGCGCCGGGCGCGACGGCGGTTCGCCGAGGCATACGCCGAACTGGCCGCCGCCCTCTGCACGGCACCGGAACCAGGATCTCCGCAGGAGTTCCCCGGGTCGGACGACCCCGAGGCGGACCGTTTCGGCAGTGCCCTGTACGCGCTCGCCGAACTGGCCCGCGACGAGCGTGGACTGACCGGCGCCCTGCGGTCCGAGGCCGCCGTCCGCGCCCTGGAGAAGGCCTGCCGCGCGCCGCGCGCCCTGCGGGCCGCGCGCACGACGCGCGTCCCCGAGCTGCTGCGGACGGCCGCGCATCTCGAACGCGCCCTGCGCCCCCTGTCGCTCGACTGGTACGAGGACGACGGGCTCGGCTCGGTCGACCTCTGCCACGCCACCGCGGGCGGCACCGCGGCACTGCCCGGGCTGCTCGCCCGGCACTTCGCCCAGATCCCGCTGCTCGTCACCGAGTACGGCGTGCAGCTACGGGCGCACTACCTGGGGACCTCGCGCGAGACGCCCCGCGCGGTGCGCGCACTGCTCGCCTCCTTCCACCGCCTGCTGGCCTGCGAGGTCTACCGCCGGGCCGCGTGCATCACCCCCGGCAACACCCACGCCCGCCGCTGGCAGGAACGCTGCGGCGCCGACCGCGGCAAGCTGCGCACCGTCTACCCCGGCATGGAGGCCTCGCACTTCGCGGAGGTGGGCGAGGCCACCGACCGGGCGGACCCCCGAACGCTGGTCTGGGTCGGCCGCGTCGAACCGGCGAAGGACCTGATCTGCCTGCTCCACGCCTTCGCCGAGATCCGCAAGCAGGAGCCGAAGACCCGGCTGCGGATCGTCGGAGCGCCGACGGGCGCCGAGGGCACCGCCTACCTCGCACACTGCCGGGCGCTGGCCGCACAGCTCTTCCCCGACGAGGCCGACGGCGTGCACGACATCGGCGACAACCCGGTGTCGTTCGAGGACATCGGCGGGCCGGACCTGCCCGAGCTGGCGGAGGCCTACGCCGCGGGCGCGGTCGTCGTTCTGTCGAGCGTCGTCGAAGGGTTCCCGGTCAGCCTCGTGGAGGCCATGTTCTGCGGCCGGGCGACGGTGTCCACGGACGTGGGCGCCGTGGTGGAGGTCATCGGCGGCACCGGCCTCGTCGTCCCGCCGCGCAACCCGCGCGCGCTCGCCGAGGCGTGCCTTGCGCTCCTGCGCGACCCCGAGCGCCGTGAGCGCCTCGGCGCGGCCGCCCGCGCCCGAGCCCTCGAACTGTTCACCGTGGAGCAGAACGTCACGGCGTTCCACGACCTCTACCTGGAGATCGTCTCCCACTCGCCCGTCCGGCGCGTGCTCGTGGACCGCACCGGCGCGCCCCTGCCCTTCGGCGCGCCCGCGGAAGCCCATCTCCCCGGCCGCTGGACCGAGCCGCGACTGCCGCGCGGCAGGCCACGCTGGGCGTGGGCACCGGACGAGGCGACGGCCCCCGTACGCGCCACCGGCCTTGAGGCACCCGTCCCGGCGGCGGAGGGCGCGCGATGAGCGACTTGGGAGAACTGGACCGCCCGGGCACCCCGGAGGGCCCCCGTCCCTCGGGCGCAGGGCCGTTGCGAGTGCACGCGGAGGAGGCCGCTTCCCGGGCGGCCGGGACGACCGGCGGCGTATCCGCCGGTGGCGCGGACCCGGCCGGCAGGCCCCCCGCCCGCCCAGGAGAGGGCCCCCGTCCCTCGGGCGCAGGGCCGTTGCGAGTGCACGCGGAGGAGGCCGCTTCCCGGGCGGCCGGGACGATCGGCGGCGCGTCCGCCGGTGGCGCGGACCCGGCCGGCAGGCCCCCCGCCCGCCGCGAAGTCCCGGAGGGCGTGCCTTCCTCGGGTGGAGGGCCGTTGCGAGTGCACGCGGAGGAGGCCGCTTCCCGGGCGGCCGGGACGATCGGCGGCGTATCCGCCGGTGGCGCGGACCCGGCCGGCAGGCCCCCCGCCCGCCGCGGCGCCGCCGACCCCGTCAAGGCCCTCATGCACCGGCACCGTGACCTGTGCGAGCGGGCCGTCGACCCCCTGGAGATCGCGGCCGGCCTCGAGGCCCACGGTCTGACCGACCGCGCCGCCGCACGCTTCCGGCACCGCGACGTGTTCTCCCTCGCCGAGGAGATGTACGCGCGCGTACCCCGCGACGGAGACCAGCCACCGCAGCCGCCCGCCCCGGCGGACGCGCCCCGCGAGCCCCGGGTCTGGGCCGCGTGGGCTCTGCTCCCGGGCGCCCTGTGCGCGGGCGCCGTCATCGCGCTCCGGCTCACCGACGGCAGGATCCGACTCGGCGCCGCCGCACTCGGCGCCCTCGCCGTCACCCTCGGGCTCCGCGCGGCCCTCGGCCGCGGCCCCCTGCGCGGGCCCGCCCACCACCCACCCACCGCCACGCGGGCGTGGACCTGCTGGCTCCTCGCCTACGCCCTGTTCGGCGACGGCCTGCTGCGCGCCGCACTGGACGGCGGCCCTGACGGCCCCTGGCCCCCGGCCACCGCGCCCGTTCTCGCCCTCGCCCTGGCCTGCGCCCCGGCCGCCTGGTGCGCCCGCCTCTTCGCCGCAGGCGCCCGCCGCCGGCTCTCCGCCAGCCGGGGCCTGGCCGAGTTCACCTCGTCGGTCACCCCACTCCTCCTCGGCGCCGTCGCACTCTTCGTCTGCGCACTGGCCGCCCTGCTCACGCTGTGCGCGGCGCTCCTCGAAGAGCCCGCCGCCTACCCCGGAGCCGGCGCCCTGGGCGCGCTACTGCTGCTCGCCCGGCTGCTCATCGCCTACGGCCATGGCCGCGCCCCGGCCGTCGTCCTCGGCATCGCGACCGCCCTCGAGGCGACCGCCCTGACCACGGTCTTCGCCGACCGGCTCCCCGGCTGCGGATTCCTGGCCGCCCCGGTGCGCGCCCTGGCCGACGTCCTCGGCACGGACGCCGTCCCGGCCCTGGTCTGCGCCCCGGCCGCCCTCGCCCTGCTGATCCACGCGACCCGCACCCTGACCCGGGCCTCGGCCCACGCCCGGCCTCCCGGATCACCCTGAGCGCGGCCCATGGCATCCGCCACCACCCTGAGGCCCGGCTCATGGCGCCCCCACCGCCGACGCCATGAGCCGCCACCGCTGCCCGGGACCCGTTCCCGCGCACGTTGCTCCCGCGGGGCCGACACCGCGGGCCCCTCACATCCCACGGCACCACCCCTGAAGGAGAACGCCAGATGATCACCTCCCGAACCGGAGAACCCGCCCCGGGAGCCGCCCGATGAGGGTCCTGCTGATCGGAGCCAACGGATACCTCGGCCGCTTCGTCGCCGACCGCCTGCTCGCCGACCCGGCCGTGCAGCTCACCGCCCTCGGCCGCGGCGACGACGCCGACGTACGGTTCGACCTCGCGTCCGGCAGCCCCGGCGCACTCACCCGCTTCCTGGACGCCGTGCACCCCGGAGTCGTCATCAACTGCGCCGGAGCCATCCGCGGCGGCGCCCGCGAACTCACCCGGCACAACACCGTCGCCGTCGCCACCATCTGCGAGGCCCTGCGCCGCAGCGGATGCGGGGCCCGCCTGGTGCAGATCGGCTGCGGCGCCGAGTACGGGCCCAGCCAGCCCGGCTCCTCCACGGCCGAGGACGCCGTCCCGCGGCCCGGCGGCCCGTACGGCGTCAGCAAGCTCGCCGCCACCGAACTCGTCCTCGGCTCCGGACTGGACGCCGTCGTGCTCCGCGTGTTCTCGCCCGCCGGACCCGGCACGCCCGCCGGATCCCCGCTGGGCCGCCTCGCGGAGGCCCTGCGCCGCGCCATGCAGTCGGGCGACGGCGAACTCAAGCTCGGCGGACTCGGCGTGCAGCGCGACTTCGTCGACGTACGCGATGTCGCCCGTGCCGTCCACGCAGCGTCTCTCTCCGCCGCCCAGGGCGTGATCAACATCGGTTCGGGCCGCGCCGTGCGCCTGCGGGACGCGGCCGCCGTCCTCGCGCGGGTGGCCGGCTACGGCGGGGCCCTGCACGAACTCGACGGACTCCCCGGACCGGTGCGGCCGTCCATCGGCCACCCCCGCACCGAACAGGAGCACCCCGGCCCGGTCGCCTACCCCTACCCCGACGGCTGCGGCAGCTGGCAGCAAGCCGATGTGCGCACCGCCCGCGACCGACTCGGCTGGCGGCCCCGCATCAACCTCGAGGAGTCCCTCGCCGACATCTGGATGGAGGCGGCATGCCGCATCTGACCAGCACCACGGCGGGAACCGCCAGCACCGATCTGGGCGTCGGCCTCGGCATCCCCGGATATGCGCACCCCCTTGTCGCACCCGCGGAATGGGGTGCGCTCGCCCGCCCGGGCACCCCGGTGCACTGGGCCGTCCTCAACGTGAGCGACGGCCCCGGCAGCCGCTCCGACCCGCACTGCGTGGAGGCCACGGGACGTCTGCGCACCGCGGGCGTCCGTGTTCTCGGTCACCTCGACATCACCCAGGGCGCGCGAGCCTTCGGTGAGCTGATCTCCGACGCGCACCGCTACCTCGACTGGTACCGCGTCGACGGGTTCCTCCTGGACCGGTGCCCGACCGAACGCGCCGCGCTCCCCGAGATCCGCCGCCTGATCACCACGCTCCGGGCGCTCCTCGACCACGCGCACATCGTCCTGGGGCACGGCGCCCACCCCCACCCCGGATATGTCGAGCACGCCGACCAACTGGTCACCTTCTCCGGCTCCTGGAACGACTACCGCTGGTCGCAGGTGGCCGAGTGGACCGCCGACCACCCACCCGAGCGGTTCTGCCACTTCGTGCACGGGGTGCCGCGCGGCCACCTCGAGGAGGCGCTGCGCATCGCCCGCTGGCAGGGCGCCGGCACCATCTGGCTCACCGACCGCACGGTCCGCGGCGGCCGAACCGACCCCTGGGAGACCATGCCCGGCTACTGGGACGACATCGTCTCGCGCCTCGGAACGGGTGTCTCGGAATGAAGAAGGGCGTGGCAGTGTTACGTGGAGAACAACCGTAGTGATTGACCGACCAACGGAGTCCCCGTGTCGCTGCCACCCCTGGTCGAGCCGGCTGCCGAGCTCACCGTAGACGAGGTCCGCAGGTACTCCCGCCACCTGATCATCCCCGACGTCGGGATGGACGGGCAGAAGCGGCTGAAGAACGCCAAGGTGCTTTGTGTGGGCGCCGGCGGCCTGGGCTCGCCGGCGCTGATGTACCTGGCCGCGGCCGGCGTGGGAACGCTCGGCATCGTGGAGTTCGACGAGGTCGACGAGTCGAACCTGCAACGGCAGATCATCCACAGCCAGGCCGACATCGGCCGCTCCAAGGCCGAGTCCGCGCGCGACACGGTCAAGGGCATCAACCCCTATGTGAACGTGATCCTTCACGAGGAGCGGCTCGAGGCCGACAACGTGATGGACATCTTCAGCCAGTACGACCTGATCGTCGACGGCACGGACAACTTCGCGACCCGCTACCTGGTCAACGACGCGTGCGTCCTGCTCAACAAGCCGTATGTGTGGGGCTCGATCTACCGCTTCGACGGCCAGGCCTCCGTCTTCTGGTCCGAGCACGGTCCCTGCTACCGCTGCCTGTACCCGGAGCCCCCGCCGCCGGGCATGGTTCCCTCCTGCGCCGAGGGCGGCGTCCTCGGCGTGCTGTGCGCGTCCATCGGCTCCATCCAGGTCACCGAGGCGATCAAGGTCCTCACGGGCACCGGCGAGCCGCTGGTGGGCCGCCTGATGATCTACGACGCCCTGGAGATGCAGTACCGCCAGGTCAAGGTCCGCAAGGACCCCAACTGCGCGGTCTGCGGCGAGAACCCCACCGTCACCGAGCTCATCGACTACGAGGCCTTCTGCGGCGTCGTCTCCGAGGAGGCCCAGGCGGCGGCCGCCGGCTCGACGATCACTCCCAAGCAGCTCAAGGAGTGGATCGACGACGGCGAGAACATCGACATCATCGACGTGCGGGAGCCCAACGAGTACGAGATCGTCTCCATCCCGGGCGCCCGGCTGATTCCGAAGAACGAGTTCCTCCTGGGCGCGGCCCTGGAGAACCTGCCGCAGGACAAGAAGATCGTCCTGCACTGCAAGACGGGTGTCCGCAGTGCGGAAGTCCTCGCCGTCCTGAAGTCGGCCGGCTTCGCGGACGCGGTCCACGTCGGTGGCGGCGTCATCGGCTGGGTCAACCAGATCGAGCCCGACAAGCCCGTGTACTGATCGGCCCTTTCGCTGACCCAGCGGGAGCGGAGAAGCCCACGGCTCTGACCAGTTCGGATGCCGTGGGCTTCCGTCGTTGTCGGTCGGCGTCGGCTGACCTCCCACGGCCGAGGGACCGCCGGACTTCGCTGTACCGGTAGCCCCCCGTCCACCACCCGCTGGTTGCTGAGTCGCGGTCATGAGCAGACCTTGCCGTCCCTGGGGACCGTGCCGTTCAGAAGGTATGCGTTCACCGCCGAGTCCACGCAGGTGCTTCCGCTTCCGTACGCGCCGTGGCCCTCGCCCTTCCAGGTGAGCTCGACACCGACGCCCTTGCCCAGCGCGTCGGCCATTCTGCGGGCGCCTTCGTACGGTGTCGCCGGATCCCCGGTGTTGCCCACCAGCAGCACCGGCGCGGCTCCCGGCGCACTGACTTCCGCGTGGTCGACCTGTCCGGGCACCGGCCAGTCGTGGCACCAGCCGGCCGTGTCCCAGCCCAGATAGTCGCCGAACACGGGCGAGATCTGCTCGAACTCCGGCAGCAGCTGCTTCACCTGCCGGACTTGGGGCCGCTGCTTCTCGTCCAGGCACGATATGACCCGCTGGGAGTGCGATGCCGTGCCGTAGTGCCCGCGGGCGTCACGGTTGTTGTACCCGTCGGCCAGCCGCAGCAGTTCGGAGCCGTCCCCTCCCTTGGCCGCCTGGAGGGCGCTGGTGAGAGTGGGCCAGCTTTCCCTGCTGTAGAGCGGCAGCACGATGCCGGTGAGGGCCAGGGTCTGGGTGAGCTCACGACCGGACGAGGTCGGCAGGGGCTTGGCGTCGATCCGCTTGAGCAGATCCGCGATCTTGCGGGTGCCCTGCTCGGGGTCCTGGCCCGTCGACGTGAGGTAGTTGTCGAGCGCGCGCTGGAAACCGCGGGTCTGGTTCTTCGCCTGGCCCAAGCTGTCGGCGGTCGGGTCGACCACGGCGTCCAGCACCATGCGCCCCACGTTCTTCGGGAACAGGTGCGCGTACACGCCGCCCACTTCGGTGCCGTACGAGATGCCGAAGTAGTGCATCGTCCGGTCGCCGAGGACCTGGCGCATCAGGTCCATGTCGCGCGCGGTGTCGATCGTCGACACGTGCGGGAGCAGCTTCCCGGCCGCCTTCGCGCACCCCTTGCCGAAGGCGATGGCGTCATCCAGGTACGCCTTCTCCTCGGCGGCGTCGTCCGGTGTGGCGTCGATGGTCTCGGCCGCCTTGATCGCCTGGTCGCTGCGGCAGCGGATGCCCTCGCTCCGCCCTACTCCGCGCGGGTCCCAGCTCACCAGGTCATACCGCTCGTGAAGTGTGGAGACCACGCTCGCGTACGCCGGCAGCGTCGAGACGCCGGAGCCGCCGGGGCCCCCGAAGTTGAACAGGAGGGAGCCTATGCGCCTGTCTCCGCTCGCCTTGGACCTGATCAGTGCGATGCCGATGGTCTCCCCGCCCGGCTGCGACCAGTCCAGTGGCGCCCTCAGCGTCGCGCACTGCCAGTCGCCGCCCGGCGCCGAGACGCCCTTGCACCGGCTCCAGGCGAGCTTCTGGCCGGTGAGCGAGGCGGGCAGTCCCGGTGTGTCGCCCCTTGGCGGTGCCGACACGGATGCGCCGGAGCGGCCCTTGCCGTCGTCGTCGGTACCCGAGTCGGCCGAGCCGCTGCCGCAGCCGGTGATCAGCACGGCGGCCGCGACCGCTGCCGTCCACCGTAGATAACGTGGCATGTGCACCCCCCTCATGAGCTCTCCGCACGGAGCGGCGGGGAGCAGTCATGCCATGGTAGGTGGATCGACCCGAGCCCATGGCCGCCTGTGGAAAACCGCCTGACCTGCACTTTTCCTCCGTACGCCGTGTCGGCCGTGGGCCGGGCCCGCAATTGCGGGGACCTGGTGGAGGCGGGGATCCCCGGGGCGGGGAGCCGCCGGGGATCAGGAGCAGACGGTGCCGGCCGCGGGGACCTTGCCGTTCAGCAGGTAGTTGTTGACGACGGTCTGCACACACTTGTTCTTGCTGTCGTAGGAACCGTGCCCCTGGCCCCTGTACGTCAGCTCGACGCCGACACCGGGTCCGAGCGCTTTCACCATCCTCTTCGCCCCCTCGTACGGGGTCGCGGGGTCGCCGGTGTTGCCGACCACGAGGATCGGCGGGGCCCCGGGGGCGCTCACGTCCGGGTGGTCGGCGGCTCCGGCCACCGGCCAGTTCGTGCAGCCGATCAGGCCCCAGGCGAGATAGTCCCCGAACAGCGGGGCGGCGGCCCGGAACTGCGGGAGCTTCGCCTGGACGTCGGCGACGGTGTACCGGGGCTTGGCGTCCGAGCAGTTGACCGCGACGTTCGCGGGGATCAGATTGCTGTACTGGCCGTTCTCGTTGCGGCCGTTCATCGCGTCCGACAGCGCCATGAGCAATCTGCCGTCACCCGCGTACGCCTGCACCAGGCCCTCGGTGAGGTAGTCCCAGAAGTCCTTGGAGTACAAGGCCTGCGCGATGCCGTTGGTGGCGGCGGTCTCGGTCAGGCGACGGGGGAAGATGCCGGGGAGAGGCTTCTTGTCGAGGTCCTTCAGCAGTTTGGCGATCCGGTTCTTGACGTCCCGCGGGGTGCTGCCGACCGGACAGCCCGTGCTCTTCGAGGTGCAGTCCCGGGCGTAGTTGTCCAGCGCGAGCTGGAAGCCCTTGGCCTGTCCGAGCGAGGACCGCACCGGGTCCCCCGTCGGGTCGACGACCCCGTCGAAGACGGCCCGCCCCACGTTCCCGGGGAACAAGTGCGCGTAGACGGCGCCCAGTTCGGTGCCGTAGGAGATGCCGAAGTAGTGCAGCTTGGCGTCGCCGAGCACCTTGCGCATCAGGTCCATGTCGCGGGCGGCGTCCGTGGTGCGCACATACGGCAGAACGCGGCCCGAGTGCTGCTGGCAGGCCTTGTTGAACTGCTTGATGTTGTTCAGGAAGGTCTTCCGCTCGGCCGCGGTGTCGGGCGTCATGTCCTGCTGGAAGTACGCGTCGAGCTGCTGGTCGTCCTCGCACTCGACGCCCGCGCTGCGGCCGACCCCGCGCGGGTCGAAGCTCACCAGGTCGTAGCGGGTGCGGAGGGTCTCGTAGTCCTGTGCGAAAGCGGGCAGCGCGCTGACCCCGGAACCGCCGGGACCGCCGAAGTTGAAGACGAGGGAACCGATCCGCTTGCTCGGGGGACCGCTGGACTTCGCCCGGATCAGCGCGATCCCGATGGTGCCGCTGGAGGGGTTGTTCCAGTTCAGGGGCGCCTTCATGGTCGCGCACTGCCACCTGTCGCCGTTCGGCAGGGGAGAGGGCGCACTGCCGCCGCCCTCCGACTCGGACGGCGCTGGGCAGTCCTTCCAGATCAGCTTCTGACTCGACAGCTCCCCGTCCACGAAGCCGCCGGCGCAGCCCGCCATCAAGGAGGGCAGGACGACGGCGGTCGCGGTGAGGGCAGCGGTGCGGATGCGGAGACGGTTCGGCATGCTCCCATCGTGGGGCCGCGCGGCGCGGAGCGCTCGGGGCGCGGGCCGTGCGGGTGAGGGTCGCCTTCCCACGGCCGGCCGTGGGAAGGCACCTGCCTAGAGCGCTTCCTTGCGCGTCAGATGGTTGAAGAACAGCCACCCCGGCAGAACCGGCAGCCACAGCGTCAGCAGCCGGTACAGGAGCACCGCGGGCGCCGCGACCTCCTTGGGCAGGCCGACGGCGATGAGGCCCACTGTGAGGGTCGCCTCGACCGCGCCCACGCCGCCGGGGGTCGGGGCCGCCGAGCCGAGCGCGTTGCCCGCCAGGAACACGACCGCCACACTGGCCAGGCTCAGCGAGGTGTGCTCCTCGTGCCCGAACGCCCGGATCGAGGCGTCCAGACACATCACGAAGCACGCGGTCAGCAGCAGCATGCCGCCGATGCCGGTGACCAGCTTCTGCGGCCGCTGCAGCACATCGAGCATGCGGGGCACGACACCGGCGAACAGCGACCTGACGCGCGTGACGACGAATTTCCGCAGGAACGGCACGGACGTCACCACCAGGACGAGCACCGCGACCGTCAGCAGACCGGCGATGACCGTGCGGGACGGCGACAACGACGGCGTCTTCTCGGTGCCGGTGAGATAGCCGAACGACAGCAGCATCAGCACATGGCAGCCGAGCCCGAACAGCTGCGAGGCGCCCACGCTCGCCACCGCCAGCCCCGGCCGTACCCCCGCCCGCTGGAGGAAGCGTGTGTTGAGTGCGACCCCGCCCACCGCCGCGGGCGCCACGATCTTCACGAACGACCCGGCGACCTGGGCCGCCACGGTCCGCAGGAAAGGCACCCGTTCGGGGACGAAGCCGAGCAGCGCCATCGCCGCAGCGACATAGCTCAGCGCGGAGAAGAACACGGCGGCCGCCACCCAGCCCCACTGGGCGTTGGCGAAGAGCGTGCCGAACTGGATGTGGGTGAGCTGCGTCAGCAGGAAGTACGCGCCGATGGCGCCGGCCATGAAACTGATCAGTGTGCGCGGCCGCACCCGCTCCAGGCGGACCGGTTCGACCGGCGCCTGCGGCCTGATCCGCAGCACCTGATGGCGGATCTGGGTGAGGAGATCCTCCTCGCGGGCCTCGTCCAGTGCCTCGTCGATCGCTCGTTTCTCGGCCCGCTGCTCGGCGCGTACGGCCTTCTTGTCGGGCTTGTCGAGGACGACCCCGGTGCTGTCGCCCGCCTCCTGCGCTCGGGCCAGCTTGGCCTGCCGGGAGGCGTCCAGGACCGCTTCCCGCTCCCGCCCGGCCCGCTCCCGGGCCAGTTTCCGCAGCGTCGCGCGCGTAGTGCGGGTCAGCGCGATCGGCTGGAGCATGGGCAGGCAGTCGGCGACCGTGTCGGGGCCGAGCACGGCGACGGCGGAGGCCACCGACCGTTCGGCGCCGACCCGCAGCCCGAGCGTGGCCAGCAACTGCGCGATGTCCATCCGCAGCACCAGATCGCCGGCCGCGATCTCGCCGCTGCGCAGGTCGGTCAGGATGACGGTGCCGGAACGATCCACCACGATGGCGTCACCGGCGAGCCGGCGGTGCGCGATGCGCCGCGACTGCAATGCCCGCACCTGGTGCCAGGTGTCGTGCAGCAGCCCGTCGGTGATCTCCTCGTCGGCCAGCTGGTCCAGAGTGCGGCCGCCGGTGTGCTCGTAGACGAGCATCACCGCGTCGGGGCCCAGCTCGGAGGTCGCGATCAGCTTGGGGGCGTTGGCGCCGGCCGCGATGGCCGCGTATGCGAGGAGCGCCTCCTGCTCCAGGGCCTGGCGCAGCGACTGGAGGCTGCTGCGGGTGGTGATCCCGCGCAGCGTCAGACGCCGCCACACCCGGTAGAAGAAACCCTGGGCCTGCTGCTCGCGGTCGACGACCGTGACGTCCAGGGGCGGGCCGTCCTCCAGTGTGACGAAGTAGCGCCGACCGCGGTCGCCGTTGTCCGCCGTGTCGGGCGTCTCCTCACGCGCCGCGCCCACGGGGCGGAAGCCGACGGTGCGCAGCCCCGCCATCAGGGTCCGCCCGGTGGGCCGTACGTTCGGCGAGCCGACCGCGTACAGCGTCCCGGCCGCGACGCTCCAGCCGATCAGCACCGTCAGGACGATCGAGAACGGTGTCGTGTAGCCGGTGACCAGCATGGAGAAGGCGTCGAGGAGCAGTACCACCCACAGCACGGCGCGCCAGCGGGGTCTGCGGGACATCCCCACGGCCGTCATGTAGGCGATGACCGGCGCGAGATAGCCGTGCACCGGGTCGGTGAGGGCGTGGATGTCGCCGGGGGAGGGCTGGGTCAGCGCGTCCTGGATCGAGGGCGGTGCCGCCCTGGCGACCCATAGGTCCGTGGCGAGGGTCACCCCGTGCGCGAGGACCGCCGCGAGGACGCCGTCGGCGATGCGGAGACCGTCCCGCTTGATCAGCCGTTCGATCGCGAACGCGACCGGCACCAGCAGGATCGCGATGCTGGACGCCAGACCAGCAAGCTTGATCAGGAGATCGGGCGCCTGTCCCGTGCCCTTGTTGATGTCCTGTTCGAGCCCGGAGGTGGTGCCGTGCGCGAACGCGGCGATGGCGAGCAGCACGGCGATCGCGAGGACGCCCACCAGGAGGCGCATCAGATCGGAAGGACGGTGCACGCGCGCGGGGAGCAGCGGTTCGTCGCCCTCCACCTCGTCGTTGGGGGCGTCTGCGCAGGCCGCGTCCGCGGCGGGGGAGCCCGGTTCGAGGTCCGTGTGCCGCGGTTCGCCGTCCGCCTGCCGCGGCGCGTCTTCTTGCCGCTCCCGCGTGTCGCCCGCGGGCCGCCGGGCATCGCCTCCCGGGCTCTGGGCGTCCTGCCCTCGGGGCCCGTCGTCCGTATGCGCCTGCGCCTTCTTCTGTGCGTCTTCGCCGGCAGCCTTCTGCGCGTCCTCGCCCGCAGCGGGACCTGAGGCGGCGGTGTCCGGGCGCGACGAACCCTCAGAGGTGCCCTCCGCTCCTTCGGGGTGCACACCCTGTTGCTTCATCGTCTCTTCTTGGTCTCGTATCACCAGTCACCGCCCGCACGATGGTGGCATGCCCACCCGACACACAGGGGCATCAGGGTGCAAATGCGGGGGCGCACAGTCTGCCCGAAGCGGCGCGCCGGGGCGAGGGCTGCGTCCGGCCGCTCTCTCCTCACATTGTCGGTGGCGTGGGGCAGGATGGGGCGGATGAGCGAGCAGAGCCCTCCGGTGGACGCCCTCCCGGAATACGCGGAACGGGTCCTTGACCTGGCCGAACGCATCCCGCCTGGGCGTGTCATGACGTACGGGGACGTGGCCGAGTGGCTGGCGGAGGGCGGTCCGCGCCAGGTGGGCCGTGTGATGGCCCTCTACGGGGGCGCGGTCCCCTGGTGGCGGGTGGTCCGCGCCGACGGAGTACTCCTTGCGGGCCATGAACTGGACGCCCTCGGCCACTACCGGGAGGAGGACACGCCCTTGAGGGAGGCCGGCCGCGCGTCCGAGGGTCATCTGCCGCGCGTGGACATGAGACGGGCGCGATGGGACGGCGACGAATGCGCAGAAGGTCACACCTGACAGCTTCCGGCATCGGACACGCCGCGCGGGAAGCCGTGGCCCGTACGGGGGAAACGCGGCACGTTCGTGACATGTCGTACGTTCGTGCAATGAGGGACGGCGGGGGCTGGAGTGTCCTCCGGGAGAGACGCGGCAAAGGTGACCGGAGGCACATCTGGGAACGGAGTGACCGGAGGAACCGGCGGGAACAAGGGGAAGCCCTGCTTCCGGGACCGTCCCGGGCGTAGCGTCGACGGCGCGCGTCACCCTCATCACGCAGTCACCGCCGCTCCCGCGCGGCGGCCACGCCACCAGCGGCCCGACCACCACCCACGACGACGGCGCCCCACCGCCCGCAGTGACAAGCCCGAGCACGACCACCAGGACCGGCGAACCACGTGAGCTCCTCTTCCTCCACCAGGCGCCTGCCGCACCCCCAGGTGCGGCAGGGGAGCCGTGGCGCTTACCGACTGGTGCGTACCCCGCCCGTCCAGGTGGATCCCCCTCGACTGGACGCACCACAGCGCGCCGTGGTTGACCACCAGGCCGGCCCCCTGCTCGTCCTCGCGGGCCCGGGCACCGGCAAGACGACCACACTCGTGGAATCCGTGGCAGCCCGGATCGCCCGCGGCGGCGACCCGGAACGCATCCTGGTGCTGACCTTCAGCCGAAAGGCCGCCGTCGACCTGCGCGACCGCATGGCGCTGCGCACGGGCGCGGCACACGCCCCGCAGGCCACCACGTTCCACTCGTTCTGCTACGCCCTGGTCCGCGCCCACCAGGACACCGACCTCTTCGTCGAACCCCTGCGGCTGCTGTCCGGCCCCGAGCAGGACGTGGCCGTGCGCGAGCTGCTCGCAGGACAGCCCGACCTGGAGCGCCTCGGCCTCGCGCACGTGCGCTGGCCCGACGAACTACGCGCCTGCCTCACCACCCGCGGCTTCGCCGACGAGGTGCGCGCCGTGCTCGCCCGCAGCCGTGAACTGGGCCTCGGTCCGGAGGCCCTGCGCCGCTTCGCCCAGCGCATAGGCCGCCCCGACTGGGAGGCCGCCTCCGCGTTCCTCGCCGAGTACCTCGACGTCCTCGACCTCCAGGGGGTGATCGACTACGCCGAACTGGTCCACCGCGCGGTACTGCTGGCCCGCCGCCCCGAGGTCGCCGCCCGGCTGGCCGCCCGGTACGACGCGGTCTATGTGGACGAGTACCAGGACACCGACCCGGCGCAGGTCCGGCTGCTGCGGGCCCTCGCGGGCGGCGGGAGGACCCTGGTGGCCTTCGGCGACCCCGACCAGTCGATCTACGCCTTCCGGGGTGCCGACGTGGGCGGCATCCTGGACTTCCCGTACGCCTTCCCCCGACCGGACGGCACCCCGGCGCCCGTGCACGTCCTTCGGACATCCCGCCGCTCCGGCGCCGCCCTCCTCGCGGCCACCCGGCTGCTCACCCAGCGCATGCCGCTCACCCGCCTCCCGGCGGAGAAGGTGCGCGCCCACCGGGAACTCGCTCCGGTACGGGACGGGGGCTGCGTCGAGGTCCACACGTACCCCACACCCGGCACCGAACTGGACAACGTCGCCGACATCCTGCGCCGGGCACACCTGGAGGACGGCATCCCCTGGGGCGAGATGGCCGTTCTCGTACGCGCCGGATCCCGCACCATCCCGACGATCCGCCGCACCCTCACAGCCGCCGGAGTGCCCCTCGACATCGACGGAGACGACCTGCCGCTGCGCCACGAGCCGGCCGTGACACCCCTGCTCACGGCACTGCGCGCGGTCGCCCGGGCGGAGGCCGGCGCCCCCATCGATCGCGACTCCGAGGAGACCACGCAGGGCGCGGCGCACACCCATCCGGACTCCGACGAGGCGGAAGAGGGCGCGGCGCACACGCGTCCGGCGTCTGATGAGGCGGAAGAGGGCGCGGCGCACACCCATCCGGGGTCTGATGAGGCCGCAGAGGGCGCGGCGCACACCCATCCTGCCCCCGGCGAAACGGCAGAGGGCGCGGCGCACACCCATCCCGCCCCCGAAGAGGCGGCCCAGGACACGGCGCACCTCGAGCCCTGGCTCGACACCGAGACCGCACTCACCCTCCTGACCTCACCGCTCGCCGGAATGGACGCCGCCGACCTGCGCCGCCTGGGCCGCGCCCTGCGCGAGGAGGAGCGGGCCGCCGGCAACCCCGCACCGCCGCCCTCCGACCAGCTGCTCGCGCGGGCCCTGGCCGAACCGGAGCGCCTGGTGGCGCACGACCCCGCGTACGCGCGCGGAGCCCAGCGCCTGGGCGCGCTGCTCAGGAAGGCGCGTGAACGGCTGGCGGGCGGCGGCTCGGCCGAGGAAGCCCTGTGGGACCTGTGGGACGGCACCCCCTGGCCGAAGCGACTGGAGAGCGCCTCCCGGCGCGGCGGCGCCGGGGGCCGCAACGCCGACCGCGACCTCGACGCCGTCTGCGCCCTGTTCGCGACCGCGGCGCGCGCCGAGGAGCGCACCGGCGGCCGGGGCGCCCTCAACTTCCTGGAGGAGATCGAGGCCCAGGACATCGCCGCCGACACGCTGACCCGTCGCGCCGTACGCCCCGACGCCGTACGCCTGATGACCGCGCACCGCTCCAAGGGCCTTGAGTGGCGCCTGGTCGTCGTCGCCGGCGTCCAGGAAGGCCTATGGCCGGACCTGCGCCGCCGCGGCTCCCTGCTGGAGGCCGACCGCATCGGCCGCGACGGACTCGCCGAGCCCCTCACCCCCGGCGCGCTGCTGGCGGAGGAACGCCGCCTGTTCTACGTCGCCTGCACACGCGCCCGTGAACGCCTGGTCGTGACCGCCGTGAAGGCCCCCGCCGACGACGGCGACCAGCCCTCCCGCTTCCTCACCGAACTCGGCGTCGAACCCAAGGACGTCACCGGCCGCCCGCGCCGTCCGCTGTCCGTGGCCGCGCTCGTCGCCGAACTGCGCGCCACGACCGTGGACCCGCGGGCTTCCGACGCCCTCAGGGAGGCCGCCGCACACCGGCTGGCCCGGCTCGCCGCGCTCGCCGACGACGACGGCCGGCCCCTCGTGCCCTCCGCACACCCCTACCGCTGGTGGGGCATGTGGGACCAGACCGAGAGCAAGGTGCCGCTGCGCGACCGCGACCAGCCCGTGGTGCTCTCCGGCAGCGCCCTCGACCAGCTCGCGAACACCTGCGCCTTGCAGTGGTTCCTCGGACGCGAGGTGAAGGCCGACGCACCCGCGACGGCCGCCCAGGGCTTCGGCAACGTGGTGCACGTCCTCGCCGACGAGGTCGCCTCCGGACGCACCCCCGCCGACCTCGACGTCCTCATGGAGCGCCTCGACTCGGTGTGGAACGCGCTCGCCTTCGACGCGCCGTGGAAGTCCGCGCAGGAGAAGCACAACGCGCGCGTGGCGCTCGAACGCTTCCTGAAGTGGCACGTCGACTCGGGCGGTGTCCGCGCCGGGCGCACCCCGGTGGCCAGCGAGCACGACTTCGACGTCACCCTCGCGGCCGGCGACTACCAGGTGCGCATCCGCGGCTCCATGGACCGCGTCGAGACGGACGGTGAGGGCCGCGCCTACGTCGTCGACTTCAAGACCGGCAAGCAGGCGCCCAGCGCCGCCGAGGTGGCCCGCCACCCGCAGCTCGCCGTCTACCAGCTCGCCGTGCGCGAGGGCGCCGTCGACGAAGCCTTCGACGGCCTGCGGCCCGAACCGGGCGGTGCCGAACTCGTCCAGCTGAGGCAGGGCGCCGCCAAGAAGGACGGCGGCGACACCCTGCCCAAGGTGCAGGCCCAAGAGCCCCTCGACGGGCAGTGGATCGGCGAGCTGCTGGCCACCGCCGCGGGCAAGGTCCTCGACGAGCGGTTCTCCCCGACCGCCGGGCAGCACTGCACGCACTGCGCGTTCCGCGCCTCGTGCAGCGCGCGGTCGGAGGGCCGCCACGTCGTGGAATGACCACAGCAAGGCACCGTGGAGTAACCACGGCGAGCCACGCCGTGAAGTGACCACAGGAGCGAGCACACCGGTGTGGCACACGGCACCGAACGCGCCGACCAGCGCTTCTTCCGCCCCGACCGGCCGACCCGGCACCCGTTGTCAGTGACCACCGCTAGCCTCTTTCGACGTGCCCGCCCGTATCAGTGACCCCGAGCAGCTCAAGGAGCTCCTCGGCATCCCGTTCACCCCGGAGCAGACGGCCTGCATCACCGCGCCGCCCGCCCCGCAGGTGATCGTGGCCGGAGCCGGATCGGGCAAGACCACGGTGATGGCCGCCCGCGTGGTGTGGCTGGTGGGCACCGGACAGGTCGCACCCGAACAGGTCCTCGGCCTGACGTTCACCAACAAGGCGGCCGGTGAACTCGCCGAGCGCGTCCGCACGGCACTGGTCAAGGCGGGCGTCACCGACCCGGACGTGATCGACCCCGACAACCCGCCCGGCGAACCCGTGATCTCCACCTACCACGCCTTCGCGGGCCGCCTCCTCACCGACCACGGCCTGCGCATCGGGCTCGAACCGGCCTCCCGGCTGCTCGCCGACGCCACCCGCTACCAACTCGCCGCGCGCGTGCTGCGCGAGGCCCCCGGCCCCTACCCGGCGCTCACCCGTTCCTTCCCGGACCTCGTCAGCGACCTGCTCACCCTCGACTCCGAGCTGTCCGAGCACCTCGTACGGCCCGAGGACCTGCGCGCCCACGACGCCGCACTGCTGCGCACCCTGGAGGACGTCCGGCTCACCAACGCCGACCTGCGCAAGATCCCCGAGACGGCCGCCGCCCGCCGAGACCTGGCCGAACTGGTCGGCCGGTACCGCGCGGCCAAACGAGACCGCGACCTTCTCGACTTCGGCGACCAGATCGCCCTCTCGGCGGCCCTCGCCCGCCTCCCCGAGGTGGGGCGCATTCTGCGCGACGAGTTCCGCGTGGTCCTGCTCGACGAGTACCAGGACACCTCGGTCGCCCAGCGCGTCCTGCTCGCCGGACTCTTCGGCGGCGGCACCGGCCACCCCGTCACCGCCGTCGGCGACCCCTGCCAGGCGATCTACGGCTGGCGCGGCGCGTCCGTCGCCAACCTCGACGACTTCCCCGAGCACTTCCCACACGCCGACGGCCGCCCCGCCACCCGCCAGGCACTCAGCGAGAACCGCCGCAGCGGCGGCCGCCTCCTCGACCTCGCCAACGGCCTCGCCGAGCCGTTGCGCGCCATGCACGCGGGCGTCGAAGCCCTTCGGCCCGCCCCGGGCGCCGAACACGACGGACAGGTCCGCTGCGCCCTGCTGCGCACCCACGCCGAGGAGATCGACTGGATCGCCGACTCCCTCGCCCACCTCGTGCGCACCGGCACCGCGCCCGGCGAGATCGCGGTCCTGTGCCGCACGGCGACCGACTTCGCCCGGATCCAGGGCGCGCTCGTCGCCCGCGACATCCCGGTCGAGGTCGTGGGCCTGTCCGGGCTGCTGCACCTGCCCGAGGTCGCCGACCTCGTCGCGGTCTGCGAAGTCCTCCAGGACCCCGGCGCCAACGCCTCCCTGGTTCGCCTCCTCACCGGCCCGCGCTGGCGCATCGGCCCCCGCGACCTCGCCCTCCTGGGACGACGCGCCCGGCTGCTGGTCTCCCACGCGCGCGTGGCCGCCGACGACGACCCGGACCGCCGGCTCGCCGCGGCCGTCGAGGGCGTCGACCCGTCCGAGGTGATCTCGCTCGCGGACGCCCTCGACACCTTCCTCGAACTGCCCATGGAAGCCGCCCGGGAGGACGACGGGCTGCCGTTCTCCCCCGACGCGCGCGTACGGTTCGCCCGCCTCGCCACCGAACTGCGCGAACTGCGCCGCTCCCTCGCCGACCCGCTGATGGACGTCCTGCACCGCGTGCTCGCCGTCACCGGCCTGGAAGTCGAGCTGTCCGCCTCCCCGCACGCGCTGGCCGCCCGCCGCCGCGAGACCCTGTCGAACTTCCTGGACGTCGCCGCGTCCTTCGCCGCCAACGACCCGGACGCCACCCTCCTGGCCTTCCTCGGCTTCCTGCGCACCGCCGCACAGTACGAAAAGGGGCTCGACAACGCCCTCCCCGGCGGCGAGAACACCGTCAAGGTCCTCACCGCGCACAAGTCCAAGGGCTTGGAGTGGGACGTCGTCGCCGTCCCCGGCCTGGTCAACGGCACCTTCCCCAGCAGTCAGGGCCGCGAGAAGTGGACCGCCCAGGGCAAGGTGCTGCCGCACGCCCTGCGCGGCGACGCCGACACCCTGCCCGACATCGAATCCTGGGACTCCCGCGGCATCAAGGCCTTCCACGAGGCCATGAAGGAACACCAGCACACCGAGGAGCTCCGCCTCGGCTACGTCACCTTCACCCGCCCCCGCTCCCTTCTGCTCGGCTCCGGCCACTGGTGGGGCCCGGCGCAGAAACGCCCCCGCGGGCCCTCCGCCTTCCTCCAGGCCCTCTACGACCACTGCGCCGCCGGGTACGGCGAGATCGAGGTCTGGGCCGACGAGCCCGCCGAGGACGAGGAGAACCCGGCGCTGCACGAGGCCGCCGCCGACCAAGCCTGGCCGCTTCCGCTGGACGAGCCTGCACTCGCCCGCCGAAGGGCCGCCGCCCGGACCGTCCTGACGCACCTGGACCGGATCGCGTCGCCGGACGGCGCCCACGACCCCTCCTCGTACGACGACCCGGAGTGGCCACCCCCACCGGACGACGAAGACGACCCGTACGGGCCCGGGGACCAGGATCCCTACGGGCCGGACGGCCAGGATCCCTACGGGCCGGACGGCCAGGATCCCTACGGGCCGGACGGTAATGGGGCCTTCGGACCGGACTATCATGGGGCCTTCGGACCCAAGGACGAGGACTTCCACCACCCGGGACGGAACGGCGAGGACGCCCCCGGCGAGGACTCCTGGACGAGCCAACGGCCGCCGGCCCCGCAGGGAGCGGCACCGCACGCGCGCGTGCCCCTGACAGCCCGCACCCCGGCCGTCCCGCATCCCCGTCGGCACCCCACCGAGGACGCCACCGCGCTCACCCCGGAAGAGACCCGCACCATCGCCTCCTGGGACCGCGACCTGAACGCCCTCAGCGGGGAACTCCTGCGCGCTCGCACGGCCGTCACCGACGTACCCCTGCCGCCGTCCCTGACCGCCTCCCAGGTGCTGCGGCTGGCCGCCGACCCCGACGGGCTCGCGCAGGAACTCGCACGTCCCATGCCCCGCCCCCCGCAACCCGCGGCCCGTCGGGGCACCCGCTTCCACGCCTGGGTCGAGGCACGCTTCGAGGAACTGCGCCTGCCCCTGCTCGAGCCCGAGGAGCTGCCCGGCAGCGACGCCGAGATCGCCGACGAACGCGACCTGGAAGCCCTCAAGGACGCTTTCGAAGGCACGCCCTACGCGCACCGCACCCCCTACCGCGTCGAGGCCCCCTTCCAGCTCGCCATCGCCGGACGCGTCGTCCGCGGCCGCATCGACGCCGTCTACCGCGCGGACGACGGCGAGGGGACGTCGTACGAGATCGTCGACTGGAAGACCAGCCGCACCCGCACCGGCGACCCGCTCCAGCTCGCCCTGTACCGGCTCGCCTGGGCCGAACAGCAGAACGTACCCGTGGAGAGCGTCAAGGCCGCGTTCCTCTATGTCCGCAGCGGCGAGGTCGTACGCCCCGAAAGCCTCCCGGGCAGAGCCGCGCTGGAGCGGCTCCTGCTCGGGGAGCCCCCCGGCCGGGAACCGGCCGACGAGGATGCCGGTGCGGGCCTATAGGCTCGTGAGCATGAGCCAGACCCCGGACAGTGCTGTCCGCTCGTACATCGACAGCCAGCGCGCCGCCTTCCTCGACGATCTCGCGGAGTGGCTGCGCATCCCGTCGGTGTCCGCCCAGCCCGAGCACGCCGGGGACGTACGGCGCAGCGCCGAGTGGCTCGCCGCCAAGCTCCACGACACCGGCTTCCCCACCACCGAGGTCTGGCCGACCGACGGCGCCCCCGCCGTCTTCGCCGAGTGGCCCTCCGACGACCCCCAGGCACCCACCGTCCTCGTCTACGGCCACCACGACGTACAGCCTGCCGCCCGCGAGGACGGTTGGGACAGCGACCCCTTCGAACCGGTGATCCGCGAGGGGCGCCTGCACGCGCGCGGAGCTGCCGACGACAAGGGTCAGGTGTTCTTCCACACACTCGGCGTCCGCGCCCACCTCGCCGCCACCGGCCGCACCGCCCCCGCCGTCCACCTCAAGCTCCTCATCGAGGGCGAGGAGGAGTCCGGCTCCCCGAACTTCCGCACCCTCGTCGAGCAGCACACCGACCGGCTGGCCGCCGACGCCGTGATCGTCTCCGACACCGGCATGTGGTCCGCGAACACCCCGACCGTGTGCACCGGCATGCGCGGCCTCGCCGAATGCGAGATCGTCCTGCACGGCCCCGACCAGGACATCCACTCCGGCTCCTTCGGCGGCGCCGTCCCCAACCCAGCCACCGCGGCCGCCCGCCTGGTCGCCGCCCTCCACGACCAGCACGCGCACGTGGCGATACCCGGCTTCTACGACGGCATCACCGATCTCACCGACCGCGAACGCGCCCTCTTCGCCGAACTCCCCTTCGACGAGGAACAGTGGCTGCGCACCGCCAGATCCACCGCCCCCTACGGTGAGACCGGCTACACCGCCCTGGAACGCGTCTGGGCCCGCCCCACCGCCGAGGTCAACGGCATCGGCGGCGGCTACCAAGGCCCCGGCAGCAAGACGATCATCCCGTCCTCGGCCACGGTCAAACTCTCCTTCCGGCTCGTCGCCGGACAGGACCCCGACCACATCGAGAAGGCCGTGCGCACCTGGGCCGCCGACCAGCTGCCCGCCGGAATCCGCCACGAGATCACCTTCGGCGCGGCCACCCGGCCCTGCCTGACCCCCCTCGACCACCCCGCCCTGCAATCCGTCGTACGCGCCATGGGCCGCGCCTTCCAGCAGCCGGTCCGCTTCACCCGCGAAGGCGGCTCCGGACCGGCCGCCGACCTCCAGGACGTCCTCGGCGCACCCGTCCTGTTCCTCGGCATCTCCATCCCCTCCGACGGCTGGCACGCCCCGAACGAGAAGGTCGAACTCGATCTGCTCCTCAAGGGCGTCGAAACCGCCGCATACCTGTGGGGCGACCTCGCGGAGAACTGGCGCGATGCCGACTGACGATCTCGCGGACCGGACGTCCGGCCGCACGGGCCGCGGGGCGCGGCACACTGGAAGGGCCGCCCCGCACGCCCAAGATCCGCCGGACCCGGTCCCACCCCAGCCGAACGTCCCGCTGAACCGCCCGCCGAAACGACCGTTCCACCGGGGGAGTTGGAAACAACCCGTGACCACCTGGACCGACCACACCGCCGACCGGCCCATCTCGCTCACCGCCCCGAGCGGCATCGACCGCGCCGCCCACCACCGGCTCGACGAGGCATGGCTCGCCGCGGCGTGGAGCCACCCCACCACCCGCTGCTTCGTGGTCTCGGGCGGCCAGGTCCTCATCGACGAGACGCCCGACGGCCGGACCGAACTCGTCATGACCCCCTCCTTCGAGGCACCCCTCACCGAGGCCCACCGCTACTTCCTCGGCACCGACGAGGAAGGCGTCAGCTACTTCGCACTCCAGAAGGACGCCCTCCCCGGCCGCATGGACCAGTCCGCACGCCCGGCCGGCCTGCGCGAGGCCGGACTGCTGCTGTCCCCCCGCGACGCGGGCCTCATGGTCCACGCGGTCGCCCTGGAGAACTGGCAGCGCATGCACCGCTTCTGCTCACGCTGCGGCGAACGCACCGTCATCGCGGCCGCCGGACACATCCGCCGCTGCCCGGCCTGCGGCGCCGAGCACTACCCGCGCACCGACCCAGCGGTGATCATGGCCGTCATCGACGACAAGGACCGCATCCTCCTCGGCCGCCAGGTGCACTGGCCCGAAGGCCGCTTCTCCACCCTCGCCGGCTTCGTCGAACCAGGCGAGTCCATCGAACAGTCCGTGCGCCGCGAAGTCTCCGAAGAAGCGGGCATCACCGTCGGCGAGGTCGAGTACGTCGCCAGCCAGCCCTGGCCCTTCCCCTCCAGCCTGATGCTCGGCTTCCTCGCCCACGCCACCACCACCGACATCAACGTCGACGGCGACGAGATCCACGAGGCCCGCTGGTTCTCCCGAGAGGAACTGCGCGCCGCCTTCGAGTCCGGAGAAGTACTGCCCCCCTACGGCATCTCCATCGCGGCCCGCCTGATCGAACTCTGGTACGGCAAACCCCTGCCGACCCGCAGCGTGTGACACGGAGGCGGTCCCCAGGAAAACCCCGGGGACCGCCTCCCGCAAACCCGTGACCGCGCGGCCGTCACGCGCCGATCTTCTGCTTGACCTGCGCCAGCGACGGGTTCGTCAACGTCGAACCATCCGGGAACAGCACCGTCGGAACCGTCTGGTTCCCGCCATTCGCCTTCTCCACGAACGCCGCGGACTGCGGGTCCTGCTCGATGTTGATCTCGTCGTACGTGATGCCCTCACGGTCCATCTGGCTCTTCAGCCGACGGCAGTAGCCACACCACGAGGTGCTGTACATCGTCACAGTGCCCGGCATGTCGGTCGCGCTCCTTCACGGCTAGGGATGCGTGCTCTGCTTGCTCGCTCAGGAGGCAACGTACGTGAAGCTTCCACCATTCCCACCACCTCGTTCCCGCCGCCGTCCGCCGTCCGCCGTCCGCCGCACGGGCACCCCGGCCCTCACCAGCCCTCACCCCGGCATTCATACGACTGCACAAGCCCCCCTGTGGACAACCACCGCACCCGTCTCCGCAGACCTGGCAGCATGGCGGGGTGACAGCAGCAACGCACTCCACCCTCTTCCCGCAGGTTCCGGACTCGGCCGACGCGGTGCTCGAAGGGCTCGACCCCGAGCAGCGCGCCGTGGCGACCGCCCTGCACGGCCCGGTGTGCGTGCTGGCAGGAGCCGGCACCGGCAAGACACGGGCCATCACCCATCGCATCGCCTACGGAGTCCGCGCCGGCATCCTCCAGCCGTCCAGCGTGCTCGCCGTCACCTTCACCAACCGCGCCGCAGGCGAGATGCGCGGCCGCCTCCGCCAGCTCGGCGCCGCCGGCGTCCAAGCCCGCACCTTCCACTCCGCCGCCCTCCGCCAGCTCCAGTACTTCTGGCCGAAAGCCGTCGGCGGCAGCCTCCCCCGCATCATCGACCGGAAGATACAACTCGTCGCCGACGCCGCCGCAGCCTGCCGCATCCGCCTCGACCGCAACGAGCTACGGGACGCAACCGCCGAAATCGAATGGTCCAAGGTCACCCAGACCATCCCCGCCGACTACGCCGCCGCGGCCGCCAAAACCGGCCGCGAAGCCCCCCGCGACCCCGCAGAGATCGCCCAGCTCTACGCCACCTACGAAGACCTCAAACGCGAACGCGCCGTCATCGACTTCGAAGACGTCCTCCTCCTCACGGTCGGCATCCTCCAGGACCGGCACGACATCGCCGAAGAGATCCGCACCCAGTACCAGCACTTCGTCGTCGACGAATACCAGGACGTCAGCCCCCTCCAGCAGCGCCTGCTCGAACTCTGGCTCGGCGACCGCGACAGCCTCTGCGTCGTCGGCGACGCCAGCCAGACCATCTACTCCTTCACCGGCGCCACCCCCGACCACCTCCTCGACTTCCGCAACCGCCACCCCGCAGCCACCGTCGTCAAACTCGTCCGCGACTACCGCTCCACCCCCCAGATCGTCCACCTCGCCAACGGCCTCCTCGCCCAAGCCCGCGGCCGCGCAGCCGACCACCGCCTCGAACTCGTCTCCCAGCGCGACCCCGGACCCCAGCCCCTCTACACCGAATACGCCGACGAACCCGCCGAAGCCGAAGGCGCCGCCCGCCGCATCCGCGACCTCCTCACCAGCGGCGTACCCGCCGCGGAGATCGCCATCCTGTTCCGCACCAACTCCCAGTCCGAGATCTACGAACAAGCCCTCGCGGACGCAGGCATCCCCTACCAGCTCCGCGGCGCCGAACGATTCTTCGACCGCCCCGAGGTCCGCAAAGCCGGCATCGCCCTCCGCGGCGCCGCCCGCTTCGGAACCAACGACACCCTCCTCGACGACGCCGTCGACCTGCCCTCCCAGGTACGCGCCATCCTGTCGGGCGAGGGCTGGACACCCACACCCCCGGCAGGCTCCGGCGCCGTCAGAGAGCGATGGGAATCCCTCGCCGCCCTCGTGAACCTCGCCAAGGACCTCACCTCGGCGAAACCCCACGCCACCCTCGCCGATCTCGTCGCCGAACTCGACGAGCGAGCCAACGCCCAGCACGCCCCCACCGTCCAGGGCGTCACCCTCGCCTCCCTGCACTCCGCCAAGGGCCTGGAATGGGACGCCGTCTTCCTCGTCGGCGTCGCCGAAGGCATGATGCCGATCACTTACGCCAGAACCGACGAACAGATCGAAGAGGAGCGGCGCCTGCTCTACGTCGGCGTCACCCGGGCGAGAGAACACCTCCACGTCTCCTGGTCCCTGTCCCGCACACCGGGCGGCCGCCCCACCCGGCGCCCCAGCCGCTTCCTCGACGGACTGCGCCCCGGCTCGTCCGCCACCCCAGGCCGCTCCCCATACGGCGGCACCGTCGGAACCAGCGGAATCGAACGCGGTTTCGGCACCCCTGCCACGGCCGTCGCCCCCCGCCGCACCAGCAGAACCCCCGCCCGCTGCCGAGTCTGCGGGCGCACCCTCTCCGACGCCGGCGAGATGAAACTGATGCGCTGCGACGACTGCCCCTCCGACATGGACGAGGGCCTCTACGAACGGCTGCGCGCATGGCGAGCGGAACAGGCCCACCGCAGCGGACAGCCCGCGTTCTGCGTCTTCACCGACAGGACCCTGATCGCCATCGCCGAAGCCGCCCCCGACGACGAGGGCGAACTGGCACGCATCCCCGGCGTCGGAGTCCGCAAGCTCAACCGCTACGGCGCCGAAGTTCTGGCCATCTGCGCAGGCCGGGACGGAGACCGACAGGACGACGGCGACTGATACCAACTCGTCGAAAAAATAGTTTGCGTACGCGCCAGCAATCCCCATAGGTTCTTAGCCACGGGCACGGCGGCCTTCTCGAAGGCCCCGATTCCGTGCTGTACTTATGTATCCGTCGGACTGGCACACCCCAGTCCCCCGAGACGCCGAGAGGAGGCGATTGAAGTGATCAGCATCAAGACCAGCTCCACCAGCACCGTCAAAATGACCGATCTCTCGGTCGTCTCCACGTGCATGCCCGGCGCCTTTGACCTGGGCACCGGTCTGTCCGGCATCCGTGCCGACCGCCCGGCGTCCTCCCTGTCTCTCGCGGGTCTTCCCGTCCGTGAGCGCAATGAGCGACCGACCAAGGCACTGGAAGCAGTAGTGGCACGGGCGCACGCCTATGCCTTTGCAGCAGCCGGTGCCGGATTCCGGAAGCAGACGACGCAGCACCACCTGATGTGGGCCTTCCGTGGGCCAGAACCCTGGAGTGATCCAGCCTGATCGCCGATCAGGCCGGCGCCTTCAGGGCCGCGGAACCCCACCCGGGATCCGCGGCCCTTCTGTTTTCCCCAAACGGGGACGGCAGACCGAAGGGGCCTCGGGACAAGAAAAGAACCTGGTACCAAGCCGCCACCCGGCCCAACAGGGCCGGAACGACCAGACGAGGAAGACGACCCGTGCAACTCGAAGCGCACGCCCCGTCCGTACCGCCTTCCGAGACGATCCCCCCGCCCGGCCCCACGGAGGACTCCACCTTGACCCCGCTCACCCCCCTCACCGCGCTCGACGACGCCATCGAGAACCTCGGCGTACCCGTCCCCTGCCGCTCCTACGACCCGGAGGTCTTCTTCGCCGAGTCGCCGGCCGACGTCGAGTACGCCAAGTCCCTCTGCCGCACCTGCCCGCTGATCGAGGCCTGCCTCGCCGGCGCCAAGGAGCGGCGCGAACCCTGGGGCGTCTGGGGTGGCGAACTCTTCGTCCAGGGTGTCGTCGTCGCCCGGAAGCGGCCCCGTGGCCGCCCGCGCAAGAACCCGGTCACGGCATGAACACCGCAGGAACGATCGACCGCCCCCTCACGCACGACCCCAAGAAGCAGGCCCCGATGAAGCCGTCCACCAGCGAGCCCGCAGGCTCCGCGATCCCAGACGTCAGGACCACCGGCGCGAACGCCTCGCGCCAGAACAGGACCCGAGAGATGCAACTCATCCCAGAAGCCTTGGCTCGCGCGCATATGCGCGAGCGACTGCAGGAGGCCGAGCGGGGACGCCTCGCCGTGCGCCTGGCGATGGCCCGCCGGATGCAGCGCAAGGCCGAGCGCGCCTCGCTGCGTGCCCGCCGCGCGCTGGCCATCGCCGTGATGCAGTAGCCGACCAGCGTCGGCGGAGGGAAGAAGAAGACCTTGCGGGGGCCGGTCCGAACGGACCGGCCCCCGCGGTGCGTTATGTGCCACGATTCACGCCGACGGGGATATCGTCACCGGAGTGACGAGTCTTCTCGGGGACAGTGACAGCAGTGGCTCCACGCGGCCGTCCGGCACCGCACACGCCCAGAACCTCGTGTGCGCCCGCTGCGGCACCCCCGCCGACGGCCCCCAACCCACATGGAGCTGCTCCGTGGAGAACGGCGCTCGCCACTACTTCTGCGACAGCTGTGCCCGGGCCAACATCAGGGCGATCGAGGGGCGGCTGGACTCGGCTTGGTGGTAAGGGCGGCTCCGATCCCCAAACCTCCGCTTCGGGGGGCCTCCCCCCTCCCCTCCCCCCCCGGCCCGCCCCACCCCCCGCTAGAGCCCGCGGATCAGCCCGCTCGCTCACGCCTCAGCTGCCGGTTCCTCCTCCGGTAGGAAGCCCGGGAGCCACTCCTCGAGTTCGTCGCGCAGCCGGACCGTTGCGCCCAGCTGGCACAGCACGCCGATGGTGCTCAGTGTCACCCGGTGTATGAGCAGGTACGCCGGGGGCAGGTTCAGTCGCTTGCCCAGCTGGTAGGCGGGGGAGCGCGGGTCGGCGATGCGGGCCGCCTGGCTGCGCATCCAGCCGCGAGTGAAGGTGAACTCGTCAGCCAGGGCGGGCTCGATGATCGGGAGGAGGTAGTCGAGGACGGCGTCGGGGTCGAGGTCGATGGATTCCTTGACGAAGCCCTCCGCGCAGAGGAGTTCGTAGACCGACTGGGCGTCGCCCTCGAGGGTCATGCGCAGGGAAGGGCCGATCGGGGCCGGCAGACCGCCGGGGAGGCGGTCGACCGTTCCGAAGTCCAGGACGCCCAGGCGCCAGTCGTCCTTCCGGGTGGAGCCGGCGGGGGAGGGGAGCAGACGGAAGTTGCCCGGATGCGGGTCGGCGTGCAGGAGGCCCGTGCGGGCGGGGCCGGAGAAGAGGAACCGGGCCAGCAGCTGGCCGGCGCGGTCGCGCTGCTCCTGGGTGCCGCTGGCGATGACCTCCGACAGCGGTATGCCGTCGACCCACTCGGTCACCAGGATCTGCTCGCACTGGTGCACCACATCCGGCACCGTCACGTCCGGGTCGTTCGCGAATTCCTCCGCGTGCGCGCGCTGGGCCTGTGCCTCCAGGCCGTAGTCCAGTTCTTCGGAGACCCGGTCGCGCAGTTCCGTGATCAGGGGTTTGATGTCCATGCCCGGGACCAGGGGGCCGAGCAGACGGGCGAATCGGCTGAGCTGGTTGAGGTCGGAGAGCAGCGCCTCACCGGCGCCCGGGTACTGCACCTTGACCGCGACCTCGCGGCCGTCGTGCCACACCCCGCGGTGGACCTGGCCGATCGACGCGGCTGCCGACGGCTTGTCCTCGAATTCCTCGAACAGCTCCTGCCAGTTCTCGCCGAGGCGCTCTTCGAGCACGGCGTGCACCGTGCGCGTCGGCATCGGTGGGGCCGCCTCCTGAAGTTTCGTCAAGGCGGCACGGTAGGGTCCGGCGACCTCTTCGGGGAGCGCGGACTCGAACACGGACAGGGCTTGGCCGAACTTCATCGCGCCGCCTTTGAGCTCGCCGAGCACCTTGAACAGCTGCTCGGCGGTGCGCTGCTGGAGTTCGCGGCCGACGATCTCCGCGGATTCCCCGACGATGCGTTTGCCCAGCCCCCACGTGGCCCGCCCGGCGAAGCCGAGCGGGAGCGCGGCGAGCTTGGCGGTCCGGGTGACCGCCTTCCGGGGAAGATCAGACATGCGCCCTCCAAGTCCCAGACAGCCGTGCCGCGTGTGTCCTGTGGGACGAGTTTCTCGACGGCCGTTGCTCCGCCATTGTCTCGTGCGGCTCCGCGTCCTTTGAGGTGTGTTCCTCGTTACCTTTCTCCGCCGCGCCGCACTCGCATGCGGGGTGTGGCCACACCGGTCGTGCGTGCCAGTGCAGCCGGGGCACGGATGTCTCCCAGCGCGCACCGGCGCTGGAGGGCGCGTCACCGTCGAGGAAGGCGAGCGCGTGTCCGGCGGCGACTGCGGCGACGGCGGTGGCCAGGGCGAGGTCGCAGGCCTGGATCTGCTGCGGGCGTCCGGAGCGCCACTGGGCGACCAGCCGTGGCCAGGTCGTGTCCCGGTCGCCGCGTGCCCGGTCGAGGCAGCCCGCGCAGGCCGTGTCGCCCGGCAGGACGAACGGGCCGACGACTCCGGTGCCTTCCACGACGCCTGCGTAGAGATGGGGCGTGCCGGAGGCGATCAGTGGCTGGGCGGTGAACGGGTCGGGCGCGTGGACGTCGAGGCCGTCGCGTGGGGCCAGGATCACCAGGGAGAGGCGGGGGCCCGGATCGTCGTGGGGGGAGCGCCGGGAGGGGCGCTCCCGGCGTGGTGGCCGGTCCGGGGCGGCTGCTCGCACGGCGCGGCGGGCGGCTTCTTCGCGGCGTGCGCCGATCGAGTCGGCCGGAAGGCCGCCCGGTGCGACGTCCCAGGGTTCGACGCAGCCGGTGTCGCGGACGTCGACCTCGCCGACGCCCGCGCCGGCGAGCAGCGAGGCGAGGACGGCTCCGACGCGGCCGGCGCCGCGGACCTGGACGCGGTGGTTGCGGCGGGCGGCGAGGCGTCGGGCGGGCTCGTCCGGTGGGCGGGCGACGAGTGACAGGGAGGCCAGGTCGGGGCGTAGGCGGTCGAGGACGGCGGCTTTCGCGCGCAGGGCTTCGGCTTGTGGGCCGCCGCCGGTGGCGTCGTCGAGCAGGCCCGAGCCGGACAGGTTGTCGATCAGTGCGTCGACGTGGCCGTCGGGCAGGCCCATGCGGCGGGCTTCCTCGCGCAGCAGTGGCAGGCCGCGGGTGCCGTCGAGCAGGGCGAGGAAGCTGCCGGTGGCGGTGTCCATGGGGCCTAGCACCATGGCGTGCGCGGGCGCCATCCCGAATTGCACGGTGTTCAGATCGCGCCAGCCGCGTCGCAGCGCGGGCTTCACCATCGGATGCATGAGTGGCCCCCGTAGTCCTGGTAGGTAGCTGTGTGCCGGCGGGTGGTCTGGTGTGCCGACGGGGTCAGGATGCCTGGGGAGGGTGGGGGTGTGCGGAAAGTTGTCCACAGGCGGGGGTGTTCGTCGTATGAATCAAGCGCATGGGGTGTGGATCGGCACGGAACCGTCCCGGAGGGAGGACTTCCGCTGTGTGCAGCGGGTAACGTCGGGGCGTGTCCGCCGACCCACTGCACCGCGCCGGAAAGCCACAGCGCAGCACGACGAGCCAGCCGCCGAGCGGCTCGGGGGCGAGCGCGATCGAGGTGCGCAGGAGTGCTCGTCGCCGCAGGACGGTCTCCGCGTACCGCGAGGGCGATCGCACCGTCGTGCTGATCCCCGCCCGGATGTCCGAGGCGGAGGAGCAGCGCTGGGTGACCGTCATGCTCGACAAGCTGGCCGCTCAGGAGAGCAAGCGGGTGATCGGCGACGAGGAGCTGGCCGAGCGTGCGGAGCGGCTGTCGTTGCAGTATTTCGAGGGGCGTGCGCGGCCCGCCTCGGTGCGCTGGGTGACCAATCAGAACACGCGCTGGGGCTCGTGCACCCCGTCCGAGGGCAGTATTCGTCTGTCGCACCGGTTGCAGGGCATGCCGGAGTACGTCGTGGACTATGTGCTGTTGCACGAGCTGGCGCATCTGCTGGTGCCGGGGCACGGGCCGGATTTTTGGAGACTGTTGGAGGCGTATCCGCGCACGGAGCGTGCCCGGGGGTTCCTGGAGGGGGTTGTGGCGGCGGGCCGGCTGCCGCACCAGCCGGTGGCGGGGGCCGAGTAGCCGGGGGCCGGGTTCGGTCCTTTGAGCGGTGCCGCCGGGTGCCGCCCGCGCGGGCAGGGGTGCCGTCCGGGAAGCGGTTGTGTACCGGGTCTGTACCGGCTGAGCCCGCTGTGGGTGTTTGCCGTTAGCCTGGCGCGACGCACTCTTATTCGGGATGGGGGACGGTCGTTACGCATGGCCAGGGAATTCCAGCGCGGCCACAAGGCCAGGATCAGTGACCTCACCGCGGGCACGGATCTGTATGTAGGCGTGCAGATCGGCGGGCCCGGACTGACCTTCGACATCAGCTGCTTCGGGCTGGACGCCGACGAACGACTTTCGGACGACCGGTACTTCGTCTTCTTCAACCAGCCGAAGTCGCCGGAGGAGGCCGTTCAGCTCCTGGGGGCGCAGGCGGGCGACACGGAGTCCTTCCGGATCACGCTCGACAGGATCCCGCCGCATATCCGGAAGCTGTCCTTCACGGCGACGATCGACGGTGCCGGGCAGATGTCGCAGATCGGCCCCGGATATCTGCGGATCGTGGCGGGTGGCGAGGAAGTGGCCCGATATCCCTTCAGCGGCGCGGAGTTCAGCACCGAACGTGCGGTCATGCTGGGCGACTTCTATCTGAAGGACGTCTGGCGGTTCGCCGCGGTCGGCCAGGGCTTCGACGGTGGCCTGGAGGCGCTGCTGAAGAACTTCGGTGGGGAGGTCGCCGAGGAGGAGGCATCCGCGCCGGAGCAGTCGCAGCAGCCGTCGGCCGATGCGGTGCCCGGGTTCGCGCCGCCCGCCCAGCCTTCGGCGCCGCCCGCGTTCGCCGCCCCGTCCGCGCCCGTTGCCGCCCCGGCGCCGCAGCAGCCGCAGCCCGCGCCGCAGGGCTTCGCGCCACCCCCGGCGCCCGCTCCGCCCGCCCCCGCGCCGTCCGTGCACGCCGCGCCCACCATCGTCGCACCCCTGACGTCCCCGCCCGGCGCAGCCGTGCCGCCGCCGGGCCCCGCACCGTACGCCCAGCCGCCTGGGCAGCCGGGCCCGCCGCCGGGCTACGGCGGGCAGCCGTCCGCCTCGGTGCCTCCCGGTTACGGTCAGCCGACCCCGCCCCCGCCCCCCGGTTACGGTCAGCAGCCGACCTACGGCCAGGTTCCCGGCCAGGCGGGCGCCCCAGCCCCGTACGGCGCTCCCCAGGGTGCCCCGCAGGGCGCCACCGGTGCGGCCGCCGCGCTCCAGGCGTTCAAAGAGACGCCCACCGGTCAGCGGTGGACGCAGCAGAACAAGAAGCTGGTCCGCGTCGACCTCGGCATCGGCGGCCAGCCCGTGCTGGCGCGGCAGGGCAGCATGGTGCTCTACCAGGGCAAGGTCGACTTCGGCTACAAGGGCGCCGGTTTCGTCGGGCGGGTCGTGGGCAACGCGACCGGCCAGGAGATGCAGCTGATGCGGTGCACGGGCCAGGGCCAGGTGTTCCTCGCCGAGAACGCCGCCCATCTGCACCCGATCGAGCTCCAGGGCGACGCGATCTGTGTCGCCGCGGAGAACGTCCTCGCCTTCGACGAGTCCCTCCAGTACGAGGTCCGGCGGATCGAGGGGCACGGCATCCCGGGTGGCGCGCTGTTCACGATGCAGTTCCAGGGGACCGGCACGATCGTCGTGAAGACGCATGGCGCGCCGGTGGTGCTGCCCGTCACCCCGACGACGTTCGTGGACTCCAACGCCGTCGTCGCCTGGTCGGCGGCCGCCCAGGTGATCGTCTCCAGCCAGGTGCGGATGCGCCGCAACGCCTACCCGGGGGACACCGGGGAGGGCGTCAATCTTCAGTTCCGCGCCGCGCCCGGCAATTTCGTCGTCGTCCAGCCGTACGAGGTCTGAGGGGGCCTGTCATGAACCAGCCGCTCGCGGGCTTCGCCCCCGCACCCGTCACCGCCCGCATGGAGAACCACGGCAGTCACATGCTGAAGGTCGCCCTGCAGACCGGGAACGACCTCTTCGCGCGCGTGGGGTCGATGGTCGCCTACGAGGGGTTCGTGCAGTACGAGCCCAACCCGCCCGCGGTGCGTCAGATCGCGCGGGACTGGATCACCGGCGAGGGCGCGCCCCTGATGAAGTGCTCCGGGGACGGTCTGCTCTACCTCGCCGACTACGGCGCGAACGTCGTCGTCATCAACCTGGGCGGCGACGCGATCTCCGTCAACGCCACCAACCTGCTCGCCTTCGACGCGCATCTGCAATGGGGAGTCGAACGCGTCAAGGGGCTCGCCAAGTTCGCCGGGCAGGGCCTGTGGAACACGAAGATCGCCGGACAGGGCTGGGTGGCCCTGACCTCCCGCGGCAAGCCGATCGTCGTCGACTGCGGCGGCGGTGAGGACGAGACGTACGTCGACCCGGACGCCCTCGTCGCCTGGTCCCCGAACCTGAAGGTGAAGGGCAAGCGCAGCTTCAAGGCGCAGTCGCTGATCGGGCGCGGCAGCGGTGAGGCGTACCAGATGGCGTTCTCCGGGCAGGGCATCGTGGTCGTCCAGCCCAGCGAGGACAGTACCGACCGCCTCCGGATCCGGGGCTGAGGGGGAAGTCGCACACCATGCAGAGCACGCTTTTCGGCTACAACGAGCAGCAGACCCAGGAGCGCTACAGCCTTCAGAACCCGCAGCTGCTGCGGGTCCTGCTGGAGGGGCACGACGACGTCCTGGCACGCAAGGGCACCATGGTCGCCTACCAGGGGCTCATCGAGTTCGACGCCGAGTACCAGAGCAGCGGCCGGCGCAGTGCGCGTGCGCATACGGGCGAGGGCCTGGACCTGATGCGCTGTCACGGGCAGGGCAGCGTCTACTTCGCCAACCTCGCCCAGTACGTGCACATCATGGACGTCGAACAGGAGGGGCTCACCGTCGACAGCAGCTATGTGCTGGCGATGGACTCCTCGCTGCATCACGAGGTCATCGCCGTGGACAGCCAGTACGGCATCTCCGGCTCCGGCAAGTACCAGCTCAACATCACCGGGCGCGGCAAGGTCGCGCTGATGACGTCGGGCGCGCCCCTGCTGATGCAGGTCACCCCGGACAAGTACGTCAACTGCGACGCCGACGCGATCGTCGCCTGGTCCACCGGACTGCGCGTGCAGATGCAGGCCCAGACGCACTCCACGGGGGTGTGGCGCCGACGCGGCAACACCGGTGAGGGCTGGGAGCTCAGCTTCATGGGCAGCGGCTTCGTGCTGGTCCAGCCCAGCGAGCTGCTGCCGCCGCAGAACGCGGCGATCGGGCAGGGGCTGCGCGCGCAGTACGGCATGGGCCAGCACGGGGCGCGCGGACAGAACCAGGGCAACGTCTGGAGCTGAGGGCCCGGCCCGGCATTGGTAAGGGGCGACCGCCAGCGCGGTGTTGCCCCTTACCGATGCGGCTGGGAGCGTGATGTTCTCAGAGCCTGGCGCGCGTCCGCTCCAGCAGGCGTACCACCGAGTCGTCCGCCACGGCCGCCACCTCGTCGTAGGCGAACCAGCGCAGGTCCAGCGACTCGTCGCTGATCGCCTCGACGGCACCGGCCGGAGCGAGCGCCGCGTACTGGACGTCCAGATGCCAGGCGCACGGCGTGTGATGGCGGTCCAGGCGCACCGGTCCGCCGGGCAGCAGGGCCAGCCCCGTGATGCCCGACTCCTCTGTCGCCTCCCGCAGGGCGGCGACGGCCAGCGCCCCGTCGGACGGCTCGCAGTGGCCGCCCATCTGCAGCCACATCCGCACCTTTCTGTGCAGGGTCAGCAGCACACGGCCGTGCTCGGGGTCGATCACCAGGGCGCTCGCCGTGATGTGCCCGTCACGGCAGGACTTCCACATGCCGTCGGGGTGCGTCGCCAGGTGGTCCAGGTAGACCTGGCACAGCTCTTCCTGGTCCTCGTAGCCCTTCAGCACGAGGACCGTGTCGTCGTGGAGGCTCACTCGGCGCCGTCGTCCTCGGCGGCGCCGTCGTCCTTCTTCCCGAGGTCGGTCTTCCCGGTGGAGCCACCCGCCGCCTCACCGAGCATCTTGTCCAGCTCGGAGAAGTCGAGCTGCTCGCGGTGCACGAAGCCGTCCGGGTCGTCCAGGTCGGATGCCGTGGGCAGCATGTCCGGGTGCGCCCACAGGCCGTCCCGGCCGTCCACGCCACGCGCGTCCGTCAGCGACGCCCACAGCCGGGAGGCGTCCCGCAGCCGGCGCGGACGCAGCTCCAGACCGATCAGCGTGGCGAACGTCTGCTCGGCCGGACCGCCCGAGGCCCGGCGGCGGCGCAGCGTCTCACGCAGCGCGTCCGCGCTCCCCAGGCGCGGCTTCGCCGCCGCGTGCACCACCGCGTCCACCCAGCCCTCGACGAGCGCCAGCGCCGTCTCCAGACGGGCCAGGGCCGCCTTCTGCTCCGGTGTGTCCTCCGGCTGGAACATGCCCTGCTGGAGGGCCTGCTGCAGCTCCTCCGGGTTCTGAGGGTCGAACTGGCCGACCACGTCCTCCAGCTTGGCCGTGTCGACCTTGATGCCGCGCGCATAGCCCTCGACCGCGCCGAAAAGATGCGAGCGCAGCCACGGCACATGGGCGAACAGACGCTGGTGGGCGGCCTCCCGCAGGGCGAGATACAGCCGCACCTCCTCCTTGGGCACGCTCAGGTCCTTGCCGAGCGCCTCGATGTTCAGCGGCAGCAGCGCGGCCTTCCCGGCCGGACCGAGCGGCAGACCGATGTCGGTGGACCCGACGACCTCGCCGGCGAGCACACCGACGGCCTGCCCGATCTGCGTGCCGAACATGGCACCGCCCATGGAACGCATCATGCCGATCAGCGGGCCGGCCATGGCCTGCATCTCCTCCGGCAGGACGTCGCCCATGGCCGCGCCGACGCGCTCGGCGACCGGGTCCACGAGCTCCTTCCACACCGGAAGGGTCGCCTCCACCCACTCGGCGCGGCTCCAGGCCACGGCGGAGCCCGAGCCGGACGGCAGCGACGTCGCATCGTCGAGCCACAGGTCGGCCAGGCGGACGGCCTCCTGGACCGCGGAGCGCTCGCCGGGGCTCACGCTCGCGTCCTTCGTGCCGTCCGAGGTGCCCTGGGAGACCGTCTGGCGGGCGATCTGCTTGGCCATGTCCCAGTTCACCGGGCCGCCCTCGTAGGAGAGCATCTGGCCCAGCTGCTGGAACGCGGCCCCCAGGTCGTTGGGGTTCAGGGAACCGAACATCGCGGCCAGCGGATTGTCGGCGCCGGCGCCGCCGGCTCCGGACAGCCCGAAAGCGAACGGGTTGGCCGGTCCCTGACCACCACCGCTCTGCTGGTCCTTCTTCTTGCCCTCGTCGCCGTTCTCCGGCTCCTCCGGCGGAAGGCCGAATCCGAATGGGGTGTCACTCACGGGATTCCTCGGCTGGTAAGGCCACCGGCTTTTTCCGGCGGCTGGCTGCCCGACAACACACCCAGCGTAGACACCCCGGCACGATCGGGCCTGGGTGCTTCGCCGACACCTGGCCTGCGGCAGGATGGATGCCACCTGGTACGGCTCGCGTGCGTCGCGTCCGTACTGAAGACAACCGCTGGAGACGCCCGGTGAGTTCCCCAGATCCACAGGTTCGCGCAGCGCGAAACCCCTCGGCCCGCCCGTCGCCCGACGACCGCCCCCGCGCGGCGGCCCTGCGCGCCGACGAGGCCCCCGCCCTCCGCGGGCCCGTCGTAGCGGTCACCGGCGCCGCTTCCGGCGTCGGCGCGCTGCTGACCGAGCGGCTGGCCGCGTCCGACGGGATCAAGCAGGTCGTCGCCATCGACGAGCGGTGCGGGGAGTGCGCGGCGGCGCAGTGGCACATCCTGGATGTGCGGGACCCGGCGATCGCGGAGAAGCTGCGCGGCGCGGACGTCGTGGTCCACCTGGCCCTCGATCTCGATCTGGAGACGGATCCCGCGGCGCGTACGGCGTACAACGTGCGCGGGACGCAGACCGTGCTGACCGCCGCCGCGGCGGCCGGGGTGCACCGGGTGGTGCTGTGCACGTCGGCGATGGTGTATGGGGCGCTGCCGGACAACGAGCTGCCGCTCTCCGAGGACGCCGAGCTGCGGGCCACGGCGGAGGCCACCGGGGTCGGGGACCTGCTGGAGATCGAGCGGCTGGCGCGGCGCGCGCCCCGCGCGCATCCGGGACTCAACGTCACCGTCGTCCGCCCGTCCGTGCTGGTCGGGGGCACCGACACCGCGCTGACCAGGTACTTCGAGTCGCCGCGGCTGCTGGTGGTGGCGGGATCGCGGCCTGCCTGGCAGTTCTGCCACGTCGAGGACCTGTGCAGCGCCCTGGAGTACGCCGTCCTGGAGAAGGTGGAGGGCGAGCTGGCCGTCGGGTGCGACGGATGGCTGGAACAGGAGGAGGTCGAGGAGCTGAGCGGGATCCGGCGCATGGAGCTGCCCTCGGCGGTCGCCCTCGGGGCGGCGGCCCGGCTGCACCGGATCGGACTCACGCCCTCGCCCGCCGGAGACCTCGCGTACACGATGTACCCGTGGGTGGTGAGCGGCAGCCGGCTGCACGCCGCCGGATGGCGGCCCCGGTGGACGAACGAGGAGGTCCTCGCGGAGCTGCTGGACGAGGTGTCCGGGCGACACACCGTGGTGGGGCGGCGGCTCGGGCGCAAGGACGCGACCGCGGCGGGTGCCGCGGGCGCCACGGTGGCTCTGCTCGGCGCGGCCGCGGTGGTACGGCGGGCGCGGAAGGCCCGGCGGCGGATCTGAGGCGCGGCGCCCGGAGGGACGCGGGAGGCCGCCACGCGGGCGGCCGCCCGGACGGAGGGTGACAGCGGCCCGGACGCACGGGGACCAGCGGGCGGGACGGTCGGGGAGCGGAACTGCGCGGCCGGGACCAGCGGCCCGGACGGTCGGGGAGCGGAACTGCGCGGCCGGGACCAGCGGCCCGGACGGTCGGGGAGCGGAACTGCGCGGCCGGGGACGCGCGGGGTTCGAAACCCTGCGGTCCCGCCATGACGTACCGGTACCGCTTGGCGGACCCTCCGAGCGGGCACACGCGCGTGCTGGGCGGATCTCTCTTTCGCGCTGCCTCGGACGTACGGCACGATGGGGGCATGGCACCCCACAGCGACCACCCCGGTGAGCAGGCGGCGGACGACCCCGTGAAGCTGCTCGCGATCCGCGACACCCCGCTGTCCGTCGACGAGGTCTTCCGGGCCGTCGGTGACGAAGCGGCCGGAGGGACGGCGCTGTTCGTCGGGACCGTCCGCAACCACGACGGCGGGGCGGACGTCGACGAGCTGGAGTACTCGTGCCACCCCAGCGCCGAGGCGGAGATGCGGCGGATCGCCGAGAAGGTCGCCGCCGACTACCCCGTCCGGGCCCTCGCCGCCGTCCACCGCGTCGGGAACCTGAGGATCGGCGACCTCGCCGTGGTCGTCGCCGTGGCCTGCCCCCATCGGGGCGAGGCTTTCGAGGCGTGCCGCAAGTTGATCGACGACCTCAAGCACGAGGTGCCCATCTGGAAGCACCAGAGGTTCTCCGACGGGACGGAGGAGTGGGTGGGCGCCTGCTGACCCCGGGACGACCCCCCCCGGCGGCACGGTCCGGCCCAGGCCCATTCCTCTCATAGGGTTAACCAAGCTCTCACCCGGTCTCCGGTTGCGTAACCGCACCCCTGACGTGAGCGTTGACATGGCGGATGATTAATCTGCTGATCAGTCAGTTGCGGTCGCTCATGGGGTTGGGAGGTCGGCATGGCGGCGCTCGCCTGGTTGCTGATTCCGCTGTTGGCTGCGATCGGTGCCGCACTGTGGGGCAGTTGGGCCGGCCGTCACCGCAAGACCGCGGGCGACGGTTCCGAGCTCGCCGGATACGCGCGTTTCCGCGAGGCCATGGAGAAGTCCCACTCCGGCACCTGAGGCCCTGCCGCCCGAGGGGCCGCCCACGCGTACGGACGGCCCCGAGGGTGCAGCGCCAGAGCATTCCCGTACTGTCGTTCCATGCCACGCCGCACCGCGACGATGCTCGCCTCCACCCTGATGCTGATCGCGCTCCTGTGCGCGGGAGTGTTCATCAAAGTGCCGTACTCGGAGATGTCCCCGGGTCCGACGGTGAACACCCTCGCCGAGCACGGCGGCGAGCCGGTGCTGCAGATCTCCGGGCGCAAGACCTATCCGACGACCGGCCATCTGAACATGACAACCGTCCGGGTCACCAGCGCCGACTACAACATGAACCTGGTCGAGGCCGTGTACGGCTGGCTCGCGCACGACAACAAGGTCGTCCCGCACGACACGCTCTACCCGGACGGCAAGACCGAACAGCAGTCCACCCAGGAGAACGCCGAGGAGTTCACGCAGTCCCAGGAGAGCGCCAAGGTCGCCGCCCTGAAGGAGCTCCGCATTCCCGTGCGCTCCTGGGTGATCGTCGCCACCGTCCTCAAGGGCTCGCCCGCCGAGGGCAAGCTGCACGCCGGTGACGTGATCAAGGCCGTCGACGGGACGGCCGTGAAGGCGCCCGGCGACGTGGCGAAGCTGGTCACCCGGCACAAGCCGGGACAGGACGTCGTCTTCACGATCGTGCCCGCCAAGGAGCAGACCGCCGCCGAGAAGGCACAGAAGACGGCCACCCGGACCCAGGACGTGACGATCAACACGGAGAAGTCCCACGACAGCGGCCGGCAGCGGGCCATCGTCGGGATCTCCGCCGGGACCGACCACACGTTCCCGTTCTCGATCGACATCAAGCTCGCCGACGTCGGCGGCCCGAGCGCGGGACTCATGTTCGCCCTGGGCATCGTCGACAAGCTCACCCCGGGCGACCTCACCGGCGGGAAATTCGTGGCCGGCACCGGCACCATCGACGACGACGGGCACGTCGGTCCGATCGGCGGGGTCGAGATGAAGACCGTCGGCGCGCGCAGCAAGGGCGCCCAGTACTTCCTCACCCCCAAGGACAACTGCGCGGCCGCGGCCAAGGACGCCCCCGAGGGCCTCACCCTGGTCCGGGTCAACACCCTCGACGACGCCCTGAACGCCCTCCAGGACATCCGGGCCGGCAAGACCGCCGATCTGCCGAAGTGCACCACCAAGGGCTAGACAGCCACCGAGTGCGCAGAACGCCGTAGGGCGCATACGGCGATGGGGGCGCCCCCCGAATCCGGGGGGCGCCCCCTCACACGTGGACAGCCCCTCACATGTGGACAGTCCCATCGCGCGCGGACAGCCCCATCGCCGCAGGCCACGCCGGCGGGAGCCGTGCGCGCCTCAGTCCTCGAACGTCGCCGACAGCGCCTCCGCGAGCCCCGGCACCAGGTCCGGGCCCGTCAGCACCTCCGTCGGCGAGTCCTTCTCGCGCAGGCGCAGCGCCGACTCGCGCGCGCCGTCCCGCAGCACCGCCACCGTCATCCGCACCTCCTGGCGGTCCGGGTGCTCGGCGACCCACTGGGCCAGCTTCTTCTCGCTCAGCCCCTGCGGGACCGCGGTCTCCGCGGACGGCGGCAGCATCAGCCGCTCCACCGTGAGCGCACAGCCGACGACCGCGCCGGGCCAGGCGATCGTGGCGAGGAACTCGTCCAGCGGCCTGCCGGCAGGGATCTCCTCCTGCTCGATCGGGGTGAGGCCCGCGGCCTCGGGCTCGTCCTCCAGGCCGAGCTGGGCCGCGAGCGAGGGTTCCTGGGCCCGCAGCCGCGCGGTGTCGACGAGGGCGAAGAGGCGAGCGGGCTGGTCCCACCCGAGGCCGGAGACGTACTCGTCGATCTCGAGCACGGCCCGGGTGAGGGGACTCGCTGCCATGGGAGTGTTGGACATGGTCACAATCCTGCCTCGTTCCGACCCGGAAGCGGGAACCGAGTAAAGCGCCAGTAAGTTGCATAGGTGGGGCTCCGCGTTCGTGGGGCCTCATCCATGGTCCGCGTTCACGGGGGCCTGACGGATCAACACGGATCAACAGCGAACTTCGAGGTGCGCACCTTGGCTTTCCAGATGCCGGACCGCGGCGGAGGCCCGACGGGGCCACGGATCAGAGTGGGCCGCCCGTCCCGGCGTGCCCGGACCCTGCTCATGACACTGGGGGTCCTCGCCGTCCTCGGTATGGCGTTCGTCATGTTCGCCGGCTTCTGGACGGACTGGCTCTGGTACCGGTCGGTGAAGTACTCGTCCGTCTTCACCACCACGCTGTGGACCAAGATCGGGCTGTTCTTCGTCTTCGGCCTGCTGATGGCGGCCGCTGTCGGCCTCAACATCTGGCTCGCCCACCGGCTGCGCCCGCCGCTGAGCGCCATGTCCATGGAACAGCAGAGCCTCGACCGCTACCGGATGGGCATCGCGCCCTACAAGCGCTGGCTGCTCCTCGCGATCACCGCCCTGGTGGGCCTGATCGCGGGCGCCTCCGCGGCCGGCCAGTGGCAGACCTGGCTGATGTGGGTCAACGGAGTGCCCTTCCACCAGAAGGACCCCCAGTTCCACCTGGACGTCGCCTTCTACGCCTTCGACCTGCCCTGGTACCGCTTCCTGCTCGCCTTCGGCTTCGCCGCCACGGTGCTGTCGCTCATCGCCGCCGCGCTCACGCACTACCTCTACGGCGGCCTCAGGCTCACCTCCCCGGGAGCGCGCGCCACCGCCGCCGCGACCGGGCACCTGTCGGTGCTGCTCGGCGTGTTCGTCGCCCTGAAGGCGGTCGCCTACTGGCTCGACCGGTACGGACTCGCGGTCAAGTCCAGCGACTTCAAGGCGACCGGCGACTGGACCGGCCTGAGGTACGTCGACGCCAACGCCTACCTGCCCGCCAAGACGATCCTGTTCTGCATCGCGGTCATCTGCGCGCTGCTGTTCTTCGCCACCCTGTGGCGGCGCACCTGGCAGCTGCCCGTCATCGGCTTCGGTCTGATGGTCCTGTCGGCGATCCTCATCGGCGGGCTGTACCCGGCGATCGTGCAGAAGTTCCAGGTGCAGCCCAACGAGCAGGCCAAGGAAGCGCCGTACGTCACGAAGAACCTCAAGGCGACCCGCGAGGCCTACGGCATCGACGACGCCCAGGTCAGCGAGTACGCCGGCACGAGCAGCACCAAGGACAAGAACAAGCTGCGCGAGGACGCCGACGCCACGGCGAGCATCCGCCTGCTGGACCCGAACGTCGTCTCACCGACGTTCCAGCAGTTGCAGCAGATGAAGAACTACTACGCCTTCCCGACCAACCTGGACGTCGACCGCTACACCACCAAGGACGGCAAGGACCAGGACACGGTCATCGGTCTGCGCGAGCTGAACCTGGCGGGCATCCCGAAGCAGAACTGGATCAACGACCACTTCCGCTACACCCACGGCTACGGCGTGGTCGCCGCCAAGGGCACCACCGCCGACGCCAACGGCCAGCCCGTCTTCACCGAGTCCGACCTGCCGTCCTCCGGTGACCTCGGCACCTACGAACAGCGGATCTATTACGGCGAGAAGACCACCGCGTACTCGATCGTCGGCGGCCCCCAGAAGGAGATCGACTACTCCGACGACAGCGGCGAGAAGACCACCTCCTACCGGGGCAGGAGCGGCGTCAGCCTCTCCGACCCGGTCAACCGTGCCGCCTACGCGGTGGCGTTCGGGGAGCCGCAGATCCTCTACTCCGGCGCCATCGGCGACGGCTCGCGGATCCTGTACAACCGCACGCCCAAGCAGCGCGTGGAGGCGGTCGCGCCCTGGCTGACCATCGACGGCGACGCCTACCCGGCGGTCGTCGACCACCGGATCCAGTGGATCGTCGACGCCTACACCACGACCAACGGCTACCCGTACGCCTCCCGTACGACCCTCGGCGACACGACGGCCGACTCGCTCACCGCGGGCAACACCCAGCGCGCGGTGATGGCCCAGCAGAACCAGGTCAACTACATCCGCAACTCGGTGAAGGCGACCGTCGACGCCTACACCGGCGAGGTCAAGCTCTACCAGTGGGACACCAAGGACCCGGTCCTGAAGACCTGGATGAAGGCGTTCCCAGGCACCGTGGAGCCGCGCAGCGACATCTCGCCGTCGCTGATGTCCCATCTGCGGTACCCGCAGGACCTGTTCAAGGTCCAGCGCGAGCTGCTCACCCGCTACCACGTGAAGGACGCGCAGACGTTCCTCAGCGGCAGCGAGGTGTGGCAGGTGCCGGACGACCCCACCAACAAGTCGGGCAACGCGGTGCCGCCGTACTACCTGAGCATGAAGATGCCCGACCAGTCCGCGCAGGCGTTCTCCCTGACGACGACGTTCACACCGAACGGCCGTGACAATCTCAGCGCCTTCATGACGGTCAACGCCGAAGCGGGCAGCCCCGACTACGGCAAGATCAGAGTCCTGAAGCTGCCGACGAGCAGAACGGTCGACGGGCCCAAGCAGGTCCAGAGCCAGTTCAACTCCGAACAGGACATCGCCGAGTCGATCAGGCTCCTCAAGGGCGGTGACTCGGACATCGAGTACGGCAACCTGCTCACCGTCCCCATCGACGGCGGCCTGCTGTACGTCGAGCCCGTCTATGTGCGCGGCGGCGGCCTCAAGTACCCGCTGCTGCGCAAGGTACTGGTGACCTACGGCGGCAACACGGCGTTCGAGGACACCCTCGGCCAGGCGCTCAACAAGGTCTTCGGGGCGGAGGCTTCGACCACCCCGCCGGACACCGGGACCACCAACAACCCGCCACCGTCCCGCAACCCGACGGTCCAACAGGCCCTCCAGGACGCCCAGAAGGCCTTCGACGCCGGTCAGGAGGCCCTCAGGAAGAGCGACTGGGAGGCGTACGGACGGGCGCAGAAGGACCTTCAGGACGCGCTGAAGCGGGCCCAGGAGGTGCAGTCCAAGGCCGGTAACCCCGGCGCCGGCAGCGGCGGCGGAAAGAGCGGTGCGAACCCGTCCGCGGGACCGAGCGCCTCGCCCGGCGGTTCGCCCAGCGGTTCGCCCAGCGGTTCGCCGAGCGGTTCGGGCGGCGGCTGAACCGAAGCCCTCCCGCGCCGTGATACGGTTGCCAGACAACGGCGCGGGGTGGAGCAGCTCGGTAGCTCGCTGGGCTCATAACCCAGAGGTCGCAGGTTCAAATCCTGTCCCCGCTACTGAAGTCGAGGGCCCGGATCCTGATCAGGATCCGGGCCCTCGGCGTGTGCGGACGACACGACGAGACGCACGGTGTGACCTGGTGACTCACGTGAAGTACTGCCGGTTGCGCGGGTAGTTGGCCACTTTGTGTTTGACTTGTCTCTCTGTGGGCATGTCGACAAAACGCTGAAGTGACCTCACTGGCTGCGGTATACCAGGTGTACCCGGGTTGCGGGTGGTGCGACGATGGACGTTATGGGGGACAAGGCAGCTCTGTTCGAATCACGGCGAATTGTGTCGCCCGCCGAGCGGTATGAGGCGGGCGAAAACGGCGAGGGCGGCGAGGCCGGCGAAGCCATCGAGGAGGCGCGCCACCGGCTCGCCGCCGAGGCCGGCGACGTCGAGGCGATGAGCGTCCTCGGGGCCATGCTGCTGCGTCGCGGTGATCTGGACGGAGCCGAGCCCCAGCTGCGCGCCGCGACCGCCGCAGGTGACCGTGCCGCAGCCAACAACCTGGGCGTCCTTCTGCACCAGCGGGGATACGCCGACGAGGCCGCGGGCTGGTGGCGGGTCGCCGCCGTCGCCGGGTCGGCCGCGGCTGCGCACGCGCTCGGACGGCACCACCGCGAGCGCGGCGACGAGCCCGCCGCGGAGTACTGGCTGCGCCAGTCCGCCGAACAGGGGCACACGCTCGGCGCCTACGCGCTCGCGGATCTGCTGGAGCACCGCGGTGACGAGGGTGCCGAGCGGTGGATGCGGGCCGCCGCCGAACGCGGCCACCGTGAGGCCGCCTATCGGCTGGCCCGCGCCCTGGACCGCAAGGCCCTCGAGGCCCTCGAGGCCCGGGAGACCGGCGGTGACAACGCTGTCGACTCCAGGGTCCTGGAGGAGGCCGAGCAGTGGTACCGGCAGGCCGCCGCCCGCGGGCACCGCCGGGCCGCGCTGCACCTCGGGGCGATCCTGGAGAGGCGGGGCGACCTCAAGGAGGCCGGGCGCTGGTATCTGACGAGCGCCAAGGACGGCGAGGCGCGGGCCGCGTGCGCGCTCGGCTTCCTGCTGCGGGACGCGGGGGACACCGAGAGTGCGGCGGTGTGGTGGCTGCGGGCCGCCCAGGAGGGCGACGGCAACGCCGCGAACGCGCTGGGCGCGCTGCACGCCGAGCGCGGGGAGACGCAGACCGCCGAGCGCTGGTACCGGGCCGCGATGGACGCCGGCGACGTCAACGGCGCCTACAACCTGGCGCTGCTCTGCGCGGAGCAGGGGCGCACGGCACAGGCCGAGCAGTGGTACCGGCGGGCGGCGTACACCGGGCACCGCGAGGCGGCGAACGCGCTCGCCATCCTGCTGTTGCAGGGAGGGGACACGACGGGCGCCGAACCGTGGTTCTCCAAGGCCGCGGAGGCGGGAAGCGTCGACGCCGCCTTCAACCTCGGGATCCTCCACGCCGGACGCGGCGACGACGACACGGCCCTGACCTGGTACGAGCGGGCGGCTGCCGCCGGGCACACCGAGGCGGCGCTCCAGGTCGGGATCGCGCGACTGCGCGAGGGGGACGAGCAGACGGCCGAGCGGCACCTGCGGTGCGCCGCCGGGGGCGGCAGCGCCGAGGCCGCCTACCGCCTGGCCACCCTGCTGGACGCACGCCGGCCGCCCGCGCCCGCACACGAGCTCGGCGAGCCGTCGCACGAGAAGAGCGAATGCGAGGAGTGGTACGAGCGGGCCGCCTCGCAGGGGCACCGGCGGGCGCAGGTACGTGTCGGGATGCTGGCCGCCGCGCGGGGCGATGTCGTGGAGGCGGCCCGGTGGTACCGGGAGGCGGCGGAGGGCGGGTCGCGGAACGGGGCCTTCAACCTCGGGTTGCTGCTCGCCCGGGAGGGGAGCGAGCCGGAGGCCGCGCTGTGGTGGACGCGGGCGGCGGACGCGGGGCACGGCCGGGCCGCGTTGCGGCTGGCCCTCGTGTACGCACGGCGGGGGGAGCTGGCCGAGGGCCAGCGGTGGGCCGACCGGGCCGTGTCGCTCGGGCCCGCCGAGGTGTCCGAGCGGGCCGCACGGCTGCGGGACGCGCTGCGGCAGGAGCTGTCGGCCTGACGCCCCGCCGCCGCGGGGCCCAAGGGGGCACCTGCCCCCGGCCGGGGCCTTCCGGCAGGTGGTGGGGCCTTCCGACGGGCGGTGGCGGGCGCCCCGCGGAAGCGATTTGCCTCTGTCCGCACTGTTGACGTAATGTTGCGTTCACCGACGCGGGGTGGAGCAGCTCGGTAGCTCGCTGGGCTCATAACCCAGAGGTCGCAGGTTCAAATCCTGTCCCCGCTACTGAAGACCAGGGCCGGAACCCGGAAGGGTTCCGGCCCTGGCGCGTTCCCGGCCGGTGACCGCCCTCCCCAGAGGTGGCGCCCGCGGAGAAAGCGGTCGGTTCTTGTCTGCCAGAGAAGAGTTCTTGCCCCCGGGTGAAGAGTATGCGGGCGGGTCCTGCGCAATCCCACCCACATGGGGAAAGATCACTCGTCATGGACGCTCCCCGCACAGCCGAAAGCCCCGGCACCTTTGAGGTGCCGGGGCTCCTGGGCGAGCCTGGGTCAGGCCGCGGCGCAGTCCGGGCACAGTCCGCGATACGTCACCTCGACGTCCGAGACCGTGAAGCCGAAACGCTCCGAGGCCGGGAGGTCACTCATCGGGTCGCCCGTCGGATGGACGTCACGGATCGCGCCGCAGCGGGCGCAGACCAGGTGGTGGTGGGGCCGGTGGGCGTTCGGGTCGTACCGCTTGGCGCGCTTGTCCGTGGCGACCTCGAGCACCTCGCCGAGGGACACCAGCTCACCCAGCGTGTTGTAGACGGTCGCCCGGGAGATCTCCGGCAGCTTGGCGACAGCCCGCGCATGGACCTCGTCGGCCGTCAAGTGGACGTGCTCACCGTCGAGGACCTCGGCCACCACGCGCCGCTGCGCGGTCATCCGCCATCCGCGTCCGCGCAGCCGTTCCAACAGGTCACTCATACAGACCAGCCTAACAGCAAGGGGAACAGTTCCCGAATGGGTGTGACTTTGGAGCTTTGCTTGACTTAGACATTGTCCATTGTAGGATCGAGCTCGCCTTTGGCCAAGCGACAGGGTTGGTCAGTAATGACGCAGGAGGGCGCAGTGACGCAGGGACCGCTCACGACGGAGGCCGGGGCTCCGGTAGCCGACAACCAGAACAGCGAGACTGCGGGCGTCGGCGGCCCGGTTCTCGTGCAGGACCAGCTCCTTCTGGAGAAGCTGGCCCACTTCAACCGGGAGCGCATCCCGGAGCGCGTGGTGCACGCCCGCGGCGCGGGTGCCTACGGCACCTTCACGGTCACCGCCGATGTCACCCGGTACACGCGCGCCAAGTTCCTGTCGGAGGTCGGCAAGCAGACCGAGGTCTTCCTGCGTTTCTCGACCGTGGCCGGCAACCTGGGTGCCCCGGACGCCGTCCGCGACCCCCGCGGTTTCGCGCTGAAGTTCTACACCGAAGAGGGCAACTACGACCTCGTCGGCAACAACACCCCGGTGTTCTTCATCAAGGACGCCATCAAGTTCCCCGACTTCATCCACACCCAGAAGCGCGACCCCTACACCGGTTCGCAGGAGCCGGACAACGTCTGGGACTTCTGGGGCCTGTCGCCCGAGTCCACCCACCAGGTGACCTGGCTTCACGGCGACCGCGGCATCCCGGCGTCGTACCGCCACATGAACGGCTACGGCTCGCACACCTACCAGTGGAACAACGAGGCCGGCGAGGCCTTCTGGGTCAAGTACCACTTCAAGACCGACCAGGGGATCAAGACCCTCACCACCGAGGAGGCCAACGAGCTCGCCGGTGAGGACCCCGACTCCCACCAGCGCGACCTGCGTGAGGCCATCGAGCGCGGCGAGTTCCCGAGCTGGACCGTGCAGATCCAGATCATGCCGGTGGCGGACGCGGCGACGTACCGCTTCAACCCGTTCGACCTCACCAAGGTGTGGCCGCACGCGGACTACCCGCCGATCGAGATCGGCAAGCTGGAGCTCAACCGCAACCCGGAGAACATCTTCGCCGAGGTCGAGCAGTCGATCTTCAGCCCCGCCCACTTCGTGCCGGGCATCGGCCCCTCCCCGGACAAGATGCTCCAGGGCCGCCTCTTCGCGTACGGCGACGCCCACCGCTACCGCGTCGGCATCAACGCCGACCACCTGCCGGTGAACCGCCCGCACGCCACCGAGGCGCGCACCCACTCCCGCGACGGCCAGCTGTACGACGGCCGCCACAAGGGCGAGAAGAACTACGAGCCGAACAGCTTCGGCGGCCCGTTCCAGACGGACCGTCCGCTGTGGCAGTCGTTCAACGGCTTCTCGGCCGCCACCGGCAACCACGAGGCTCCGGTCCACGCCGAGGACAACGACTTCGTGCAGGCGGGCAACCTCTACCGCCTGATGTCCGAGGGTGAGAAGGAGCGCCTGATCGCCAACCTCGCGGGCTCCATCTCGAAGGTCTCACGCGACGACATCGCCGAGCGCGCGATCAACAACTTCCGTCAGGCCGACGGAGACTTCGGCAAGCGCCTGGAGGCCGCGGTCCAGGCCCTGCGCGGCTGACCCGGGTTGGACCGCTTGCGGTTAGGGGACGGGCCGGGCTCCCTGAGGGGGTTCCGGCCCGTTCGCGTGTCCGCGGCGACGGGCGCACGGGCTGCCGCCGCCGGAAGCGCAGAGGTGTCAGGTCTCTGGGGCCACGGTCGGCCGTGGTCCCGGTCCGGCACTAGGGGGTCGCTGCGGGGACGCGCCGGGGGGCCGGTGCCCAGCAGCGGATGATGTCGCGGACCGAGACGACCCCGACCGGCTCGTCGCGGTCGAGCACGATCAGATGCCGGAAGCCGCCGTGGGCCATGGCGCTCGCGGCCTCTTCCAGCGTCCAGGTGGGTGCGGCGAACACCACATCAGTGGTGGTGTGGGCGCCGGCCCGCTCGGTGTCGGGGTCCTGGCCGAGGCCGACGGAGTTCAGGACGTCACGCTCGGTGAGGATACCGAGACCGCCGGCGTCCGGATCGAGGACCACGGCCGCGCCCACGCGGCGTACGGACATCAGGGTTGCTGCCTGGCGGAGGGTGTGTGCGGGGCCGATGGTCAGGACCATCGTGCTCATGGCGTCACGGACGAGCATGGGCGGAGCCACCTCCTGGGGTGCCTGGAATGCACTGGCTCAGGGCTCCGGACCCGATGGATGCCGCCCGCCGGAGGCGCCTGTTCCGCGCTTCACAAATTCACAAGTGGGGGTTCCCAGGGTCGCAGGCAAAGCGCGGGTCAACAAGGGGCGCGTGTCGTGAGTTCAGGGGCGCTCGCGGTGCACAGCGGCACCGGTGGTCCCTGGGACCGCTCGTCAGTACCGGACGTTCAGGTAGTCGAGCAGGGTGTCGTGGAGCAGCCCGTTCGACGCGGCGGCATTGCCGCTGTGCGGGCCCGGGCGGCCGTCGAGACCCGTGAAGGAACCGCCGGCCTCGGTGACGATGACCGCGTTCGCCGCCATGTCCCACAGGGACAGTTCCGGCTCGGCGCAGATGTCCACCGAGCCCTCGGCGACCATCATGTACGGCCAGAAGTCCCCGTAGCCGCGGGTGCGCCACACCGCGCGGGTCAGGTCCAAAAAGCCGCTCAGCCGTCCCTGCTCCTCCCAGCCGGACAGGGAGGAGTACGCGAAGGACGCGTCGGACAGCTTCGAGACGCGCGAGACGCGCAGCCGGGACGCGGAGGACAGGCTGCGGCCGGTGAACGCGCCGTGCCCCTTCGCGGCCCACCAGCGGCGGCCCAGCGCGGGCGCGGAGACGACGCCGACGACCGGCTGGTACCCACCCTCGCCGCCCGCCTCCATCAGGGAGATCAGGGTGGCCCAGACGGGCACTCCGCGCACGTAGTTCTTGGTGCCGTCGATCGGGTCGACGACCCAGCGGCGCGGTCCCGTGCCCTCGATGCCGTACTCCTCGCCGAGGACCGCGTCCCGCGGCCGGGCGCGCTGCAGCTGGCCCCGGATCAGCTCCTCGGCGGCCTTGTCGGCCTCGCTCACCGGCGTCATGTCCGGTTTGGTCTCGACCTTGAGGTCGAGGGCCTTGAACCGGTCCATGGTCGCGGCGTCCGCGGCGTCCGCGAGCACATGTGCGAGACGCAGGTCATCGAGATAGTCGGGCATGAGGGAACGCTATCCGCCCCTTCCGGGGAACGGCCACACGACCCGGGGGTCTTCGCGGACTCCTCGAAGTTCCGCCGCCTCGGCCGCGCGCGCCGCGGTGACCCCGTGCACTGGTCCTATCACGGCGTGCACCGGCCCGGGGGCGCCCCCGGGCGCGGCCGCGAACCCTTGACAGTGCTGGTACGCGCGTCAAACCTGTGCTCCAGAGCCGCCGGCCCGAGGAGGCGACGATGCCTGCAGCGCGGGAATCCCTACTGGACGCCGCCTACACGGCGCTTGCGCGTCGACCGTGGTCCGCCGTGCGCATGGTGGACGTGGCCGCCGTGGCCGGGGTCTCCCGCCAGACCCTGTACAACGAGTTCGGCAGCAAGGAGGGCCTCGCCCGGGCCCTGGTACGCCGGGAGGCGGACAGCTACCTCGCCGGCGTCGACCGGGCACTCGCCGCCCGCACGGAGGCCCGGGAGCGGCTGGCCGCGACCGCCGAGTGGATGACGTCCGCGGCCCGCGGCAACCCGCTGGTCCGCGCCATGCTCACCGGCTGCTGGAGCGAGCGGCTGCCCGCGCCGGGCCTGTCGGCAGTGCCGTCCACCTCCGCGGTGCCCGCTCAGCGCCGGGCCGACGGGCCGCTGCCGTCCCCCGCGGACTTCGTCTCCCTGGTGCGCGACCGCGCCGTCACGGCGGTGGCCGGACCGGGGACGACCAAGGCGGAGGCGGTGGAGCTGGCCCGCGCCTGCGAGCTGGTCGTACGACTGTCCCTGTCCTGTGTCGCGGCTCCGCCGGGGGAGGGCTCGGTTGCGGAGCTGGTGCTGCGAGCGCTGCCCCGGCCGGTTCGGTGAGGGCGCGCAGGTGCGCCGGCGGATGTGACCCCTGAGGGCGCGGGCGGACGGGTCTGCCCCGGGGGCTCACCTCAGTGCGCGGAGCCCGAAAGCTGAAGGCCGATCACACCCACGATCACCAGCGAGATCGAGACGATCTTCAGGGTGGAGACCAGGTCGCCCAGGAACACCATGCCGTAGATCGCCGTACCCGCCGCGCCGATCCCGGTCCACACCGCGTAGGCCGGGCCCACGTCCAGTTTCCTCAGGGACAACGTGAGGAGACCGAAACTGCCGAGGGCGAAGCAGCAGAAGGCGATCGTGGGCCAGAGCCTGGTGAAACCGTGCGAGAGCTTGAGACAGACGGCGAATCCGGTCTCGAGAAGCCCGGCCACGATGACCAGCAGCCACGCCATGTTGTCTCGTCCTCCCGCGTCCTCACGTCGACTGCCCCGTCTGGTCGGATGAGGCCGGTGCGAGTAAGCAATTACCTGTGCGCCGTGGACGCAAACACCCAAAGGGTGAACACGGGACGAGCGAACAGGGGGAGGACACACACGGGAAGGTCAGTCCCCTTCCCGCCGCTCGCGCGTGGACAGCAGCCGGCGCAGGGAGTACAGCCGCGCCGGGTCCGCGTGCCCCTCGGCCACCCAGGCGTCCAGCGCGCAGTCCGGTTCGTCGTGACTGCACGCCCGCGGACAGCCCGCGGTGCCGGGCTCCAGGTCCGGGAAGGCGTGGATCACGCGGGAAGGGTCGATGTGCGCGAGACCGAAGGAGCGCACGCCCGGGGTGTCGATCACCCAGCCGTCCGTGTGCTGCAACGGCAGCGCGAGCGCCGACGTGGTGGTGTGCCGTCCGCGGCCGGTCACCGCGTTCACATGCCCCGTCGTGCGGCGCCGGTCCTTGGGCACCAATGCGTTGACCAGCGTCGTCTTGCCCACACCCGAGTGCCCGACGAACGCCGTGGCCCTGCCGTCCAGATGTTCTCGCACCCGGTCCACCGCGTCGCCGTCCTCCAGTTCCTCGCGGCTGGTGACGACATAGGGGATGTCCAGGTCCCCGTACAGCTCCAGGAGCTTGTCGGGCGGGGCGAGGTCCGACTTCGTCATCACCAGCAGGGGCTCCAGGCCGCCGTCGTACGCGGCGACCAGACAGCGGTCGATCAGGCGCGGGCGGGGCTCCGGGTCGGCCAGGGCGGTGACGATGGCCAGCTGGTCGGCGTTGGCGACGACCACGCGCTCGTACGGATCGTCGTCGTCGGCGGTACGGCGCAGAACCGAGGTGCGTTCCTCGATGCGGACGATGCGGGCGAGGCTGTCCTTGGTGCCGGACAGATCCCCGACGAGGGCGACGCGGTCGCCGACCACCGCTGCTTTGCGGCCCAGTTCGCGGGCCTTCATCGCCACGACCGGACGGCCGTCGACGAGGCAGGTCAGCCGGCCGCGGTCGACGGTGAGGACCATGCCCTCCGCCGCGTCCTCGTGCTTCGGCCGGATGTTCGTACGCGGCCGGTTGCCCTTGCGGTTGGGGCGGCTGCGGATGTCGTCCTCGTCGGTGTGCTTGCCGTAGCGGCGCATGATCTCAAGTCCGCCCGTCAGTCCCCGAGCATCCCGGTCCACAGCTCGGGGAAGTCCGGCAGCGTCTTGGCCGTCGTCGCCACGTTCTCGATCTGTACGCCGTCGACCGCGAGGCCGATGACCGCGCCCGCCGTGGCCATGCGGTGGTCGTCGTAGGTGTGGAAGACCCCGCCGTGCAGGGGGCGCGGGCGGATGTGCAGGCCGTCGGCGGTCTCGGTGACGTCGCCGCCCAGCTCGTTGATCTCCTTGGTGAGCGCGGCCAGCCGGTCCGTCTCGTGCAGCCGCAGATGGGCGACGCCGCGCAGGGTGGACGGGGAGTCCGCGAGGGCCGCGACCGCCGCGATGCCCGGGGTCAGTTCGCCGACCTCGCCCAGGTCCACGTCGATGCCGTGGAGGGCACCCGAACCGGTGAACTCCAGGCCCCGCTCGGTCAGCTCGCAGGAGCCGCCCATCTCGGTGAAGATCTCACGCAGCCGGTCGCCGGGCTGGGTCGTGCGGGCCGGCCAGTCCGGGATGACGACCTTGCCGCCGGTGACCAGCGCGGCCGCGAGGAACGGCTGGGCGTTGGAGAGATCCGGTTCGACGGTCAGGTCCCGGCCGAGCAGGGCACCCGGCGTGACCCGCCAGACGTTCGGTTCACCGCCCGACTCCGGGGTGTCGACCTGTGCGCCGACCGCGCGCAGCATGTCGACGGTCATACGGATGTGCGGCATGGAGGGCAGCGTCGAGCCGGTGTGACGGACCTCCACGCCCTGGTTGAAGCGGGGGGCGGACAGCAGCAGGGCGCTGACGAACTGGGAGGAGGAGGACGCGTCGACGGACACCGGGCCGCCGTCCAGCGCGCCGCCGCCTTGCACGGTCAGCGGCAGGGCGCCGCGGCCGTCGTCGTCGATACGGGCGCCCAGGACGCGCAGGGCGTCGATCACGCCGTTCAGGGGGCGCTCGTGGGAGCGGGGGTCGCCGTCGAAGCGGACGGGGCCGTCGGCGAGCGCGGCCACCGGGGGCAGGAAGCGCATCACGGTGCCGGCGTTGCCGACGTGGACCGTGGCCGGGCCTCGCAGCGCGGCCGGGATCACCCGCCAGGTCTCGCCGGAGCCGTCGGGACCGACCCCTTCCTCGATACCGACGCCCAGCGCGCGCAGGGCTCCGGCCATGAGCAGGGTGTCGCGCGAGCGCAGGGGGCGGCGCAGCCAGCCCGGCTCGGAGGCGAGCGCGGCGAGGACCAGGGCCCGGTTGGTGACCGACTTGGACCCGGGCACGTGGACCGTCGCGTCGACGGCTCCGCTCGCGTGTGGGGCGGGCCAGAGGGCGGTGTGTGCGGGGTTAACGGTCATGCGCCCCACTGTAGTGCTTGGTCCAGCCCGTAGATCTTGATCAAAAGCGGCGAAACCGGAGCGAAACCATTGTCTGATAGGGCGCGGAGAGGGCCGTGCACAGGGGGACGGGCCGTCACCGCTGTCACAGACCCAGCAGCCACTGTCCGCCGCCCATCAGCGAGCACAGCGACACCACGTGGAACAGGAAGAGCCACAGCCCCGCCGGTACATGGGTGAGCCGGGACAGCTGGTCCGCGTCCGAGTCCCGGGCGCCTTCGCGCGAGCGCTTGGCCTGAAGCTCGAAGGCCGGCCGCACCCCGCCGAGCAGCAGGAACCACACCACCGCGTACGCGAACCCCGCTTGCACCTGTGGACCGGCCAGCCAGGACACCAGCAGGAAGCCGGCACCGGTGAGGACCACGGTCAGCGCCCCGTAGGCGTTGCGGATCATCACCAGCATCGCCAGCAGCAGCGCGGTGGCCAGCCACAGCAGCAGGGTGATGTGCCCGGCGGCGAGCAGCGCCGCGCCGCCGAGGCCGAGCAGCGGGGGAGCGGTGTAGCCCGCGGCGGCGGTGAGGATCATGCCGAGGCCGTACGGCTTGCCGCGGCTGACGGTGAGGCCGCTGGTGTCGGAGTGCAGCCGGATGCCGGTGAGGGTACGGCCGGTCAGCAGCGCGACCAGTCCGTGGCCGCCCTCGTGCGCGATGGTGACGGCGTTGCGGGCGATCCGCCAGGCGCCCCGCGGGACGACCACGGCGAGCGCGGCGACCAGGGTGGCGATCACCACCCACAGGTCGGGATCGGGCTGACTTCCGAAGACCTGGTCCCAGAGGCCGGCGAGCGAGCTCAGTGAGGTCGGGGCGAGGCTGTCCATCGGGGTGAGTGGCTCCTGGGGTGTCGGCGGATCTGGCAGGGTGGCACGTATGTGCGGACGGTATGCAGCGAGTCGCAGGCCCGAGGATCTCGCAGGAATCTTTGAGGTCGAGCAGGGGGTGCCCTCCGCGCGAGCGGAGTCAGGAGCCCGGCAGGAGGAGCCCGAGGAGACCCTGGCCCCCGACTACAACGTCGCCCCGACCAAGCAGGTCTACGCGATCCTGGAGCGCCCCCTGAAGGACGCCGACGACCAGCGGCCGGTTCGCCAGCTGCGCAGGCTCACCTGGGGCCTCGTCCCGTCCTGGGCCAAGTCGCCCGAGGGCGGCGCACGGATGATCAACGCGCGGGCGGAGACGGTGCACGAGAAGCCGTCGTATCGCCGTGCCTTCGCCGCCCGGCGCTGCATCGTCCCGGCCGACGGCTACTACGAGTGGGTCACCGGCACACAGGAACGGGATCTGGAGGTGGGGGGCAGGAAGAAGCGGCCGCGCAAGCAGCCGTACTTCGTGCTGCCCGCCGACGGCTCGGTCTTCGCGATGGCCGGCCTCTACGAGTTCTGGCGGGACAGGACGCTGCCCGACGACCATCCGCGCGCCTGGTGGGTGACCTGCTCGGTGATCACGACGGAGGCGGAGACGACACCGCTGGCCGTCGCCCCCGCCGAGGGCCCGCGCTCCCTGTCCGACATCCACCCGCGCATGCCCCTGATGCTCACGCCGGACCGCTGGGACGCCTGGCTCGACCCCTCACGTACCGACCCGGACGACCTGCGCTCCCTGCTCCAGGCGCCGCCCGCCGGCCTGATGCGCGCCTACCCGGTCTCCACCGCGGTCAGCAACGTCCGCAACAACGGCCCCGAGCTGCTGAAGGAGCTGGAGGCCCCCGAGGAGGGCACACTCTTCTGACGTGCCCACCGGGGGCACGGACGACCGATGCGGACACGCGCGCAGGGGCGAAGGGCGGCGGACGTGACGGATGCGACGCAGAGCGTGGAGACCGACGCAGGCATGGCCCGTGTCACCTGGCACCGGGCCCGCGAGGCCGCGCTGGTGCTCGCCCTCGGTCACGGCGCCGGGGGCGGCGTCGAGGCACGGGACCTCCAGGCGCTGGCCCGGGCCCTGCCCGCGCAGGGGGTGAGCGTCGCGCTCGTCGAGCAGCCCTGGCGCGTCGCCGGCAAGAAAGTGGCGCCCGCGCCGAAGACGCTGGACGCGGGCTGGCGCGGGGTGTGGCCCGCCCTGGCGGAACCCGGGCTGCCGCTGATCGCCGGCGGGCGCAGCGCCGGGGCCCGGGTCGCCTGCCGCACGGCCGTCGGGCTCGGCGCCGCCGCCGTCCTCGCCCTCAGCTTCCCGCTCCACCCGCCGGGCCGTCCCGAGAGGTCCCGCGCCGAGGAACTGCTGGGCTCGGGCGTGCCCACTCTCGTGGTCCAGGGCGGGAAGGACCCCTTCGGACGACCGGAGGAGTTCCCTCCAGGGCCCTACGACATCGTCGAGGTGCCGTACGCCGATCACGGCTTCGCCGTCCCCAAGCGTGCGGACCTCGGCCAGGAGCAGGCCACGGAGATCATCACGGACGCCGTGGCGATGTGGGTGACGTCACTCGGGACACTCGGCTGACGCCCGGGAATGTTGCGTGACGGGCCACTGTTGTGCGGATCAGACAGCACCGGCCGTGCTGCACCGCACGACGAGAGGAAGTCCGCCGCATGGGTTCGACCATCTGCCCGAGCCGCAGCAGCAGCGCTGACCTGGAGTGGACGGTGCTGCACGCGTCGAAGGCCGCCCCTGTTCGAGCGGCGGCAGGCAAGGGTGTTCGTCTATCCTCCGATCTCAGTGGGACCGCTTTCGGTCCCGCCACATCGCTGGAGGAGGTGGGTCCGGTCACCGGTACCGACGCAGGGACCGAACACGGCCAGGCGGAGCAGCCCGAGGGCCGGGGGACGGGCGCGGAGTCGTCCGCCTCGCGCAGTGCGCGCTTCGAGCGGGACGCGCTGGAATTCCTGGACCAGATGTACTCCGCCGCGCTGCGCATGACGCGCAACCCCGCGGACGCCGAGGATTTGGTGCAGGAGACCTACGCCAAGGCGTACGCGTCCTTCCACCAGTTCCGCGAGGGCACCAACCTGAAGGCCTGGCTGTACCGGATCCTCACCAACACGTTCATCAACTCGTACCGCAAGAAGCAGCGCGAACCTCAGCGCAGTGCGGCCGAGGAGATCGAGGACTGGCAGCTGGCACGCGCCGAGTCGCACATGTCGACCGGGCTGCGCTCGGCCGAGTCGCAGGCGCTGGACCACCTGCCCGACTCGGACGTGAAGGAGGCGCTCCAGGCGATCCCCGAGGAATTCCGCATCGCCGTGTATCTCGCGGACGTAGAGGGCTTTGCCTACAAGGAGATCGCGGACATCATGGGGACACCCATCGGTACGGTGATGTCCCGGCTGCACCGGGGCCGCCGTCAACTGCGCGGCATGCTCGAGGACTACGCCCGCGAGCGCGGGCTGGTCCCGGCCGGCGCCGGAGAGTCGGACGAAGCGAAAGGCTCGGGCTCATGAGCTGCGGAGAGCCGCACGAGACGGACTGCAGTGAGGTCCTCGACCATCTCTACGAGTTCCTCGACAGTGAGATGCCGGACGTGGACCGCACGAAGATCCAGCACCACTTCGAGGAATGCTCGCCGTGCCTCGAGAAGTACGGTCTGGAGCAGGCCGTGAAGAAGCTGGTGAAGCGGTGCTGCGGCCACGACGACGTGCCGAGCGACCTTCGGGCGAAGGTCATGGGCCGCATCGAGCTGATCCGCTCGGGGCAGACGGTGCCCGAGCACGATGTGGCGGCCACACCCCAGGAGTCCTGAGCTCCCGGCCGCGAGGGAGCACGACCGCCCGGACACAGGAGTCTTGAACTCCTGTTCGGGATGGCGGTCAATTCTCGAGGGCCCGTCACCCGAACGTGCTAATCCGTGGGGCAGGGCCCCACGGATTCCCCCCGAAGCCGCACTTACGGCCCGCCCTCCCCTCTAGGCTCCCGAGCCTGAAAAGGGCAAGGCCGGGCCCGCCCGGTACGGGACACGGCGCGGGTTCGGGGGGAGGTACGTCATGGGGCCTGTCCGGCCGTCGGCAGCCGCGTACGTCGGCTGCGCCGTCCTCGGCGCCCTGGTGTGCGTGGCCCCCCTCCCGGACCTTCCCGTCCCCTGGTGGGCGATCGCCCTGCTCGCCGCGCTCTACGTCGTCTGCGAGCAACTGCCGCTGCCCCGGGCCCTCGGCCGCACCCGGACGGGGCGAACCCCCGGGCCCCTCTGCGGCCGCCGGGCCCTGGAGGGAATGGGCACCTTCTACCCCGTCCTGCTCGCCGGGGCCTTTCTGCTCCCGCCCGCGGCCGCCGCGTTCGTTCCGCTGCCCGGTGCCCTGCTCGCCCGCGTCGCCGAGCGGCCGTCATGGCTGCGTCGCGCCTGGCGGGCCGCGCGGCTCGCACTCGCCGTGTGGGCCGCCTCCCGCGTCCACTGGTCCCTCGGCGGACGGGCCGCGGTCGTCGGCCCCGACTTCCCCCACGCCCTCCTGACCGCCGGGGCCGCGGTCGTGGCGTTCTGCCTGGTGCTGGCCGTGCTCGACGGCGGAATCCTGGCGCTGGGCGTGGGGGCACCCTCCATGCCCTCAGGGCCCCGGGGGAGGGTACCGGCGCGCGCCGCCTGGTGCGGGCTGTTCCTGCGCTCCCTCGCGCCCGTCACCGTGCACGGGCTGGCCGGACTGATGATGGCCGTGCTGTGGCGCAGCCTCTACGGGCCGGTGACCGCCCTGCTCGTACTGCTGCCCATGTACGTCTCCTGCTGGGTCTTCGCCCAGTACCACCGGGAGCGGGCCGCCCACCAGGCGACGATCCGCGCGCTCGTCCAGGCCGTCGACCTCAAGGACGGCTACACCCGGGGCCACAGCGAACGGGTCGGACAGGCCTCGATGATGATCGCGCGCGAGCTCGGCCTGGACGACCGGCGCGTGGAGGTACTGCGGTTCGCCGGGATCCTGCACGACGTGGGCAAACTCGGCGTGCCCACCCGGCTGTTGCGCAAGGACGGCCCGCTCACGCCCGAGGAGCGCCGGATCATCGAGCTGCACCCCGAGTACGGCCACGAGATGGTCCGCGGCATCGGCTTCCTCGACGAGGCACGGTCCGCGATCCTCCACCACCACGAGCGGCTCGACGGCACCGGCTACCCCTACGGGCTGAGAGGCCGCCAGATCCCGGAGTCCGCGAGGGTGGTCGCGGTCGCCGACGCCTTCGACGCGATGACGTCGACCCGCTCCTACCGGCGGGCCCGGCCCGTCGCTGCCGCCCTGGAGGAGCTTCAGCGGTGCGCGGGCGCGCAGTTCGACCCGGCGATGGTGCGCGCGCTGATCCGCGCACTGGACCGGCACGGCTGGCACCCGGTGGTGACCGCCGACGAGGAACGCCCGAAAGCGGTACCACCGCCCGCCCTGCCCGTGGCCGGCCAGCCGGCCGGGCGCGGCTCCGGCGGGGGCGGCGCATGACCGCGGGCCGCCTCCCCGTCCCCCTCGTCCTCGCCCACACCACGGCAGTGCTGCTCGCCGCCGGCTGTCTCGGCCTGACCCTCTGGCACGGCCTCGACGAACCCGCTGTCGCCCTCGCCTTCGGGGTGCTCGTCGCCGTGGGGGAGCTGTCCCGGTGGAGCGGCAGCGACGAGCGGGAGCCCGCACCCCTCGGCGCGGCCGGGGCGCTCTCCTACGCCCTGCTCGGGCAGATCGCGGGACGGCCCACCCACCACGGAGTGGCGCAGGTCGTTACCGTGGTCCTCGCGGCGGCCCTGGCGGGCTGTGTCCCCCATGTGGCCCGGGGCCGCGGCTCCGCCGCCGACCATCTCACCCGCCGCCTGCTGACCGTGGGCTTCGCCGCCGTCTGCTTCCAGCCGGTCTACCGTCGGGCCGCAACCGACGGCTGGGGCGGGCCCGCGTACACGCTGCTCGTCGTCGCCCTCCTGGTGCTCACCACCCTCTGCGACGCCGTGCTCGCCGCCGCCCTGGCGCACTCCCGTACCCGCTGGCCGTTCGGGCCGCTGCTGCGCGAGGAACTGCGCGCCAGACTCGGCATCGGCTCCGCCGTCTGCGCGACCGGTGCCGTCATGTCGCCGGCCGTCGCGGTGGTGGGCCTGTGGGCGCTGCCCGTCTTCTCGCTGCCCCTGCTGCTCACCCAGCTCTCCTACCGGCGGTACGCGGCCGTGCGCACCACCTACCGGCAGACCATCGCCTCCCTGGCACGCGCCACCGAGATCGCCGGGTACACGCCCCCCGGGCACGCCCGCCGGGTCGCCGCGCTCAGCCGGGCCGTCGGCCGGGAGCTGGGCCTGACCGAGCCCGAGCTGACCGTGCTGGAGTACGCGGCGCTCATGCACGACACCGGGCAGCTCAGCCTCGTCGACCCCGTGCCCGCGGGAGCCACCGCCGCGCTGCCCGCCGAGGAACAGCGGCGCATCGCGCTCCTCGGCGGCGCCGTCGTACGGCAGACCGGGGTGGACGCCGAGGTCGCGGTCATCGTCGAGCGGCAGGCCGACCCCTACCGGGAGCAGCCGGTCAGCGCCAGGATCGTCCGGGCCGTGAACGCCTACGAGGAGATGGCGCGGGAGGAAGCCGGCCCCGGGGGAGCGCTCAGCGCGCTGGAGCGGCTGCGCCTCGCCTGCGCCCGCGACTACGAGCCTGAGGTCGTGGAGTCACTCGCGAGGGTGTTGCAGAGAGACGGTCTGACCTTGCCGACAGCGGGGTAACCCATGGGTAATGAGCGCCCGTCCGGCGGTACGTGGTTGGATGCCAGGAGAGGGTGTTCGGGGGCACTCGAGCGTGACCCCGCGGACGTCGAGGAACCAGCAGGCGGGAATCGCAAGGGACTGGCAGGCGGGAATCGTGAGGATCTTCGGGAAGGGACGGCACCGGCCCTCCGCCTCCTGGCGGCAGGCAACCGACCGCGCGTTCACGCTGATCGGCGACGGCCGGTACGAGGACGCGGGTGCGCTGCTGACACGCGCCGCGGACCTGGAGCCGTGGCTGTCGGAGTCCTGGTTCAACCTCGCCCTGCTGCACAAGTTCCGCCACGACTGGGAGCAGGCGCGCGCGGCCGGTCTGCGCGCCGTGGCCCTGCTCGACCGGGAGTCCGGCGCGCCGGACTGGTGGAACGTGGGCATCGCCGCCACCGCCCTCCAGGACTGGCCGCTGGCCCGCCGCGCCTGGCAGGCGTACGGCCTGCGGGTGCCCGGTGGTGCCACCGTCTCCGCCGAGCCCACCGGGATGGAGCTGGGCAGCGCCGCCGTGCGGCTGTCACCGGAGGGCGAGGCCGAGGTCGTGTGGGGAGGCCGGCTGGACCCCGCGCGCATCGAGGTGCTCTCCATCCCGCTGCCCTCCTCCGGGCGCCGCTGGGGCGAGGTCGTGCTGCACGACGGCGTACCGAACGGGGAGCGCACCACGGCCGCCGGGCACGCCTACCCGGTCTTCGACGAGATCGAGCTGTGGGCGCCGTCGCCGGTGCCCACCTGGGTGGTGCTGCTGGAGGCCGCGACCGAGGACGACCGGGACGCACTGGAGCAGCTGGCCGCCGACGCCGGGTTCGCCGCCGAGGACTGGTCCTCGTCCGTACGGCTGCTGTGCCGCGCGTGCTCCGAGTCCCGGATGCCGTCCGACGAGGGCGACGGCGAGCACCTCGATCCGCACGATCACAGCGAGCCCGGGCATCCGGGACCGCTGGGGCACCGTACGGACGGGCAGCTGTGGGTGCCCGAACGCGAGTGCGGCATCGCGGCGCCCGCGTCGCTGGTGCGTGGGCTGCTCGACGGCTGGGTCGCGGACAGCCCGGACTCCCGGGACTGGCGGGACCTCGAAGAGGTCTGCTGACCAGGCCCTGGGCCCACGGATCCCCGGGAAGCACCCGGGCACGCCCCGTAGGCTGTACTCGCAGGAATTCCCATGGTTGCAGGAAGGCATACGTCGGTCATGGCGCAGCAGGACACCGATCAGCAGCACGCGGGCGTGCTCCCCGTGGACGACGAGGGCTTCGTCATCGACACCGAGGACACCGAGGAGCGGGAGACGGCCTGGCGCGAGCGCGGCACCTCGCGGCCGATCACGGTCGTCGGGAATCCGGTGCTGCACAAGGAGTGCAAGGACGTCACCGAGTTCGGCGCGGAGCTGGAGCAGCTGGTCGCGGACATGTTCGCCAGCCAGCGCACCGCCGAGGGCGTGGGCCTGGCCGCCAACCAGATCGGCGTCGACCTGAAGGTCTTCGTCTACGACTGCCAAGACGACGAGGGCGTGCGGCACGTCGGTGTCGTCTGCAACCCCAAGCTCGTTGACCTGCCCGCCGACCGGCGGCGCCTCGACGACAGCAACGAGGGCTGTCTGTCCGTGCCGACCGCGTACGCGCCGCTCGCCCGGCCCGACTACGCGGAGGTGACCGGGCAGGACGAGAAGGGCAACCCGGTCAAGGTGCGCGGGACCGGCTACTTCGCCCGGTGTTTGCAGCACGAGACGGACCATCTCTACGGCTACCTGTACATCGACCGGCTGTCCAAGCGCGAGCGCAAGGAGGCCCTGCGGCAGATGGCCGAGAACGAGCCCCGCTACCCCGTGGTGGCCAACGACTGAGACCCAGGGCCGAAGACTGAGATCGAGGCCGAAGACTCTAAGATCCAGCGCCGACGACGCCTGGCCGGGTACTGCTCCCGCCCAGGCGTCGTTCATCTGTGTGCCGCACATTCGATCCCGTGTACGACTGAACTGATCCATATTCAGTCACACAAGGGATATTCTCGGCACCGTCGGTGATGTGTGGGCCAAATCCGTTCCCAGACCGGTCAGTTGTAGTGCTGAATGGAAAGCGCGGGGATACGCAACGGCGCGCGCCCGGCACGGCGGGAGGGGCGCAGCGCCATCCGGCGGCTGAGAGGGGTTTGTTCGTGCCAGCTTTCCCACACAGCACTTCACCGACGACGGCGGTCGCGGTTCCACCGGCGCTGTCCTTGCCGGTCATCGAGACCGCGTTTCCGCGTCGACTGCACCCGTATTGGCCCCGCCTGCAGGAGAAGACGCGTTCCTGGCTGCTCGAAAAGCGGCTGATGCGGGCGGACAAGGTCCAGGAGTACGCCGACGGACTGCGTTACACCGACCTCATGGCGGGCTACTACCTGGGAGCCCCCGACGAGGTCCTGCAGGCGATAGCGGACTACAGTGCGTGGTTCTTCGTCTGGGACGACCGTCACGACCGTGACATCGTCCACCGCCGGGCGGCCGCCTGGCGGAGGTTGAGGTTCCAGCTGCATGCGGCCCTGGAGTCACCGGGGCACCATCTGCACCACCCGGATCCCCTGGTCGCGGGGTTCGCGGACAGCGTGGGGCGCCTGAACGCGTTCCTCGGCGAGGGGTGGAACGCGCGCTTCGCCCGGCACTTCCACGCGGTGATCGAGGCGTACGACCGGGAGTACCGCAACCGCACCCGCGGGACGGTCCCGACGGTCGACGCCTACCTGGAGCTGAGGCGGCTGACCTTCGCGCACTGGATCTGGACCGACCTGCTCGAGACCAGCGCGGGATGCGAACTGCCGAACGCCGTGCGGAAACACCCCGCATACCGGCGGGCGGCACTGCTGAGCCAGGAGTTCGCCGCCTGGTACAACGATCTGTGCTCTCTCCCCAAGGAAATCGCGGGAGATGAGGTCCACAATCTCGGTATCAGCCTCATCCACCACGAGGGAATGACTCTCGAAGAAGCCGTCAAAGAAATGAGGCGGCGGATCGAGGAATGCATAACCGATTTCCTCGATGCCGAAAAGAAGGCACTTCTGTTCGCCGAATCCCTTGCGGACGACACCGGGCAGGGAAAGGAACTGAGCGACACCGTGAAGGCGATCGTCGCAAACATGCGGAACTGGTTCAGCGCCGTGTACTGGTTCCACCACGAGTCCGGCCGCTACATGGTCGACAGCTGGGATGACCGCTCGACACCCCCGTACGTCGAGAACGAAGCGGCAGGTGAGAAATGACCCTGGAATCGGTCGGTTCGAAGGTATCCGAAGAGGCGGCGCCACCGGGCGTGCCGCCGCTCGCCGCGGGAGGCGTCCCCCTCCTCGGCCATGGCTGGAAGCTCTTCCGTGATCCGCTCGGCTTTCTGGGCCGGCTGCGGGAGGACGGCGGCGTGGTCCGGCTGAGGCTCGGGCCGAAGACGGTGTACGCGGTCACCACCCCCGCGCTCGCCGGCGCGCTCGCGCTCAGCACCGACTTCGAGATAGGCGGCCCACTGTGGGAGTCCCTTGAGGACCTGCTCGGCAAAGAGGGCGTCGCCACCAGCAACGGGCCGCTCCACCAGCGTCAGCGACGGGCCATCCAGCCGGCCTTCCGGCAGGAGGCCGTCCCCGGCTACGGGCCGGTCATGGCCGAGGAAGCGCGCGCGCTCGTGGAACGCTGGCGCTCCGGCGCGACCATCGATGTCACGACGGAGTCGTTCCGGGTCGCCGTGCGCGTCGCCGCCCGCTGTCTGCTGGGCGGCACGTACATGGACGAGCGGGCCGAGCGGATCTGTGCCGCGCTCGCCACGCTCTTCAGCGGCATGTACCAGCGCATGGTGATACCGCTCGGACCGCTGTACCGCCTGCCGCTTCCGGCCAATCGCGCATTCAACCGGGCATTGGCCGATTTGCATCTCCTGGTTGATGAGATCGTGGCCGCCCGCCGGGCCTCCGGTCAAAAGCCGAACGATTTGCTGATGGCTTTGCTGGAGGCGAAGGACCGTAACGGTGAGCCCATTGGGGAACAGGAGATCCACGACCAGGTCGTCGCCATCGTCACGGCCGGGAGCGAAACAGTGGGCTCCATGGTCATGTCGCTTCTCCAGGTGCTCACGGATCACCCGGAACAGGGCGACAAGATCCGCGACGAAGTGAAAACCGTCACGGGTGGCCGCCTGGCCGCATTCGAGGACGTCCGGAAGCTCACGTACACCGCCAATGTCATCGTCGAGACAATGCGGCTCCGCCCCGCCGTATGGATACTGACGCGGCGGGCGGTGACCGACACCGAGCTCGGCGGGTACCGCATTCCGGCCGGGGCGGACGTCGTGTACAGCCCCTACGCGATCCAGCACGACCCGCGCTCCTACGAGCAGCCCGAGCGGTTCGACCCCCACCGCTGGCTCCCGGAGCGCGCCAAGGACGTCCCGAAGTACGCGATGACCCCGTTCGGGGTCGGCAACCGCAAGTGCCCGGGGGACCACTTCTCCATGGCCGAACTCACGCTCATCATGGCGGAGCTGGCGTCGGCCTACCGCTTCGAGGAGGCGCCCGGGTCCGACCCGAGGCTCCGCATCGGCATCACGCTCCGCCCGCGCCGACTGCTGCTGAGGGCGCTGCCACGATGACCCGCCGGGCGCACGTTCAGGCGGCCTCCGGGCCCCTGAACGTGCGCCGGTAGGCGGCAGGAGTCGTGCCCAGGGCCCGCACGAACTGGTGGCGCAGCGCCGCCGCCGTGCCGAATCCGGTGCGGCCGGCGATCGTGTCCATCGTCTCGTCGGTGCGTTCCAGCAACTCCTGGGCCAGCAGGACCCGCTGGCGCAGGATCCAGCGGTAGGGCGTGGTGCCGGTCTCCTGCTGGAACCGGCGGGCGAAGGTGCGCGGGGACATGTGCGCGCGGGCGGCCAGCTGCTCCACGGTCACCTCCCGGTCGAGGTGGCGCTCCATCCACACCAGCACCTCGGCGACCGTGTCGCACTGCGAGCGCGGCAGCGGTCGCTCGACGAACTGGGCCTGGCCGCCGTCGCGGTGCGGCGGCACCACCATCCGCCGGGCGATACGGTTGGCCACCTCCGGACCCTGCTCCTTGCGCACGAGGTGCAGACAGGCGTCGATCCCGGCGGCGGTGCCCGCGGAGGTGATCACCGGGTCCTCGTCGACGTAGAGCACGTCGGGCTCGACGACCGCCCGAGGGAAGCGCCGCGCGAGGACGTCGGCGTGCCGCCAGTGCGCCGTGCACCGCCGCCCGTCCAGCAGCCCGGCCGCCCCCAGCAGGAAGACGCCGGAACAGACGCTGAGCACCCGGGTGCCCCGCGCGACGGCTCGCCGCAGCGCCTGGAGCAGCTCCGGCGGGTACTCCCGGCTCTGATAGGTGTCACCGGCCGGTACGGCGATCAGGTCGGCCCCTTCCAGCCGCTCCAGCCCATGGGGCGTGGACACGGTGAGTCCGCCGACATGGGTGCCGAGCGCGGGGCCCTCGGCCGAGACGACCGCGAAGTCGTACACCGGCAGGCCCTCGTCGCTGCGGTCGATCCCGAACACCTCGCACACGACGCCCAGTTCGAAGGGATGCACTCCGTCGAGCAGGACGGCGGCGATGTTCCTCAGCATGGTGCCAGTGTGCCCCGGAAGTGGCAGTAATTCGAGGGTGGAGGGCAGTCCTGCCACTGTCAGGACCGTGGGCCGTGAACGACAGTTACCGCATGAACGCACTCACGGATTACGCGACCGTCCTGCTCCTCCTCGCCCTCCTCCTGGGCCCGGCGCTCGGGTGCCTTCTCCACGAGCGCCGGATCGACCGCCAGTTGAAGGCGGCGCGGTCTCAGAAGTCCTCGTCCAGGTCGACGCTGCCCTCCACCGCAACCTGGTACGCCGAAGGACGCCGCTCGAAGAAGTTGGTCAGCTCCTGAACACCCTGGAGCTCCATGAAGGAGAAGGGGTTCTCCGAGCCGTACACCGGGGCGAAGCCGAGGCGCGTCAGACGCTGGTCGGCGACGCACTCCAGGTACTGCCGCATCGATTCCGTGTTCATGCCGGGAAGGCCCTCACCGCACAGGTCCCGCGCGAACTGAAGCTCGGCCCGGACGGCCTCCCTCAGCATGTCGGTGACCTGCTGCTGGAGCGCGTCGTCGAAGAGGTCCGGCTCCTCCTTGCGGACGGTGTCCACGACGTCGAAGGCGAACGACATGTGCATCGTCTCGTCACGGAACACCCAGTTGGTGCCGGTGGCCAGGCCGTGCAGCAGACCCCGGCTCCGGAACCAGTAGACGTACGCGAAGGCGCCGTAGAAGAACAGGCCCTCGATGCACGCGGCGAAGCAGATCAGATTGAGCAGGAAACGGCGGCGGTCAGCCCTCGTGTCCAGCCGGTCGAGCTTCTCGACCGAGTCCATCCACCTGAAGCAGAACCCGGCCTTCTCACGGATGGAGGGGATGTTCTCGACGGCCGCGAAGGCCGCGGCCCGGTCCTTCGGATCGGGGAGATAGGTGTCCAGCAGCGTCAGATAGAACTGGACGTGGACGGCCTCCTCGAAGAGCTGCCGCGACAGATACAGGCGCGCCTCGGGCGAGTTGATGTGCTTGTAGAGGGTCAGCACCAGGTTGTTCGCCACGATCGAGTCGCCCGTCGCGAAGAACGCGACCAGCCGGCCGATCAGATGCTGCTCGCCCGGCGTGAGCTTGGCGAGGTCGGCGACGTCCGAGTGGAGGTCGACCTCCTCCACGGTCCAGGTGTTCTTGATGGCGTCCCGGTAGCGCTCGTAGAAGTCCGGGTAACGCATGGGGCGCAGGGTCAGCTCGAAGCCGGGGTCGAGCAGATTCTGATCAGTCATGACAATCGGCGCGAAGCGCCGTCCTCCAGGGGTCTTGGTCGGGTGGCGGGCCGGAATTACTGGCAGGCCTCGCAGGACTCGGGGTTCTCGAGGGAACAGGCGACGGCCTCGGGGCCGGCCACCTGCTGCACGGGAACGGACGCTCGCGCCGCGCGGGCGATCCTCGTCGCCGGACGGGAGCGCAGGTAGTACGTCGTCTTCAGACCTTGCTTCCAGGCGTAGGCGTACATCGAGGAGAGCTTGCCGATCGTCGGCGTCTCCATGAACAGGTTCAGGGACTGGGCCTGGTCCAGGAACGGGGTGCGGGCGGCGGCCATGTCGATCAGGCCGCGCTGCGGGATCTCCCATGCCGTGCGGTACAGCGCCCGTACGTCCTCGGGGATCCACGCGAAGTCCTGCACCGAGCCGTTGGCGTCGCGCAGCGCCTCACGGGTGCGGGCGTCCCACACGCCGAGCTCCTTCAGGTCCCGCACCAGGTAGGAGTTGACCTGGAGGAACTCGCCGGAGAGCGTCTCGCGCTTGAACAGGTTCGACACCTGCGGCTCGATGCACTCGTACGCGCCCGCGATGGAGGCGATCGTGGCGGTCGGCGCGATCGCGAGGAGCAGCGAGTTGCGCATGCCGACGGCCGCGATCCGCTCGCGCAGCGCCGCCCAGCGCTCCGGCCAGGCCGGCTCCACATCGTAGTGGTCGGGGTGCAGCACGCCCCGGGCGGCGCGGGTCTTCTCCCAGGCCGGCAGCGGGCCGTTGCGCTCGGCGAGGTCGGTGGACGCCTCGTAGGCGGCGAGCATGATCCGCTCGGCGATCCGCGTGGACAGAGCCCTGGCCTGTGGTGAGTCGAAGGGCAGGCGCAGCTTGAAGAAGACGTCCTGAAGGCCCATCACGCCGAGGCCCACCGGGCGCCACCTGGCGTTGGACCGGCCCGCCTGCTCGGTCGGGTAGAAGTTGATGTCGACGACGCGGTCCAGGAAGGTGACGGCGGTGCGGACCGTCTGATCCAGCCGCTCCCAGTCGATGTCCTGGCCGGCGACGAACGCGCCGAGGTTGACGGATCCCAGGTTGCAGACCGCCGTCTCCCCGTCGTCGGTGACCTCCAGGATCTCCGTGCAGAGGTTGGAGGAGTGGATGACGTGGCCCGGCTCGGCCGTCTGGTTGGCGGTGCGGTTGGCGGCGTCCTTGAAGGTCATCCAGCCGTTGCCGGTCTGCGCGAGGGTGCGCATCATGCGGCCGTACAGATCACGGGCCGGGATCGTCCTCCTGGCGAGGCCGTCCGCCTCGGCCCTGCGGTAGGCGGCGTCGAACTCCTCGCCCCACAGGTCGACCAGCTCCGGCACGTCCGAGGGGGAGAACAGCGACCACTGCCCGTCCGCGTTGACGCGGCGCATGAACTCGTCGGGGACCCAGTGCGCCAGGTTGAGGTTGTGCGTACGGCGGGCGTCCTCGCCGGTGTTGTCGCGCAGCTCCAGGAACTCCTCGATGTCGGAGTGCCAGGTCTCCAGGTAGACGGCGGCCGCGCCCTTGCGCCGGCCGCCCTGGTTCACGGCGGCGACCGAGGCGTCCAGGGTCTTCAGGAAGGGGACGATGCCGTTGGAGTGCCCGTTCGTGCCGCGGATCAGCGAGCCGCGGGAGCGGATGCGGGAGTACGACAGCCCGATGCCGCCGGCGTGCTTGGAGAGGCGGGCGACCTGGTGGTAGCGGTCGTAGATGCTGTCCAGCTCGTCCTTCGGGGAGTCGAGGAGATAGCAGGACGACATCTGGGGGTGCCGGGTGCCGGAGTTGAAGAGGGTGGGGGAGGAGGGGAGGTAGTCGAGGCGGCTCATGAGTCCGTAGAGCGCCGCGACGTCGTCCACCGAGCGGTTCGTGTCGTCCTCGGCGAGGCCGGCGGCGACGCGCAGCAGGAACTGCTGGGGAGTCTCGATGACCTTCCGGGTGATCGGGTGCCGCAGGAGGTAGCGGCTGTGCAGCGTGCGCAGCCCGAAGTAGCCGAAGCGGTCGTCGGCGCCGGGGTCGACAAGGGCGTCGAGACGGCCGGCGTGCAGGCGTACGAAGGCGGCGGTCCGGTCGGCGATCAGGCCCTCCCGGTGCCCGACGGCGATGGACTCGGTGAACGAGGTCACGCCTTGGGAGGCGGCCTCCGCACGGATGCCGATCGTCAGCAGCCGGGCGGCCAGCCGGGAGTAGGCGGGATCCTCGGAGATGAGGCCGGCGGCCGCCTCCGTGGCCAGCTCGCGCAGCTCCGCGGCGATGTCGGAGTCCCCGCGAGCGGACCGGCCCCGCAGCGCGGCGGCGGCGACCCGGCCGGGGTCGGCGTCGGGGAGGTCGGCGGTCAGCTCGGTCAGCGTCCGCAGCAGCGCGGCACCGGGACCGTCGGTCCCGTCGGTCACCGCGGACGGCACCGAAACCGGTGTCGCTGAAGCCGGATCGGCTGGCGCGATGGTCACGTGGGGCTCTCCCTCGCTCGGCACGGAGCCTGGCGGAGGGCAGGGGCAGCTCACGAGCGCGCGCGGGCGTCGCGTCCACCGGCCCACTCCACGAGGCCCGGACGTCAGGCGCCCGGACCGGTCGGCCGGGCGCGCTGTCGGCAGGTCCTCGGACTGAACAGGCGTGCGCATGCACGCGAGTACACCGTTGCGGGACAGTTCCGGATTCGCACCGGATTCCCCTGCGGCGACAGCGAGCATGAGCATACATCTTGTGCCGGGGAGCGGTGACACCCCCAGATGTTGTGTCGCTCCAGTGTCAGAGCGTCAACTCGTAGGTGAGGAGAGTGAGGTCGTCCATGTCCGGGAGGGGGTTCCAGTCGCGGCCCGGGGTGCGGACGAAACCGAGTCGTTCGTAGATCCGGTGGGCGGGGCGCATGCTGCTCTGGGTCGACAGGACGAGGCGTACGCAGCCCTCCGTGGCCCGCGCGCGGTCGACGCAGGCGCGGACCAGGGCCTCGCCGACCCCCCGGCCGCGGGCGTCGTGCGCGACCGCAAGCATCCGGATCTCCGCTTCGCCGGGGCCCGCGATATCGGCCATGGGGCCACCGGAGGGGACGAAGGTGACGCCGCCGAGTACGCGGTCTTCCCGGGTGGCGACCAGCACGTCGGCGGCCGCGGCGCGCTTGCCGACGTCCTTCAGTTCGAAGAGGTACTTGTCGCTCTCGCCGAAGTCGAGGAGGCCGTCCCGGAGGTAGGCCTCGGCGGTGATCTCGCCGAGGCTGTCGTACTCGTCCGGGGCCGCGTGCCGGATGACGATGTCCATGAGGGCGAGTGTGCCGGACGGGTACGACAACGGGCCGCCGAATTTCCTCCGGCGGCCCGTCGCGCATCGCTCCCTAGTGGGACGTACCGGCCGTGGCCGGGGGCAGTTCCACCTCCACCCCCGGGTCGCCGGCGTCCGCCGTGTAGTCGTCCGGACTGGTCTCGTCGACGCCCTCGGGGGCCTTCACGGCCTTCAGCACGAAGGTCAGGACCACCGTGACGAGGACGTTCAGCACGAACGCCGTCAGACCGATGTAGCCGATCTCGCCGATGCCCGGGATCTCCTTCGCCGAGCCCCCGAAGTGCTTCTGCGTCGGGGAGGCGACACCGTACGCCGCGAGCGTGCCGTAGATCATGCCGACCGCCCAGCCCGCGAGCAGCGCCCAGCGGTGGAACCAGCGGGTGAACAGCCCGCCGACCAGGGCCGGGAAGGTCTGAAGGATCCAGATGCCGCCGAGCAGCTGGAAGTTGATGGCGACCGTCTTGTCCATCGTCAGGACGAAGATCAGGGCGCCCACCTTCACCAGCAGCGACACGATCTTGGAGACCCGGGTCTCCTCCTTCGCCGTGGCGTCCGGCTTGATGAAGTCCTTGTAGATGTTGCGGGTGAAGAGGTTGGCGGCCGCGATGGACATGATCGCGGCCGGGACGAGCGCGCCGATGCCGATCGCCGCGAACGCCACGCCCGCGAACCAGTCCGGGAACATGTTCTCGAACAGCTGCGGGATCGCCAGCTGCCCGTTCTGCACCTTGATCCCGGCTGCGATCGCCATGAAGCCGAGCAGCGCCAGCAGGCCCAGCATCAGCGAGTACAGCGGCAGGATCGTGGTGTTGCGGCGGATCACCTCACGGCTGCGCGAGGACAGCGTCGCCGTGATCGAGTGCGGGTACATGAACAGCGCGAGCGCGGAGCCCAGCGCGAGCGTCGCGTACGTCCACTGGCCCGCCTCCGGCGGAGCGAGGGCTCCGCGCGGCTTGCCCGTCACCGGGCTGGTCTGCGCGAACGCCTGGCCCGCCTTGGCGAAGACGTCGTCGAAACCGCCCAGCTTGATCGGGATGTAGATGATCGCCACCGCGATGACGATGTAGATCAGCGTGTCCTTCACGAACGCGATCAGTGCGGGGGCCCTGAGGCCCGAGGAGTAGGTGTACGCGGCCAGCACTCCGAAGGCGATCAGCAGCGGCAGGTCCTTCACGAACCAGTTGGTGTTCTCGCCGCCGCCCACGCCCATCACGTCCAGCACGGCCTGGATGCCCACCAGCTGGAGCGCGATGTAGGGCATCGTCGCCAGGATGCCGGTGACCGCCACCGCCAGCGACAGCCCCTTCGAGCCGAAGCGGCCGCGCACGAAGTCGGAGGTCGTGACGTATCCGTGCCGGTGCGACACCGACCACAGCCGGGGCAGGAAGGTGAAGATCAGCGGATAGACGAGGATCGTGTACGGCACCGCGAAGAAGCCCGCCGCGCCGGCCGCGTAGATCGCCGCCGGTACGGCCACGAAGGTGTACGCCGTGTACAGATCCCCGCCGAGCAGGAACCAGGTGATCCAGGTGCCGAACGACCGTCCGCCGAGGCCCCATTCGTCGAGGCTGTGCTCGTTCTCGGCCCTGCGCCAGCGCGCCGCCAGGAAGCCCACGACGGTGACGGCCAGGAAGAAGAAGACGAAGACGCCGAGCGCGACGCCGTTCACGCCGTCCTTCATCGCGACGCACCTCCCTCGCGGCCGGCGCGGGCGCGCTGGTCACGCCGCCACAGCTGGTACGCCACCATGGTCAGCGCCGTGGAGATCAGCACCCACAGCATCTGGTACCAGTAGAAGAAAGGAATCCCTATGAGCGTGGGATCGGTCTTGGCGTAGGAGCCGACCCACAGCATCGCGACAAAGGGTGCTACGAGGCAGAGGGCGATGACGACGCGCAGCGGCGTCACCCTCGCCGCTCTTGTCCCATCCGGCCGATCTGACATCTGCTGGCTCCGTCCCCTCAGTGTTCACCTGTGTAATGCGCAGGCAATGTAGGTGACGGCATCCCGGAAGCGGAAGACCTCGTCCGGATATCGGTCCTCAGCAGCGGGGAAAGCCCTGCCGGCGGCTCATTCCTGAGGCCGCTTGAGCCGTGCCACGAACTTGTACCGGTCCCCGCGGTACACCGACCGCACCCACTCCACCGGCTGGCCCCGCCGGTCCAGCGAGTGCCGGGAGAGCATCAGCATCGGCAGGCCGACGTCCGTGCCGAGCAGGCCCGCCTCGCGCGGGGTGGCCAGCGAGGTCTCGATGGTCTCCTCGGCCTCCGCGAGATGGACGTCGTAGACCTCCGCGAGTGCCGTGTAGAGGGAGGTGTACTTGACCAGCGAGCGGCGCAGCGCCGGGAAGCGCTTGGCGGACAGGTGGGTCGTCTCGATCGCCATGGGCTCGCCGCTCGCCAGTCGCAGGCGCTCGATGCGCAGCACCCGGCCGCCGGCCGAGATGTCGAGCAGCCCGGCGAGGGTGTCGTCGGCGGTGATGTAGCCGATGTCCAGCAGCTGCGAGGTCGGTTCGAGGCCCTGAGCGCGCATGTCCTCCGTGTACGAGGTCAGCTGCAAGGCCTGGGAGACCTTCGGCTTGGCGACGAACGTGCCCTTGCCCTGGATGCGCTCGAGCCGGCCCTCGACGACCAGTTCCTGAAGGGCCTGGCGAACGGTCGTGCGCGAGGTGTCGAACTCCGCGGCGAGCGTGCGCTCGGGCGGTACCGGCGTTCCGGGCGGCAGCGTCTCCGTCATGCCCAGCAGATGCTTCTTCAGGCGGTAGTACTTGGGCACGCGCGCGGTGCGGACGGTCGCCCCGCCCTCGCTCTCCGCACTGCTGACGTCGGTGCTCATGGTCTGCCTTCCCGGCTCCGGATGCCGAAGTGACCGACACGCCGTCGGTCACGGCTCACATCGTGGCACGGCTCCACGGGGGGTGCCCCCGCACGTTCCGCGATCCCCGTCACGCGGCCGGGGGTCCCCTCTGTATACCGTCGGTACTCCGGTTGGTCTAGTCCACCGCACGGAAGTGGTCCAGTCGGGCGGCCCCTCACTGGCCTGCCCATTTCGCTGGGTTCCTACTTAAAGGTCCTTGCATATGTAGGTCCCATAACGGACGCCCCGACCGCGTCGAACTCCCTTGACACTCCTATTGGTCTGGGCCAAGCTCCCCCGTACTGGTCTACACCATTGGTCCAGGTCCCGGCCCCACGGGCGGTACTCGTCATCAGTCGCCGCGGGGACAAGGGGGGTTTGTGGCATCCCTGAGGAGGATGGCGTGAAGCGCAAGCTGATAGCCGCGATCGGAATCGCGGGCATGATGGTCTCCATCGCGGCGTGCGGGGACGGCGGCAGCACGTCCGGGGGGTCGGACGCCAAGGAACTCACCGTCTGGCTGACGGTCGACGCCCAGAACAACTGGCCCGGGCTGGTGAAGGCCGCCGACGACGCCGTGACCAAGAAGCACCCCGGCCTTAAGATCAAGCACGAGTACTACGGCTGGCCGGACAAGAACACCAAGCTCGACGCGGTCCTCGCCACCGACAAGGTGCCCGACGTGGTCGAGATGGGCAACAGCGAGATGCTCGGCTACATGGTCAAGGGCGCCTTCGCCGAGGTGGACCCGGCCAAGTTCGACAACTCCGGCCAGTGGCTGGACGGCCTCAAGACCTCCGTCACCTACGAGGGCAAGACGTACGGCGTGCCGTACTACGCCGGCGGTCGCGTCGCCAACTGGCGCAAGGACATCGCCGCTTCGGCCGGCATCAAGACGCCCCCGAAGACGTACAAGGAGCTGACCGCCGACCTGGACAAGATCCAGAAGAAGCAGGGCGGCACGTTCAACGCCTGGTACCAGCCGACGCGCGACTGGTACGCGGCCATGTCCTTCGTCTACGACGCGGGCGGCTCCATCGCCAAGGAGGAGGGCGGCCAGTGGAAGGCCAACCTGTCCTCGCCCGAGTCGGTCAAGGGCCTGACCGAGTTCAAGAAGGTCGTCGACACCTACATGCACGGCGACAAGACCAAGGACGAGTCCGACCGGTACATCGTCTACGGCCAGGGCAAATCCGCCATGATCTTCGCCGCCGCCTGGGAGGGCGCGACCGCGGCCGACCCGAAGAACGACAAGACCGGCAAGCTCAAGGACAACCTCGAGAACTTCGTGATGCCCGGCCCGTCCGGCAAGAACATCCCGGTGTTCCTGGGCGGTTCGGACCTCGCCATCCCGGTGAAGTCCGACGCGCAGGCGCTCGCCGCCGAGTGGATCAACGCGTTCACCGGGTCCGAGGGCCAGAAGGGCCTGATCGCCAAGGGCAACCTGCCCAACAACAAGACGGACCTCGCCACGCTGAAGCACGACCCCGCTACGGCGGTCCCCGCCAACGCGGCCGAGTCCAACTGGTTCGTCCCGATGGCACCCGGCTGGGGACAGGTGGAGAAGGCGCAGATCCTCCAGACCATGCTCCAGGACATCGGCACCGGCAAGAAGTCCGTGGAGGCCGCCGCGAAGGACGCGGACGCCGCGATCGACAAGGTCATCAACACCAAGTGACCTGACGCGCAGGGCCCTGTCGCCCCGGGGGTGCCCGGGGGCCGGGGCCCTGCGTCCCGTTCGACCCGAGGGACCGCTGAGGAGCGCGCGATGAGTGCCGCAGACACGACCACCCCTGCCAAGGTGCCGCCGCCGCGGCCGGCGCCGCCACCCGCCGTCCGGGACCGGCCACGCACCAAGCGGACGCCGAGCGGGGCCGCGGCCCCCTGGCTGCTGCTCGCGCCCTGTCTGCTGGTCCTCGCCCTGGTGATGGGCTATCCGCTGGTCCGTCTGGTCACCCTCTCCTTCCAGAAGTTCGGCCAGTCCCAGCTGTGGGGATTCCAGCCGCCCGAGTCGGTCGGGTTCGCCAACTTCTCCAAGGTGCTCGGCGACAGCGGGTTCTGGGCCGTCGTTCTGCGGACGATCGTCTTCGCCGCCGGCTCCGTGGTCTTCACGATGGTCGCGGGAATGGCGATCGCGCTGCTGCTTCAGCGGGTCTCCGGCTGGCTCAAGACCCTGATCAACATCGTGCTCGTGGCGAGCTGGGGCATGCCCGTCATCGTGGCCACCACCGTCTTCAAATGGCTCTTCGACTCGGACTACGGCGTCTTCAACGCGCTGCTCAGCAAACTGCCCGGCGTCGAGATGATCGGCCACAACTGGTTCGCCAGCGGACCGGAGGGCCTGACCGTGATCATGCTCCTGGTGGTGTGGGGCGCCGTGCCCTTCGTCGTCATCACCCTCAGCGCGGGCCTGACCCAGGTGCCCAAGGAACTGGAGGAGGCCGCGCGGCTGGACGGCGCCGGTTCGTGGGGTGTCCTGCGCTATGTCACCCTGCCGGTCCTCAGGCCCGTCCTCGTGATGCTCACCACCCTGTCGGTGATCTGGGACATGGGCGTCTTCCCCCAGGTGTTCGTGATGCGGGGCGGCCATCCCGAGGCGGAGTTCCAGGTCCTCAACACCTATTCCTACGACCGCGCCTTCGTCGTCAACGACTATGCGCAGGGGGCGGCGATCGCCCTGATCACCGTGCTGCTGCTGCTCGGCGTGGTCGCCGTCTACATGCGCCAGATGCTGAAGATCGGAGAGGTCGAATGAGCGCCCTCGTCACCTCCGGCCGCCGGAAGTCGAGGCTCGGCTGGAACATCCTCGGCCTCCTCGTCTTCGTCACCGCCGGCTTTCCCCTCTACTGGATGCTCAACACGGCGTTGAAGCCGGCGAAGGACGCCATCGACACGGACCCCAGCCTGCTGCCGACCGGCATCACGCTCGCCAACTTCCGCCGGGCGCTGGACATCGCGGACTTCTGGGGCCCGGTCGGCCGCAGCCTGACCGTGTCCCTGACGGTCGTCGTGATCGGCGTGGTCGTCGGCACGCTGGCCGCGCTCGCCATCTCCCGCTTCGCCTTCCGCGGCCGCAAGATCGTGATCGTGGGCATCCTGGCGGTGCAGATGGTCCCGCTGGTCGCCATGATCATCCCGGTCTTTCTGCTGCTCAACGACCTCGGTCAGTACGACAAGCTGACCGGCCTCATCATCACGTACCTGACATTCATCCTCCCCTTCACGGTGTGGACGCTGCGCGGCTTCATCGTCAACATCCCCAGGGAGCTGGAGGAGGCCGCCATGGTCGACGGCTGCTCCCGCACCGGCGCCTTCCTCCGTGTCGTCTTCCCGCTGCTGGCCCCCGGCCTGGTCGCCACCTCGGTCTACGGCTTCATCCAGGCCTGGAACGAGTACCTCTACGCCCTGATGCTGCTCAGCCAGGAACACCAGACCGCGACCGTGTGGCTCGGCAACTTCACCACCAAACACGGCACCGAATACGCCCCGATGATGGCCGGGGCCACGATGATGGCCGTGCCCATCGTCGTCCTGTTCCTGCTCGTCCAGCGCAAGATGGCCGCGGGCCTGACCGCGGGCGCAGTGAAGGGATAACGCCACCCGATGACGACATTCGCCAGCGGTACAGACACCCTCACCCGCGACGCGCTGACGGTCCTCCAGCCCGGCTTCACGGGGACCACGGCCCCCGACTGGCTGCTGCGCCGCCTCGGCGAGGGTCTGGCCTCGGTAGGCCTGTTCGGCCGCAACATCGCCTCACCCGGACAACTGGCCGCGCTCACCGCCCAGTTGCGCGCCGAACGCGACGACGTGCTCGTGGCGATCGACGAGGAGGGCGGTGATGTCACCCGCCTGGAGGTGAGGACCGGCTCCTCCTTCCCGGGCAACCACGCGCTGGGCGCGGTGGACGACGTGGAGCTGACCCGCGCGGTGGCCTACGAGCTCGGCCGCCGGCTCGCGGAGTGCGGGGTCAATCTCGACTGGGCGCCCTCCGCCGATGTGAACTCCAACCCCGCGAACCCGGTGATCGGCGTGCGGTCCTTCGGCGCCGACACGGACCTGGTGGCCCGCCACACCGCGGCCTACGTCACCGGCCTGCAGTCCGCGGGCGTGGCCGCCTGCACCAAGCACTTCCCCGGGCACGGCGACACGGCGGTCGACTCCCACCACGCGCTGCCGCGCATCGACGCGTCGTCGGCGGTGCTCCAGGAGCGCGAACTCGCCCCCTTCCGGGCCGCCGTCGCGGCCGGCACACGCGCGATGATGAGCGCCCACATCCTGGTCCCGGCCCTGGACCCGGACCGCCCGGCCACGCTGTCCCGGCGGGTTCTGACGGACCTGCTCCGCGGCGAACTGGCCTACGACGGCCTGATCGTCACCGACGGCATGGAGATGCGCGCGATCGCCGGGACCTACGGCATCGAGCGGGGCAGCGTCCTCGCCGTCGCCGCGGGCGCGGACGCCATCTGCGTGGGCGGCGGCCTCGCGGACGACGAGACGGTACGACGCCTGCGGGACGCCCTGGTCACGGCGGTGCGCTCGGGTGAGCTGGCCGAGGAGCGGCTCGCCGAGGCGGCCGAGCGGGTCCGGGCGCTGGCGCGCTGGACCGCGTCGGCGGGAGCGGAGAGCACGGTCGCGCGGCCGGCCCCGGACGCCGACATCGGTCTGCTCGCGGCCCGGCGCGCGCTGACCGTCACCGGAGCGGAGGGCTTCGCCCCGCTCACCGAGCCGCCGTATGTCGCCGCCCTCACACCGGTCGCGAACATCGCGGTGGGCGACGAGACCCCGTGGGGCGTGGCGGCGGAGCTGCTCCGCATGCTCCCGGGCACGCAGACGGGCAGCTTCGCGGGGGAGGCGGCGGGACGGGCGGTGCTGGAGGCCGCCGGAGCGCGGCGGATCGTGGCGGTGGTCCGCGACGAGCACCGTCACCCGTGGATGGAGAGGGCCCTCGACACGATCCTCGCGCGGCGCCCCGACACCCTGGTGGTCGAGATGGGCGTCCCGCAGTCCACCCCCCGCGGTGCCCTGCACATCGCCACGCACGGCGCGGCGCGGGTCTGCGGACGCGCCGCGGCGGAGGTCATCGCCGGCAGGTGACACCCGGCGGGAGGGCGCAGGGACCCGGCGCCCTCCCGCCGGGGAGGGACTCCCGGGTGCCGGGCCGGGCGCCGCGAGCCGGTGAACGTCTCCGGTCGAAACACCCCCTAGATGCCCTGCCAGTCGGGCTTGTGGGCGTAGGCGTGCCGGAAGTAGCCGGCGAGCTTCAGCTTGGACGCGGCGGCCTCGTCCACGACGACGGTCGCGTGCGGGTGGAGCTGGAGCGCGGAGGCCGGGCACACCGCGGCGACCGGCCCCTCGACGGTCGCGGCGACCGCGTCCGCCTTGCCCTCGCCGGTCGCGAGAAGCACCAGGTGCCGGGCCTCGAGGATGGTCCCGATGCCCTGGGTGATGACGTGGTGCGGAACCTGGTCGATATCGCCGTCGAAGAAGCGCGCGTTGTCGATCCGGGTCTGCTCCGTCAGCGTCTTGATCCGGGTGCGGGAGGCAAGCGAGGAGCACGGCTCGTTGAACCCGATGTGCCCGTCGGTCCCGATCCCGAGCAGTTGCAGGTCCACCCCGCCGGCCTCGGCCAGCGCCGCGTCGTATGCCGCGCACGCCGCCCGTAGGTCCTCGGCCGTGCCGTCGGGCCCCATGAACGCCCCCATGCCGATCCCGAGCGGCCGGAGCACCTCGCGGCCGAGCACCGAGCGGTACGACTCCGGGTAGTCGGCCGGCAGGCCCACGTACTCGTCGAGCTGGGCGATCCGCGCCCGGGAGACATCGACGGCCCCGGAGCGCACCCGGGCCGCCAGCGCCTCGTAGACGGGCAGCGGCGTCGATCCGGTGGCCACGCCGAGCAGGGCGTCGGGCTTGCGTTCGAGCAGCTGTGCCATGGCCTCGGCGATGAGCTCGCCACCCGCCTTGGCGTCCGGAACGATGACAACTTCCACGCTGGGCCTGCCGATCTGAGGAGGGGCTCGCGTGGGAACCCGAGGGCACACACGCGAGGACACATGTGGTATAGACCAATCTAGCAGAATCGCCCCCTCGGGACAGGGGTGCGCAGCCCGGATCCTCGCCTCCCGCTACCGCTTCGCGAAGCCCCCGGTCATCTCCTCGCGCGGCATCGGCGGGACCGCCGCGCGCCCCGGCGAAGGTGACGGAGGCGTGCTGACGGCCGCACGGTGGCGATCCGGCCCCCGCGCGGGCCGAAGGCCGCTACTCTGCGGTGGGACCGTCGGGGGATGTCCGATGAAGAGACAAACAAACATCCGCCGACGCATGGACACACGCCCCCGGACGCAGCACCATGGTCCATGACATGGTCTAGTCCACGAGTGCAGGTAATGCACGTAAAGTGTTCCCGTCGTACGGGCGAGAACAGCACCGGCAAGACCATCTCGCACGAACCTCCGTCTTCCCCGCACAGGAGGACGGACCGAGGAACCGGGGCGCTCTGCCCTGACTGCACCGGCTCCTCACCTTCGGCCGACCGGGACCGCACACCCCGTGGCCGTTGCTGCTCCGGGCTGCGGTGCCGGGAGGGTTGAGGGTCCCTCCCAGGCGCCGCGGCCCGCGGGTGTTCTCGGGGCCGGTATGCCGCGGAGGCGGAGCTGCCGCTTGGCTGATTTCGAGCGTTGCCGCAGCTCCCGGGTACCCTCGCAGACGTGCCCTCCATGAACGAACTGGTCCGCCAGCACACCGCCCTCAGCGACTCCGACCTGGAGTGGCTCCATCTGCTGGTGTCGGAGTGGCAGCTGCTGTCCGACCTCTCCTTCGCCGACCTCGTCCTGTGGGTCCCCACGCGCGACGGCACACGATACGTTTCGGTCGCGCAGATGCGCCCCAACACCGGCCCCACCTCCTATCAGGACGACATGGTCGGCCACCTCGTCCCGCGCGGCCGCCGTCCCATGCTGGACGCGGCCCTGGACGAGGGCCGGATCGTGCGCGAGGGCGACCCCGAGTGGCGCGAGGAAGTCCCGGTCCGGGTCGAGTCCATCCCCGTACGACGCGAGGGACGCGTCCTCGGCGTCATCGCGCGCAACACCAACCTGCTGACCGTGCGTACCCCGAGCCGCCTGGAACTCACCTACCTCCAGAGCGCCTCCGACCTGGCACAGATGATCGCGGCCGGCGCCTTCCCATTCCCCGACCAGCAGGTCGACATGGACGCCTCGCCGCGTGTCGGAGACGGACTGATCCGCCTCGACGCGGACGGCACCGTCCAGTACGCGTCGCCGAACGCGCTGTCGGCGTACCACCGGCTGGGCCTCGCGTCCGACCTGGTCGGCCATCACCTCGGCCACACCACCGCCGAACTCGCCCCCACCCGGGGCCCCGTGGACGAGGCGCTCGCCAAGGTCGCCAGCGGCTGGGCGCCGCGTGAGTTCGAGATCGAGGCCAACGACGGGGTGATCCAGTTCCGCGCGATCCCCCTCAAACCCAAGGGCACCCGTATCGGCTCGCTCGTCCTGCTGCGGGATGTCACCGAACTGCGGCGCCGCGAAAGGGAGTTGATAACCAAGGACGCGACCATCCGAGAGATCCACCACCGGGTGAAGAACAACCTCCAGACGGTCGCCGCCCTGCTGCGCCTCCAGGCCCGCCGCATCGAGTCCGAGCGGGGACGGGAGGCCCTGGAGGAGGCCGTACGGCGGGTCGGCTCCATCGCCATCGTGCATGAGACGCTGTCTCAGAACCTGGACGAACGGGTGGAGTTCGACGAGATCGCCGACCGGGTGCTGGCCATGGTGGCCGAGATCTCACCCGGCACGGTCACCGGCCGGCGCAGCGGCCGCTTCGGCATCCTGGACGCCGAGGTCGCGACCCCGCTGTCCATGGTGCTGACCGAGGTGCTGCAGAACGCGCTGGAACACGGCTTCCGTCAGGGCGAGACCGGCACGGTCGAGGTCTCGGCGGTCCGCGGCGGTACGACGAAGGAGGCCCGGCTCCTCGTCACCGTCCAGGACGACGGGGTCGGTCTGCCCGAGGGCTTCGACCCGCAGACGGCGGGCAACCTCGGCCTGCAGATCGTACGGACCCTGGTGGAGGGCGAGTTGGGCGGCACGTTCGACATGGTCCCGGCGCCCGGGCGGGGCACGCGGGTGATCCTGGACATCCCGGTCCCCGCCCACGCGTGACCCTCGGGGGGCGCCCTCCGAACCGCCGCCGGCACAGCAATGAGCCCCGGACCACAAGTGGTCCGGGGCTAAAGCTCAGTTGCCAGCTATTGCTGCGCACCGGGGGTACTGCGCGCTGCGGCTCGGGGGCGGGAGATGCGTACTCGCTGTACGCGCCGCCAAGCTCAGGCTCGTACGGGGTGGATGTGTCAGGCGGAGGCCTGACGGGCCCGGTTGCGGGCGGCGCGGCGCTTCATGGCGCGGCGCTCGTCCTCGCTGAGACCACCCCAGACGCCGGAGTCCTGACCGGACTCGAGCGCCCACTGCAGGCACTGCTCGATAACCGGGCAGCGACGGCAGACGGCCTTGGCTTCCTCGATCTGCAGCAGCGCAGGACCGGTGTTGCCGATGGGGAAGAACAGCTCGGGGTCTTCCTCGCGGCAAACGGCGTTGTGACGCCAGTCCATGGCTGCTACCTCTCTTGGTGTTACGTGCGGATTGCTTGTGAATGTGAACGCTTTCACGAATCCCTCAACAAGTGAAGGGCCGAGCGTCAGACTCACTGACGTGGTCCTGTGGATTGAGGAGGGGTTCCGGCGCTCTGAGGATGCCGATGAAGCGGGCCGTCCCGAGCGCCACGTAGAGACTCGCAAACCTCAGCGGCGGATACAACCCCTTCCGAAAAGTTTTTTTTGATTCCTTGGTGTCGACTAGGTCACAGCCGTACTTCCAAGGGGTGGATCCTGGCCTAAACGTTCGAGTGAAAGGAGTTTGGCCCCTTCTGCTCACACAATCACACGCAGTGCACGGCGTACGCCTGTGAACGTCACGCTGGTACGCAGCCCGAGGTGGTCGCCGTCCATCTGGAGGGGCAGCGGCACCTTCGAATGCAAGGTGAAGCCACTCAGGTCGTGCAGGGAGACCACGTGCTTGCCGCGGGGCCCGCGCTCGGGGGACGAAGTGAGCAACTGGGTCGCATACCGGGCAACCGCGGCCGTCGACATGCGGCTGAGACCGAGTACGTCGAGTCCGGTATCGAACGACGCCTTAGGCGACGCGTACACCGGACGATTGCCGAGAAAGGTCCACGGCGCCGTGTTGCAGATTATGGACAGGACGAGATCCTCGACCGGTTCCTCACCGGGCCGCTCCAGGGTGATCGTCCCGTGCCTGCGGTGGGGTTCGTCCAGAAACTGGCGCCACACCTGGCGCAGATACAGCGCATGGGTGGAGCGCCTGCCCCGCTCCCGCAGCTGTTCGACCCGGCCCACCACGCCCGCGTCGAAGCCGAGACCGGCGTTGAAGGTGAACCAGCGGGAGGGCACCGACTCGTCCTCGGTGCCCGGGGCGCCCGCGGCCAGGCCAAGACCGACCGTGCGTTCGCGGCCCTCGCGCAGGGCGTCGAGGATCGCGCCGGTGGCCTCCACGGCGTCGTTGGGAATGCCGAGGGCGCGGGCGAAGACATTGGTCGACCCGCCGGGCACGACGGCGAGGCGGGGGAGCCGGAGGGGGTCGGGACCCTGGTGCAGCAGCCCGTTGACGACCTCGTTGACCGTGCCGTCGCCGCCGAGAGCCACGACCAGTTCGATGTCCTCGCTCTCCGAAGCCTGGCGGCCGAGGTCCCGGGCGTGCCCCCGGTACTCGGTGGTGACCGCTTCGAGCTTCACCTCGCTCGCCAGCGCGTGGATCAGGACATCACGGGTACGTGCGCTTGTGGTGGTTGCCGCCGGATTGACCACGAGAAGTGCACGCATGGGTTGCAGGTTACCTACTCGGCGGTACTCGTCCCAGGCCGAGGTAGGGATCCGGTAAGAGGAGGGGGAGTGGCCTTGAGCACAGTCGCCGGGAGCGGCCCGGGGTCCGGCGACCGTGTCCGCCCGGTGCCCGCCCCCGCCGGCCGGACGCGGGGCGACGGCTACCCTTCAGGGGTGAGCGCTGAGCAGAACCCCACCTCCCCGATCCCCGACGCCGAGCCCCGTCCCGTGCGGCTGACCGTCGCGGCGGCACTCGCCGCCCTGGAGGGCCTCGCCCTCGTGGCCGGGGGCGCGTGGATCCTCGTCCTGGGCCTCACGGGCTCACCGGACGACCGCCGGCAGGCCGTCACCGGCGGCATCACCCTGATCGTGCTCGCGCTGCTGCCCCTGCTGGCCGCGCGCGGTCTGCTGCTGCGGCGCAGCTGGAGCCGGGGGCCTGCGGTCATCACGCAGATCATGGCGCTTCCGGTGGCGTACAACCTGCTCCAGGCCGACAGCCTCGCGATTCCGGGCGGCATCGCGCTCGCGGTCGTCGCGGTGGCGGCCCTGGTGCTTTTGGTGAACCCGGCGACCACACGGGCGCTGGGCATCCGGGGGCCGGGGAACGTACAGGACCAGAAGTAGGCGCACGGACGGCGTCACGGGCCGTCGTGCGGGCACCGAAGGGCGACCGGCATCCGGTCGCCCTTCGTCATTCCTCGACCAGGAGCTTCTCCCGCAGCTGGGCCAGGGTCCGGGCCAGCAGGCGCGAGACGTGCATCTGGGAGATGCCGACCTCCTGCGCGATCTGCGACTGCGTCATATTGCCGAAGAAGCGGAGAAGCAGGATCCGCTTCTCTCGCGGCGGGAGATCCTCGAGCAGTGGTTTGAGCGACTCCCGGTACTCCACACCCTCCAGCGCCTCGTCCTCCGCGCCCAGGGTGTCCGCGACCGCCGGGGACTCGTCGTCCGTGTCGGGGACGTCCAGGGACAGCGTCGAGTACGCGTTGGCGGACTCCAGGCCCTCCAGGACCTCCTCCTCCGAGATGGCCAGCTTCTCGGCCAGCTCGTGCACCGTCGGGGAGCGGCCGTGCAGCTGGGACAGCTCCGCCGTGGCCGTCGTCAGGGCCAGGCGCAGCTCCTGCAGGCGCCGCGGCACCCGGACCGCCCAGCCCTTGTCCCGGAAGTGCCGCTTGATCTCGCCGACGACCGTCGGTGTCGCGTAGGTCGAGAACTCGACGCCACGGTCCGGGTCGAAGCGGTCCACCGACTTGATCAGGCCGATGGTGGCGACCTGGGTCAGATCGTCCAGCGGCTCGCCGCGGTTGCGGAAGCGGCGCGCGAGGTGCTCGACGAGCGGCAGATGCATCCGGACCAGCTGATTGCGCAGCTCCGCGTACTCCGGGCTGCCCTCCTTCAGCTTGCGCAGCTCGACGAACATGGACCGCGCCCCGCTGCGGTCCTGTGGATCGTGCTGCGCACCGCCCGGCACGCTCTGCTCGGCGTTTCGCTCGTGCTCGCTCATCGTCCCGCCCGTCACCCTTCCCCGCGCTCTCGGCTCGCCCCCCACTCTCGACTGCGCTCGAGCGGAGGAACCCCCATGCGCCGGGGAGGCCCCACTTCCTCCGGAGGGTGTGCTCAGTGCGGCACCGTCCGGATCCTGTCGTCCGCCGCCCCCCTGGGACAACGCCTCCTGTGCCCCGGCCGCCCGTGCCTGCGCGGGTGCCGCGACCGCCGAGGCGTCGTCCTCCGGATGCGGACGGGCCTGCTCCGGGATGCCGTCCACGCCGCCCGCCGTCCGCTGCGACCCGCTGGGGTCGCCGGCGTTCCCGGCGGAAAGTTCCCGTGTGCCGCGCTCTTCGTCCCGCACCGGCCCGTCCCCGTTCGTCACGCCGGCCCGGGTCCCGCGCCGCGCTGTTTGTAGAGGCTGATGGACACGGTCTTGTCGTCGGCGACCGCGGAGGAGACCTTGCCGGCCAGGGCCGAAAGGACGGTCCAGGCGAAAGTGTCCCGTGACGGTGCGTGACCGTCCGTGGTCGGGGCCGCGACCGTGACCTCGAGCGAGTCGTCGATGAGCCGGAAGACGCAGCTGAGCACCGAGCCGGGCACGGCCTGCTGGAGCAGGATCGCGCAGGCCTCGTCGACCGCGATGCGCAGGTCCTCGATCTCGTCGAGGGTGAAGTCCAAACGGGCCGCGAGACCGGCGGTGGCCGTGCGCAGCACCGACAGGTAGGCACCCGCTGCCGGCAGCCGGACTTCCACGAAGTCCTGGGTCGCGGGCTCGCCTGCGATCTGGGACACCCTCACCTCCAAGGTGGTACAAGCTTATTCGGGGGCCGAGGGTTGCCCCCCGGGGTAACGCCTACATGGTTCAGCGGTGACGCTATCGCGCTACCGGCTTTTCTGTCCCCGCGACCCCGGCCCCTTGCTGTCACTCATAGTAAACCTATGTATACGCACAGTGGCTAGGGGTCTGCGGGCCCAATCGGGAAGAGCGCGCGCCGGTTTGACGTACCCAGGCGTCATACCGTCGAACCGTCCGGATCCAGGGTCACACGAGTACATGGTCGACGAAGCACCAGCGCCACTTCTCACCCGGCTCGAAGGTGCGCATCACCGGGTGGCCGGTCTCCTTGTAGTGCGCCGTCGCATGCCGCAAGGGCGAAGAGTCGCAGCATCCCACGTGCCCGCACTCCAGACACAGCCGCAGTTGCACCGGGTGTGTGCCGGCGGCGAGGCACTCCAGGCAGGTCTCGCTCCGGGGCTCGGGCTCGGGGTGCGGCAGCGCGTCGGTGTGCGTGCACTGTTTCATGATTGCCAGGTTACGACGGGTCCGCGGGAAGCCGCGTGAACAAAAGAGGGGCGGGCGGAAGGCATGAACGTGTTGCCGCTGCTGTTGCTGGTCGCGGGCAGTGCGGCCGTCGCGGGGGCTGCGCGCCGCACCCCCATTCCCGCACCGCTGCTGCTCGTCACGGCGGGACTCGCGGTCTCGTATCTGCCGGGGGTGCCCGAGTACACGCTCGAGCCCGACATCGTCCTGCCGCTTGTGCTGCCGCCGCTGCTGTACACGGCGGCCGCCGACAGCTCGTACCTGGACCTGAGGGCGCAGCTGCGGCCCGTGGCGCTGCTGTCCGTCGGGTACGTGCTCTTCGCGACGCTCGTCGTCGGCTGGGCCGCCTATCTGATCGTGCCGGACCTGCCGCTGACCGCGGCGCTGGTCCTGGGCGCGGTGGTCGCGCCGCCGGACGCGGTCGCGGCCACCGCGGTCGCCCGGCGGGTGGGGCTGCCGTCGCGGATCACCACCATCCTCCAGGGCGAGTCGCTGGTGAACGACGCGACCGCGATCACCGCCTACAAGGTGGCGCTCGCGGCGGCGGTCGGGGAGGGTGCCACCTGGGCGGACGGGGTGCGCGAGTTCGCGCTCGGAGCGGTCGGCGGCGTGGTGGTCGGCCTGCTGCTGATGGTGCCGATCCACTGGCTGCGCACGCACCTGAAGGAAGCGCTGCTGCAGAACACGCTGTCGCTGCTGATCCCGTTCGTGGCGTACGGGACGGCGGAGTGGGCGCACGCCTCCGGCGTGCTGGCCGTGGTCGTCGTCGCCCTCTACCTCGGCTACCACAACTGGCAGGTCGACTTCGCCACCCGCCTCCAGGAGGAGGCGGTGTGGCGAATGGTCTCGTTCATCCTGGAGTCCGCGGTGTTCGCGCTCATCGGACTCCAGCTGCCGGTCGTCCTGAGGGGACTGGGCGAATACGAGGGCAGGGGCGCGGCCTGGTACGCGGTGGCCGTGTTCGCGGTGGTCGTCGTGTCGCGGTTCCTGTGGGTGTATCCGGTGACCTTCGTGCCGCGACTGCTGTCCCGGCGCATCCGGGAGCGCGAGAAGAACCCGACCTGGAAGGTGCCGTTCGTCATCAGCTGGGCCGGGATGCGGGGCGTGGTCTCCCTCGCCGTCGCCTTCTCGATCCCACGGACCGTGCACGGCGGCGCCCCGTTCCCCAGCCGCACCCTGATCCTCTTCCTGACCTTCACCACGGTGATCGGCACCCTGGTGGTGCAGGGTCTGACCCTGCCCCCGCTGGTCCGCCTGCTCAGACTGCCGGGGCGCGACACCCAGGCGGAGACCCTCGCCGAGGCGAACGCCCAGGCGCAGGCGTCGCGGGCCGCCGAGCAGCGCCTGGAGGACCTCCTCCGGGACGAGCACAACGCCCTGCCGCCGCCGCTGGCCGACCGCCTCCGCAATGTCCTGGAGCGCCGCCGCAACGCCGTGTGGGAGCGTCTCGGCGCGGTGAACCCGGTGACCGGCGAAACGGCCGACGACACCTACCGCCGGCTGTCCCGGGCGATGATCGGCGCCGAACGGGAGGTCTTCGTGAGGCTCCGCAATCACCGCTACATCGACGACGAGATGCTCCGCACGCTGCTGAGACGCCTGGACCTGGAGGAGGCGGCGGCCTACCGGGAAACCGTGTGACCCGCGACCGCGCCCGGGGCCGATGAGGGGAACGGGGTTCCGGTGATCACCGCGGCCACTGTCGTTCCCCGCGGGAACGCGCCCTCCTCGGCCAGGGCGACAAGTCCGTAGAGCAGCTTGGCGACATAGAGACGTTCCACCGGCAGGAAGTGGCGCGACTCGAAGTCCCTGGCGAAGGCCTCGAGTTCGGCGGTCGTACGGGCGTAACCGCCGAAGTGGAAACGGGTGTCCACGGACCAGCTGCCGCGGCGGCCGCCGAAGGCCAGGGTCTGAAGGGCGGCCGTCTCGCCGGCCAGGAAGTCGCCCTTCAGGACCGCCACCCCGAGGGCCCGCTGGTCCGGGGCCAGACCTGCGGCCAGACCCGCCAGCGTGCCCCCCGTACCGCAGGCCACGGCGACCACGTCCGCCCGGCCGCGCAGTTCCTCACCGAGCGCGTGGCAGCCCCGTACGGCGAGGGAGTTGCTGCCGCCCTCCGGCACCACGTACGCGTCCTCGGCGTCCGCCCCGCGCAGCACGCCGGCCAGGACCCCCGGCTCCGAGACGCGCCGGTATGTCGACCTGTCGATGAAGTGCAGCCGCATCCCGTCGGCCGCGCACCGGGCGAGGGAGGCGTTGAGCGGGCGGTCGGCCAGCTCCTGGCCACGGACCACGCCGACGGTGTCCAGCCCCAGCAGCCGGCCCGCCGCGGCGGTGGCCCGCAGATGGTTGGAGTACGCCCCGCCGAAGGTGAGCAGGGTTCGGCCTGCCGCGGCACTCAGGTTGGGTGCGAGCTTGCGCCACTTGTTGCCGATCAGCTCCGGGTGGATCAGGTCGTCCCGCTTGAGCAGCAGCCGGACCCCGTGGCGTGCGAAACGCTCGTCCGTGACCTCCCGCAGCGGCGTGGGCAGGCACGGACGCAGCACGGCCGCGTCGGTCGCCCGGCGTCGGTCCGGCACATCGGGGCTGGTCACCCCGTCATTGTCGGACATCCTTGCCGTCGCCCGGCGCGCGGTGTCACTTCAGGCGGTCACGGACCCGCTCCCTGAGCCGGTCCATCGTGAAGCCCCTTGGGTCCACCTTGCCCGGCTGCCACTCCAGATGTCCGATCACCGAGCGCTCCGACCAGCCGTGGTGGCGGCAGATCGCCGCGCTCACCCGCTCGATCGCGTCGAACTGCGCGGCGGGCCAGGGGTCAGTGCCGTCGCCGAGGTTCTCGCACTCGAAGCCGTAGAAGTGGCGGTTGCCGTCGGTGTCCGCCTCGTCGGCGAGGGGCAGCGCCTTCTCGGCGACGACCGCGCGCAGCACGTCGTCGTCGCCGAGGCCCGCGTGGTTGGCGCGGCCGTAGCCCACCAGGTGCACCACCCCGTCCTTGGTGATGACGCCGTGGCACAGCGGTCCGGGAAGATCCGGCCGGCCGTCACGGCAGATCGCGACGGTCCGCTCGCCTCCCGTGGTCGCCGTGTGGTGGATCATGACTCCGTGGACCGGGCCCCAGGGACCCTTGTGGTTGCGGTTGTGATGCTCCCAGTCGCCGACCTCGACGACCGTGAGGCCCTCCGCCCGCAGCCGGTCGAGGAACGTTCCCGCGGACATGGGTGGGGCCATGGCCGCCTCCTTCTCTCCGCGCGACGGCCGCCGGTCGCCGCCGCCTCGTACCGCAGCTTGTACCGGTGACCACCCGGCCCGGACCAGCCTTTCGCCCGGCGTGCGAGCCGATCCGGTCAGCGGAGGATGGGACGATCATCGGCCGAACCGGCGGGCGGTCGGGCCCGAGCTGCCGCCGGGGCCGCTCCGCGAAGCGCCCCAGTGTGCCCGGACAGGCGATGATCCATTCCCGCTCTTTCGGGTAGTGGCACCGGCACTCTGCGTGCTGAGACGCTTTTCCCGCAGATCGATGCGTGATCGGGAGGGGCAATATCCATGTCGGTAGGCGAAGAGGTCCGCGCGGAGCAGAACAGGCCGCAACAGAGTCTGGGCACTGCGGCCGCGCGGAACCTGGCCACCACCACCAAGTCCGCACCCCAGATGCAGGAGATCAGTTCCCGCTGGCTGCTGCGCATGCTGCCGTGGGTGAGCGTGCAGGGCGGCACCTACCGGGTGAACCGGCGCCTGACCTACGCCGTGGGCGACGGCCGGGTGACGTTCGTGAAGACCGGCGACCAGGTCGCGGTGATTCCCGCGGAACTGGGCGAGCTGGCGCCCCTGCGCTCCTACGAGGACCAGGAGGTGCTCGGCGAACTCGCCCAGCGGTGCCAGCAGCGCAGGTTCGCGCCCGGGGACGTGCTCGCCGAGTTCGGCAGCCAGGCCGACGAGGTGTTCCTGCTCGCACACGGCAAGGTGGAGAAGATCGGCACCGGCCCCTACGGAGACGACGCGGTGCTCGGCGTGCTGGCCGACGGTGCCTACTTCGGTGAGCAGGCACTGCTCGACCCGGACGCCATCTGGGAGTACACGGCCCGCGCGGTCACCGCCTGCACGGTGCTCGCGCTGCCCCGCCGGGAGGTCGAACTGGTCGCGGAGCGCGCCGAGTCCCTGCGCGACCATCTCCGTGAACAGCGCTCGGCCCCCGAGCAGGCCACCAACAAATACGGCGAGAAGGCCATCGACCTCGCCGCCGGCCACAGCGGCGAACCGGACATCCCGCACACCTTCGTCGACTACGAGGCCGCGCCCCGGGAGTACGAACTGAGCATCGCCCAGACCGTGCTGCGCATCCACACGCGCGTGGCCGACCTCTACAACCAGCCGATGAACCAGACCGAGCACCAGCTGCGGCTGACGGTCGAGGCGCTCAAGGAGCGCCAGGAGCACGAACTGATCAACAACCCCGACTTCGGGCTCCTCAGCAACTGCGAGTACGAGCAGCGGATCCAGCCCCACGACGGGGTGCCGAGCCCCGACGACATGGACGAACTGCTGAGCAGGCGGCGCGGCACCAAACTGTTCCTCGCCCACCCGCGCGCGATCGCCGCCTTCGGCCGGGAACTCAACAAGCGCGGACTCGTCCCCGAGACCATCGACATCGGTGGCAACCGTATCCCCACCTGGCGCGGGGTGCCGTTGTACCCGTGCAACAAGATCCCGGTCACCGAGGCCCGTACGACCTCGATCATCGCCATGCGTACCGGCGAGGAGGAGCAGGGTGTCGTCGGGCTCAGGCAGTCCGGCATCCCCGACGAGATCGAGCCGAGTCTCTCGGTGCGCTTCATGGGCATCAACGAGCAGGCGATCATCAGCTATCTGGTGACGGCCTACTACTCGGCGGCCGTCCTGGTGCCCGACGCCCTGGGTGTTCTGGAGAACGTCGAGATCGGCCGCTGGGGGTGACGCCTTCGGTCCTGGTCCGCTCCCGGCGCGCCCCTGCGGCCCGGGCGTCACGTCCAAGCGGCACGCCGTGTTCCCGCCCGTCGGAGCGGGTACACCCACCGGGTGCGCGCCCGGTGGCGGAGGCCTCTCCGCCCGCAGACTCTTCGAGGCGGTCCCATGGGTGAGTTCATGACGGAGCCCAAGCAAAGCCCCACGCTCCCGCGGTGGAGCGCGACGATCCCGGCGGGGCGGCACGCCGCGCTGCCGGGACCGGAGCAGTCGCTCGACGGGCACGAGGCCGTGGCGATCCTGGAGCGCACCCGCGCCTCGGTCGACCCGGAGCTGCGCCGGGCCGTGGACTCGCTGCCCGGCTCGATGCGGCGGATCGCGCTCTACCACTTCGGCTGGCAGCACGCGGACGGCACCCCGGCCGCCGGCAACGCGGGCAAGGCGATACGGCCCGCGCTCGTCCTGACCGCGGCGCAGGCGCTCGGCGGACGGCAGCCCACGGCCGTACGGGCGGCCGCGGCCGTCGAACTCGTGCACAACTTCACGCTCTTGCACGACGACGTGATGGACCGGGACGCCACCCGAAGGCACCGCCCCACCGCCTGGACCGTGTTCGGCGATGCCGACGCGATCCTCGCCGGGGACGCCCTGCAGGCGCTGGCCCTGCGGCTGCTCGCCGAGGATCCGCACCCGGCGTCGGGGGCGGCCGCCGCCCGGCTCGCCGCCTGCGTCGTCGAACTGTGCGCCGGACAGCACGCGGACACCGCCATGGAGCGGCGCGGCCCCCACGAGGTCACCCTCGAGGAGGTGCTCGCCATGGCCGAGGCCAAGACGGGCGCGCTGCTGGGCTGCGCCTGCGCGCTCGGGGCGCTGTACGCGGGAGCGGACGAGGCGGACGTGGAGGCGCTGGACGCGTTCGGCCGCCAGGCCGGGCTGGCCTTCCAGCTCATCGACGACGTGATCGGGATCTGGGGGGACCCGAGCCGCACCGGCAAGCCGGCCGGGGCGGACCTCATGGCCCGCAAGAAGTCGCTGCCCGTGGTGGCCGCGCTCGCCTCCGGCACCCCGGCGGCCGCGGAGCTGGCCGAGCTGTACCAGGGGCCCTACGAGGACGGGGAGTTGGAGCGCACGGTGCTGGCCGTCGAGCAGGCGGGCGGCCGTGACTGGGCGCAGGTGCAGGCGGCGGACCGGATGGCCCGGGCGATGCAGGAGCTGTCCCGCGCGGTGCCCGACCCGGACTCGGCGGTCGGACTGCTGGCCCTGGCCGAGTTCGTGACCCGGCGCAGCACCTGACCGCCGCAGGACCCCGGAGCCCCGGCCCGTACGGCTCCTGACCCCGTACGGCGACCGGTGGCCCCGGCGCGGGGCGGCCCCGCACATCCCCACGGTGTGCGGGGCCCGTCCGTCGTCCCAGGGGAGGCGGTGCGCACAGGGGCCGCCCTACGCTGAGGTCATGGGCCGCCAGGACCAGGTCTGTCCGGTGTGCGGGCAGCCCGTCGCCACCGTCGTACGGCGCCACAAGACCTTGGGCGCCTTCGTCCCCGTATGGCGGCCCGGCCCGTGCCGAAATCCGCAGTGCCCGGCCTCCGTGGCGCGGGAGCCCGGGGCGCCGTCGGAGCCCGGGCCTAGGGTGGGCGGCATGTCGGAACCACTTGTGCACCTCACCGAGCGCTCCGTGTGGGAGTCGGCCCGCGCCACCGGCTTCTACGAGATGTCGACGCGAGGCGTCACCCTCCAGGAGGAGGGCTTCATCCACTGTTCCCTGCGGCACCAGGTCCCCCGCGTGGCCCGCCGGGTGTACGGGCAGTACGAGGGGCCCGACGAACTCGTCCTGCTCGTCATCGATCCGGGGCTCCTGACGGCCCCGGTGCGTTACGAGGCCGTGCGGCCCGGCGGCGAGGAGTTCCCGCACATCTACGGGCCGATACCGGTGTCCGCCGTGGTGGACGTGGAGGTCTGGGACCGCGGGGCGGCGACACAGGGGTGAGCGGAGCGGGGGGAGGACGCAGGGTGTGGCGGTGGGCGGTCGGGGTGTGGGCGGCGCTCGTCCTGGTGGGCGGGGGCCTCACGCTGTGGCTTCAGGACCAGAACGAGCCGGATCCCCCGGCCCGCTGGGAGCGTGCGCCGCAGCCGCGGCTGTCCGCCGCGGTGCGGGGGACGGAGTTGCCCGGCCCAGGGCCCTTCCGGGGAGCCGGCGATACTGGTGTGTGCGGACGCGACCGCTTTGTGGGAGCCGGGCCGTTAGCCTCCCCCGCCCGGCGGGGGAGGCCGCGGGGCGGAACGTCCTCGACCGGCCGGCGGGGCAGGCCGTTCGTCCACGAGCCGTCCCCGGCCGGTCGCGGGCGTGCACTTCAGCTTGGCGGTGGTCGCAGGCGCGCGTCAGCTGCGCGGGCGTTCCTTGAAGCGCAGCAAATTGCCCGCCGGGTCGCGGAAGGCGCAGTCCCGCACGCCGTACGGCTGGTCCATGGGCTCCTGGAGGACCTCCGCCCCGGACGCCTGGACGCGGGCGAAGAGCGCGTCGCAGTCCTCGGTGGAGAAGATGACCCCGCGCAGGATGCCCTTGGCGAGCAGCTCCGCCATCGCCTGGCGGTCCGCGGGGGATGCGTCCGGGTTCGCGGCCGGAGGCTCCAGCACGATCTCCACGTCCGGCTGGAGCGGCGAGCCGACCGTCACCCAGCGCATCCCTTCGAAGCCGACGTCGTTGCGTACCTCCAGGCCCAGGACGTCCCGGTAGAAGGCGAGCGCCTTGTCGTGGTCGTCCACCGCGATGAAGCACTGGGAGAGTTTCAGGTCCATGACCCCACGCTAGTGCTGCGACCGGAAAGGTTCACCGGCCCGCGACGCCCGGCACGGCACCTCGCCGCGTTGTCGCATCACCCGAGTACATCAAGTACGCGGGCGATGCTCGGCCTTGCGATGTCCCGCACCGCACGCCGCGAGCTCTCCGGCAAACCTTTCCGGCCACAGCACCAGGCGCTGACGTCAGGCCTTGTCGTCGAATCCCCGACCCTCCCGGCGGCCGACCGGGGTGCGACGACGGTGGACCTAGAGCTGCGCGCGCGGATCGGTGCGCGTATCGCCGGGGCGGCCCCGGCGCGGGCGCGTCAGCCCTTTCGCCACGCACGGCGGTATCGCCGCGCCGTGCTCGTGCGACCGCGCCCGGTACGCGCTCGGTGTCTCGCCCACCAGCTCCGTGAAGCGGGAGCTGAACGACCCGAGGGAGGTGCACCCCACGGCGAAGCAGACCTCCGTCACGGTCAGGTCGCCACGCCGCAGCAGCGCCTTCGCCCGCTCGATACGGCGGGTCATCAGATAGCCGTACGGTGTCTCCCCGTACGCGGCGCGGAAGCTGCGCTGGAAGTGCCCCGCCGACATCAGCGCGGTGCGCGCCAGCGACGGCACGTCGAGCGGCTGCGCGTACTCACGGTCCATCCGGTCTCGCGCCCGCCGCAACCGGACCAGGTCGTCCACATCCACGCCGCCAGCATCCCACGGACCACCGACACCCGGGGGTCGCGGGCCGGCCCGTCCTTCGCGGATCAGCGCACGCTTGAGGACGTTTCGCACAGGGGCGGAAAAGACCGCACCCGGCCCGTCATGGACGCCGTGTTCGGCGGCCTCGGGGCCGGGTGCGGACAGGGAGACGCTGCAAATCGAGGGGAGTTGCAGGTCAGAAGGCCTGATCGAGATCAGGCCTTCTTGGTCTCCCAGAAGATCTTGTCGATCTGGGCGATGTAGTCCAGCGCCTTCTGGCCCGTCGCCGGGTCCGTCGACGCCTTGGCGGCCGAGAGGGCCTTCAGGGTCTCGTTGATCAGCTGGTGCAGCTCCGGGTACTTCTCGAAGTGCGGGGCCTTGAAGTAGTCGCTCCACAGCACCGAGACGTGGTGCTTGGCGAGCTCGGCGCGCTGCTCCTTGATGACGGTGGCGCGAGCCTGGAAGTGCGGGTCGTCGTTGGCCCCCATCTTCTCCTGGATGGCCTTCACCGAGTCCGCCTCGATGCGGGCCTGGGCCGGGTCGTAGACGCCGCAGGGCAGGTCGCAGTGGGCGCTGACCTTGACCTTGGGGGCAAACAGGCGGGAGAGCATGAAGCTGTCCTTCCTCGTGATCGTCTTCTCAGGTGGGACATTACTCCGTAGGGGAGGGCTTTTCGCGAGTGCCCCCATGGGCTTACGACAAAAGTCCGGGGTGAAACTGGGACTGGTGGAGGATCGGACCGGGGAGGTGCCGGGGATGCCGGAGCTGTCACAGGAGATCGAGCGCACGAGGACCCTGCTGCCGTTGGGGGCGGCGGAGGTGACGGGGCCCTCCATGGTGCCCACGCTGCACCACGGTGACCAGTTGCTGGTTCAGTACGGGGCCCGGATCCGGCCGGGCGACGTCATCGTCCTGCGGCACCCCTTCCAGCAGGACCTGCTGGTCGTCAAGCGGGCCGTGGAGCTGCGGCAGGGCGGCTGGTGGGTGCTCGGCGACAATCCGTACGCGGGCGGGGACAGCACCGACTACGGCACCGTTCCCGAGGAGTTGATCCTCGGGAGGGTGTGGCTGCGGTACCGGCCGCTCAAGGAGGGTCAGCGCTCGCCGCTCGCGCTGGTGCGCTGGGTGCTCACGGCCGCCCGGCCCGTACTGGGCGACCGGTCGGCCTTCAGGCGCTTGCGGGCGCGGTAGGCGGCCACGTTCGCGCGTGTGGCGCAGCGGTCCGAGCAGTAGCGCCGGGAGCGGTTCGTCGAGGTGTCGAGGTAGGCGTTGCGGCACGGCGCCGCCTCGCACAGGCCGAGACGGTCCACGCCGTACTCCGTGAGGTGGAAGGCGAGGCCCATCGCGGCGATCGCCGCGTAGCCCGCGGTCGCGTTCGACGGGTGGTCCGCGAGGTGCATGTGCCACAGCGGGCGGCCGTCCTCGTCCCGGTGGTCGTGCCCGGAGATCTGCGGGCTCACCGGGAACTCCAGGAGCAGGGAGTTCAGCAGGTCAACCGCGAGGGTCTCGTCGCCCTGGTCCGCCGCCTCGAAGACCGCGCGCAGCCGGGCCCGGACCGAGCGGAAACGGGTGACGTCGGCGTCGGTGGCGCGGCGGGCCGCCGACTGGTTGACGCCGAAGAGGTCGCGGACGGCCTCCACCGAGGTGAGCGAGTCCTTGCCCCGGGCCGGTTCCTCGCTGTTCACGAGACGTACGGCGAAATCCGAGTAATAGGCCAGTTCCACTTGTAGTCCTTACCGGGGGCGCTCTATGGTCGTGGATGCGGTCGGGTAACAGACGATCGTGCATCAAGGGTATTACGTAACGTAGGCAACGGAGGCTCGCGATGGCGGACACGGACACCACGGCGGGGACCGACTGGGGCGCATGGCAGGAGAGCTGGGACCGCCAGCAGGAGTGGTACATGCCCGACCGCGAGGACCGCTTCCGGATCATGCTCGACATGGTGGAGGCGTTCGTCGGCGACACGCCCCGCGTACTCGACCTCGCGTGCGGCACCGGAAGCATCACCGCCCGGCTGCTCGCCCGCTTCCCCAAGGCCACCAGCACCGGCGTCGACCTCGACCCCGCGCTGCTCACCATCGCCCGCGGCACGTTCGAGGGCGACGACCGGGTCACCCTCGTCGAGGCCGACCTCAAGGACCCCGACTGGCCCGCGCACCTGCCGTACGACACCTACGACGCGGTCCTGACCGCCACGGCCCTGCACTGGCTGCGCACCGAACCCCTCGAGGCCCTGTACGGCCGGATCGCGGAACTCCTCCGCCGTGACGGCGTCTTCATGAACGCCGACCACATGATCGACGACACCACGCCCCGGATCAACGCCGCCGAGAGCGCCCAGCGTCGCGAGCGCAGGGACCGGGCCCTGCGGGACGGCGCTCTGGACTGGGCCGACTGGTGGCAGCTCGCCGCCGAGGACCCCGTCCTCGCCGCGCCGACCGCCCGCCGCTTCGAGATCTACGGTGAACACGCCGACGGCGAGACGCCCTCGGCCGCATGGCACGCGCGCGTACTGCGCGAGAAGGGCTTCGCCGAGGCCCGCCCGGTGTGGTGCTCCCCTTCGGACACGCTGCTGCTCGCGCTGAAGTAGCCCCGGAAGGCGCAGGGCCGGACCGCCCGCGCGCCACGGGGAAGGGGCGGCACGAGGAATTCGTACCGCCCCTTCGCGTCGTGCGCCGCGCCCCTTACAGCACCTTGGACAGGAACGACTGGGTCCGCTCGTGCTGAGGGTTCGTCAGGACGTCCCGGGGGTTGCCCGACTCGACCACCACGCCGCCGTCCATGAAGACGAGCGAGTCGCCAACCTCGCGTGCGAAGCCCATCTCGTGGGTGACGACGACCATCGTCATGCCGGACTCGGCGAGGTCCCGCATCACGTCGAGGACGTCGCCGACCAGCTCCGGGTCCAGGGCCGAGGTCGGCTCGTCGAACAGCATCAGCTTCGGGTCCATCGCGAGGGCACGGGCGATGGCCACGCGCTGCTGCTGGCCGCCGGAGAGCTGCGAGGGGTAGTGCCCCGCCCGGTCCGCCAGGCCCACGCGCTCCAGCAGCTGTATCGCGCGCTCCTTGGCCTCGGCCTTGCCCACGCCCTTGACCTGGACCGGCGCCTCGATGACGTTCTCCAGCGCGGTCATGTGCGGGAACAGGTTGAAGCGCTGGAAGACCATGCCGATGTCCCGGCGCTTCATCGCGACCTCGCGGTCGCGCAGTTCGTACAGCTTGTCGCCCTGCTGCCGGTAGCCGACCAGTTCGCCGTCCACGTACAGCCGGCCCGCGTTGATCTTCTCCAGGTGGTTGATGCACCGCAGGAACGTCGACTTGCCGGAGCCGGAGGGGCCGATGAGGCAGAACACCTCGCCGGACCTCACCTCCAGGTCGATGCCCTTGAGTACCTCCACCGCGCCGAAGGACTTGTGGACCCCTTCGGCCTTGACCATCGGGACGGTCGTGTCCTTCGCGGGAGAGTCGTTCTTCGTGAGCTTCTCGGTCATGCCGCGCCTCCCTTCGGACGGCCGATGGAGAACATGTTGGCCCTGACCTTCTGCCACGGGGTCGGCGGCAGCTGACGGCTGGAGCCGCGCGCGTAGTACCGCTCGATGTAGTACTGCCCCACGCTGAGGACCGACGTCATGATCAGGTACCAGGCGGCGGCGAGGAAGTACATCTCCACCGGGGCGCCCGAGTTCTGACCGATGTCCTGGGCGTAGCGGAAGAGCTCGGGGAACTGGACGGCCGCCACGAGCGAGGTCGTCTTCAGCATGTTGATCACTTCGTTGCCCGTCGGCGGCACGATCACCCGCATCGCCTGGGGGATGACGATCCTGCGCAGCGTCTTGCTGTGGCTCATGCCCAGCGCGTGCGCCGCCTCCGTCTGGCCCTCGTCCACGGCGAGCAGACCGGCACGGCAGATCTCCGCCATGTACGCCGCCTCGTTCAGACCCAGGCCGAGCAGCGCCGTCAGCAGCGGCGTCATGAAGTTCGACCAGTAGTCCTTGTAGAACGGCATGAGGTTGATGTACTCGAAGACCAGGCCCAGGTTGAACCAGAGGAAGAGCTGGACCAGGACCGGTGTGCCGCGGAAGAACCAGATGTAGAACCAGGCGACCGACGAGGTCACCGGATTCCTCGACAGGCGCATCACCGCGAGCACGATGCCGCCGACGATGCCGATCAGCATGGACAGGACCGTCAGCATGAGAGTCTTGCCCACACCCGTCAGGATGCGGTCGTCGAAGAAGTAGTCCGGCACGGCATGCCAGTTGATCCTGCCCTGGCCGAACGCGTAGATGATCGCGACGAGCAACGCGATCGCGATGACCGCGGAGACGTACCGCCCGTAGTGCCTCACCGGAATGGCCCTGATGGCCTCGGCGCCGGCCGCGGGAGTGTCCTGGTTGCCCGCCGTCTTGTCGATGTCAACAGTCACGGGTGTTGCCTTTCAGTGGCCGCGGAGCAACGGTCACTTGCCGCCGTTGATGACGGATTCCTTCACCGCGCCGTCCTCGGCGCCCCACTTCGTGAGGATCTTCTGGTACTCGCCGCTCTTGATGACCGCGTTCAGCGCGGCCTGCAGGGCGTCCCTCAGCTGGTCGTTGCCCTTGGCGACCGCGATGCCGTACGGGGCGGCCTCGACCTGGTCGCCGACGAGCTGGAAGTCCTTGCCGCCGCCCGAGGTCTTCACCGCGTACGCGGCCACCGGGAAGTCGGAGGACGCGGCGTCGGCGCCGCCCGAGCGCAGCCGGGTCTGGGCCTGCTGGTCGTCGTCGAAGGCCTCGATGGTGATCTTCTTGCCGCCGGTGCACTTCTTGGTCTCGCTCTTGGCGAGGTCCTCCGACACGGTACCCCGCTCCACGGCGAGCTTCTTGCCGCACAGGTCCGACCACGACGAGATACCGCCGGTGTCGCCCTTGCGGCTGTAGATGGAGACACCCGCGGTCAGGTAGTCGACGAAGTCGACACCCTCGCCGACCTTCTTGCCGGTGTCGGGGTCGACACCCTCCTGGCGGCTCTTGTTGTCGGTCATCGCGGACATCGCGATGTCATAGCGCTTGGAGCGGATGCCCGTGAGCAGGGCGTCGAACGTGCCGTTCTCGAACTGGAACTTCACGCCGAGCTGCTTGCCCATGGCGTCCGCGAGATCGGGGTCCATGCCGGCCGTCTTACCGGATCCGTCCTTGAACTCCACGGGCGCGTACGCGATGTCCGAGCCGACCTTGACGATCCCCGCCTGGCGGATCGACGCGGGAAGCTTGTCGGCCAGCGGGGCCGCGGCGGCGCTGCCCGAGCCGCCTTCGTCGCTCTTGCTCTTCGTCTGGTCACCGCAGCCGGTGAGCAGCAGGGTGCCCGCGACCGCGACGGCGCCGACCGCGGCTATCCGGGAGCGCGTGGCGGTCGAACGACGGGTGGAGCTTGCGGTCATGGTGGATTCCTCCGGCGGGGCGATTGATGCCGATGGGTCGACGAGAACACACACCTTCGGGTGTCGCGACCTCGTGTGGTTGAGGCATCTTGCCATTCGGTCGCGCATATTCAGGGGCGCCGCTATGTCAAAATCGGATAACGGGTGGCCCCCTTACTGCGCCCGGACCGCCATCGGGCCCGGGCTTTTGCTGGAATCGATCCTTCCAGCCGCAGGATCTTCGGCAGTTCTCACGATGCGGACGATTGCGGGGGAGCGGACGTGCCCACGAGTGGACATGTCGGGGACTTGTCCACATTTCCCGCCATGAGTCATGTCACCGGCGTGTGACCTTAGCTTTATGGACTCGTCCGGGACACCATCCGTCGGGTAAGAAGGTGCATTACACCCCTCATCAGGGGCTCAGGGCGCGTGTGCGGCGCGCCCGTCGCGTGTGCACCCGTACGCATCAGTCATCTGGGTCATACGCGGTGCCCGCCCACCCCTCACCAGGAGTGGTCACCCTCAACCATGCATACCTAAGGGGTACGACACAGTGGCAGCGGAGATCGTCAATCCTCGCAGCGACAACAGCGCGGATCAGGACGGAGGGGCCGAGCCCCACGATTCCTTCGATCCGGCGTTCGCGCTGCACCGCGGTGGCAAGATGGCCGTGCAGGCCACCGTGCCGGTCCGCGACAAGGACGACCTGTCCCTTGCGTACACGCCCGGCGTCGCCCGGGTGTGCACCGCCATCGCGGAGCAGCCGGAGCTGGTCCACGACTACACATGGAAGTCCTCGGTCGTCGCCGTGGTGACCGACGGCACGGCCGTGCTCGGACTCGGTGACATCGGTCCCGAGGCATCCCTCCCGGTCATGGAGGGCAAGGCGATCCTGTTCAAGCAGTTCGGCGGGGTGGACGCGGTCCCGATCGCCCTGGACTGCACGGACGTGGACGAGATCGTCGAGACCGTGGTCCGTCTCGCGCCCTCCTTCGGCGGCGTGAACCTGGAGGACATCTCGGCGCCGCGGTGCTTCGAGATCGAGCGCCGGCTCCAGGAGCGGCTGGACATCCCGGTCTTCCACGACGACCAGCACGGCACGGCCGTGGTGACGCTCGCGGCCCTGCGGAACGCCGCGCGGCTGACCGGGAGGGGGCTCGGGGATCTGCGGGCCGTCATCTCGGGCGCGGGAGCGGCGGGTGTCGCCATCGCGAAGATGCTCGTCGAGGCGGGCATCGGCGATGTGGCCGTCGCGGACCGCAAGGGCGTCGTGTCGCCGGAACGGGACGACCTGACGCCGGTCAAGCGGGAACTCGCCGGATTCACCAACAAGGCCGGCCTCACGGGGTCGCTGGAGCACGCCCTCGCGGGCGCCGACGTCTTCATCGGCGTCTCCGGCGGTACGGTGGCGGAGGAGGCCGTCGCGTCGATGGCGGAGGGCGCCTTCGTCTTCGCGATGGCCAACCCGAACCCGGAGGTCCACCCGGAGGTCGCGCACAAGTACGCGTCCGTGGTGGCGACGGGACGGTCCGACTTCCCGAACCAGATCAACAACGTGCTGGCGTTCCCCGGCATCTTCGCGGGCGCGCTGCAGGTGCGGGCGTCCCGGATCACCGAGGGCATGAAGATCGCGGCGGCCGAGGCGCTGGCGTCGGTCGTCGGTGACGATCTGGCGGCCGACTATGTGATCCCGTCGCCCTTCGACGAGCGGGTGGCGCCGACAGTGACGGCGGCGGTGGCCGCCGCCGCGCGGGCCGAGGGCGTCGCGCGACGCTGACGGCGCGCCGGGTGGGCGGGACCGTGTGACCCGCCCGCCCGTATCCCCACGGCCTCGCGGTTCCGCGGCGTGTACGGGGCCCTCCGGCGGGACACGCGTCACAGCCGGGCCGGGTTCCGTACGTCCACGGCGGAGCCTATCGTCAAGGTCATGTTCGCTGCCTACGCCGCCCGCATCGACCCTGACCACCCGCTCTCCGGCCTCGAGTTGGGAGAACGCCCGGCCCCCGAGCGGAGGCCCGGCTGGACGACCGTGAACGTCAAGGCCGCCTCCCTCAACCACCACGACCTCTGGTCCCTCAGGGGTGTCGGACTCTCCGAGGACAAGCTGCCCATGATCCTCGGCTGCGACGCGGCGGGTGTCGACGAGGACGGCAACGAGGTCGTCCTGCACTCCGTGATCGGCCAGACCGGTCATGGCGTCGGCCCCGACGAGCCCCGCTCGATCCTCACCGAGCGCTACCAGGGCACCTTCGCCGAGCAGGTCTCCGTGCCCACCTGGAACCTTCTGCCCAAGCCGAAGCAGCTCTCCTTCGAGGAGGCCGCCTGCCTCCCCACCGCCTGGCTGACGGCTTATCGCATGCTCTTCACCAACGCGGGCGTACGCCCCGGGGACTCGGTCCTCGTCCAGGGCGCCGGCGGCGGTGTCGCGACGGCCGCTATCGTGCTCGGCAAGGCGGCCGGGCTGCGGGTCTTCGCCACCAGCCGCGACGAGGCCAAGCGGAAGCGGGCCCTGGAACTGGGCGCCGTGGAGGCCCTGGAGTCCGGAGCGCGGCTGCCCCAGCGGGTGGACGCCGTCATTGAGACCGTCGGCGCCGCGACCTGGTCCCACTCCGTGAAGTCGCTGCGGCCCGGCGGCACGCTCGTCATCTCGGGCGCCACCAGCGGTGACCGGCCCTCCCATGCGGAACTCACGCGCATCTTCTTCCTGGAGCTGAAGGTGGTGGGCTCCACCATGGGCTCCAAGGACGAACTGGAGGATCTGCTCTCCTTCTGCGCCGCCACAGGAGTGCGCCCCGTCATCGACGAGGTGCTTCCGCTCGACCGTGCCCGCGAGGGCTTCGAACGCCTGGAAGCGGGCGACCAGTTCGGCAAGATCGTCCTGACCGCGGGCTGAGGAGGCCCCCGGTCGAGGGACCGCCGGCCGAGCGCCGTTCGAGACGGCGCTCGGCCCGGACGGTGGGTGTCATACCTTCCGGGACCGCAGCGTGGCGCCGATGTGGGCCGCCGCCGTCGACAAGTGGCTGCGGGCGTCGAGGAGTTGCTCCTCGGTCACGCCATGGTCGCGCGCCGCGTCGCGGATGTCGTCACGGAAGCGGTCCAGGAGCCGGTCGAGGGCCCGGGCCGGGTCGCCCGGGAGGTCCTCGTGCGCCCAGGAGGGTTCGTAGGCGCCGGGGAAGTCCTCGGGGGTCGTCGTGTACTCCGGCTCCTGCGCCGTCCCCGTGCGGCCGAAGCCGAAGTCCTTCCCGAAGCCCTTCCCGAACTCGCCGAATTCCTTGGCCAGTTCGGTCAGTCCCTCGCGTACGCCCGTCGGCCAGTCGCCCCGTGCGAAGTGGTCCTGCACCTGCTCCTGGACCCGCCGCGCCATGCGCTGGAGTTCCTCCTGGGCCTGGGCGCGCGCCCGCTCCTGGGCCTCCTTGGCCTGGCGGCGCGCCTGCTGGGCCTCCTCACGGGCCCGCCGGCTCTCGTCCTTGGCACGCCGGGCCTCCTCCTTCCACCCCTGCTTGGCGCGGCGCAGCTCCTCCTTGGCGGTCCGCCAAGCCTCCTTCTCGGACTGGTCGCCGGGCTCCCCGTAGGGGCCCGTGTGCTCCTTGGTACCCCGGCGGGCCCGGGAGACCGCGTCCCGCATCTCACGGCGCAGATCGCCCGCCGCTCCCCGGACGTCCGCCCGGATCTCGGCGGCCAGCTCCGCGACCGACTCGCGGATCTCCAGCTCCAGGTCGGCCAGCTCCGCGCTGCGGTCCGCCAGTTCGGCGCGGCCCGCGTCCGTGATCGCGTACACCTTGCGGCCGCCCTCGGTGGTGTGGGTCACCAGGCCCTCGGCCTCCAGCTTGGCGAGCCGGGGGTAGACGGTGCCGGCGGACGGTGCGTACAGCCCCTGGAAGCGCTCCTCCAGCAGCCGTATCACCTCGTATCCGTGGCGGGGCGCCTCGTCGAGCAGCTTCAGCAGGTACAGCCGCAGTCGTCCGTGGGCGAAGACGGGAGACATGTCAGAGCCCCTTCTGCTGGGTCGGGCCGCCGGTGGTGCCGTCGGAGGGCCGCGCGTCCCCGGGCGCGTCCCATGGCTCGTCCTCCTCGGGCGGGCGGCGCAGGACGGCGATCGAGCCGGAGACCGTGGTCGCCTTCACCCGGCCGTTGCCCCCGCCGAGGCGGCCGGTGATCCTCTTGGCGCCCCACTGGCCGGTCACCCGCAGATCGTCGAAGGCGTTGGACACGGTGCCGCTCGCCGTGTTCGCCTCGACCTCCGCGTCCGCCGGGTGGGGGAGGCGGATCGCTATCTCACCCGAGACGTTCGCCAGACGGGCGTCGGTGGGTCCGCTTGTCGGATCCAGGTCCAGGATGATCGAACCGCTCACGGAGTCGGCCTTCACGAGCGGGCAGGCGCCCTCGATGACGGTGAGGTCGCCGGAGACCGAGCTGAGCCGCAGTTCTCCGGTGACGCCCTGGGCCTCCACGTTCCCCGAGACCGTGGTGACGTGGACCGGGCCGGAGAGGGCGACGAGTGTTGTCTCGCCCGTGACGCCCTTCGCCTCGACGGTGCCGTCGATTCCCGAGACCACGGCGTTGGCGCCGATCACACCGACCTCCACGCGGGTGGACGCGGGGACGGCCAGGGAGACCACCGCGCTGCGGCGCCAGCCCTTGCGGTCGAGCCACTTGAGGAAGCCCTTCCAGGGCAGGTCGTCGTAGACCACCGTCAGGGTGCCGTCCTGGTGCGTCACCGTGAGCGGAGGGCCCTCGATCTCCGAGACCTCCAGGCGTGCGGAACTCTCGTCCGTGCCCACCACGTTGACCGTTCCGTTGACCGTGCGCACATGGAGTGCCGTCACGGGGGCGTCGAAGGCGAGCTTGCTCGGCTCAGCGACGGACCACTCGGACATGTGACCTCCTCGGCCGGTGCGGTACGGCGTACTCGACGGACGACACCGCGGGTGTGGCGACGGGCGCGGGGTGAGGACACCCGACGCGCCATATCGCGTCTTCGTATTCACGATATATCGCGGACGACCAAAGTCAAGGCACATGTCGGGGGAACCGCGGGAGAAGGGGGTTGACGAAGTTCGCGCAGCGCGGCCGTGCACGTGGGGGAGGGGGGTGGCGACAAGAGTGAGGGAAGAAAGGAGCGCGGGCGGAGAGGGCGAGGGAAGAGAGCAGCGAGGGCAGGGGGGATGTCGCGACACATCGCCTGTGCCGTCTGTGCGCGGGTGCGCGACTCCGTGCCGCTCACGGGCGCCGGCCGTCGATCCCGAGCCCCCGTCTCCGGCCTCCGCGACTGCCCCGTCAGCCGCCGCCTCCAGTCGGCCGCCGCCCCCGGCCGGCCGCGCCCGGACTACTCGTCGTCCTCGTCGTCCAGACGTGCCAGCCAGGTCGCCAGCCGCTCCACCGGCACCTCGAAGTCGGGGTTGAGATCGACGAACGTGCGAAGCTGCTCGGCGAGCCACTCGAAGGTGATCTCCTCCTCGCCGCGTCGCTTCTCCAGCTCTTCGATGCCACGGTCGGTGAAGTACATGCCTTCAGAATATGCGCCACTTGGCCGGTTAGCGGTCTCGCTCCGGAACCGCACGGGCGGCTAGCCTCGTCGCAGTTCAAGAGCCCGGTACCGGCGGCGGATCGGCGTCCGGGCGAGCGGAGCCGTGCACAGGGCGGGGGAGCCATGGACGAAACGCTGCGCGAGATCACACTGCCCGGAGGCCAGACGGTGCTGGCGCGGGTGACGCCCGGACCGGGCACGACGCCATCCGGCGGGTACGGCTCGGACGATCTCGACATCGGGGTGGGACGCGGCGCGGCGGCCAAGCTGGAGCAGCTGGGAGAGCTGATCCAGGGCGTAGGGCAGTCGGTCCTGGACGCGGCCCGGTCCGCGCGGCCGGACGAGGCGACCATCACCTTCGGTGTGGAGATCGTCGCCAAGCCCGGAAAGGCCATCGCCGTGCTCGCCGACGGAGAGGCCAAGGCGTCCCTCGAGGTCAGCCTGGTGTGGAAGCTGGACGAGCGCCGCGAGCGAGCCGCCACCGGGGCCCGGACGCAATCCACCACCGAGCCCCGCACGGATGTCTGAGCGGCGCGATGCCCGCCTCGAGCACCTGATCGAGAACGCCACGGTCCACTTCCACTCCGCGCGTCCCGATGACGAGGAAATGTGGGGCAGCGGCTTTCTCGTCGCTCCGGGCTGGGTACTGACCTGCGCCCATGTGCTGCTCGGTCGTATCGGGGAGGACGAGGAGGAGTTCCGGGTGCGCGGCCCCGGCCTGCACGACGGCCGTCCCGTCCCCGCCCGGCTCGAGGAGTGCCTCTACCCCGGACCGCTCGGCGAGCAGTCCCACGAGCGGACCCAGCTGCCCGTGGACCAGGACATGGCCCTCGTGCGCCTGCTGGACTCCGTGGAACACGAGTGCGTCTGGCTGAGCGACCGATCCGACCACCCGTTCGGGGACAACCGCATCGTGTACGGCTACCGGCCCCTGGCCGACGGGGCGGCCCAGGCGTGGAACGGCGAGGCCACGGTGAACGCCCACGACGGGCCGTACGGACTGCGGCTCGGGCCCAGCAACGAGTTCCCGCCCGGAGTCTCCGGCGGCCCGGTGCTGGATCCGGCCACCGGGGCCGTCGTGGCCGTCATCAAGTGCCGTCGCGGCGACCGGGACGGCGGGCTGTCCATAGCGGTCTCGTTGATGCGGCGGTTCGCGGCGTACCACCGGGTGATCGCCGAGCACGACCGATGGCACGACGGGCGCCGCAGGGCCGAGCACAACTGGATCACCCGGCAGGCCAAGCTGCCCGGGACACCGCGCGAGGCCGACTTCGACCAGTGGAGCCCCGTGGACCGCCGGAAGGCGCTCGCGCTGCTGGCGGCGGTCGAGCCCGCCGACGCCCCGCACACCATCACCCAGCTGGTGCGCAGGGCGCGCGGCGACGACCCCGCCGGGCGCCCGCACCTGCCCGTCTCCTGGCGCGACGGGCACGGACAGCTCTACGAGGGGGACCGGCCCCACGAGGCGTTCGTCTTCCTGCGCTACCTCCGCCTGGTCCAGCTGTTCCTGGAGGCCCACCACCCCGCGGACAAGGCCGCCGTCGAACAACTCGACGAGTGGATACGGGACCGGCTCGCCGACGTCAGGCCGTCCGTGCGCACCAATGTGGAGGACGCCGTGCTGCCGCCAGGGCTGCTGCCGGGCGGGCAGCGGACCGTGGAACCGTATCCGGGACCGGGCGAGCGCGGAGTGGTGCTGCTGGAGCTCGAGCCGCTCGACGACGACCACACCCGTTTCTACTGGACGCTGCGCATCGACGACGGGGGTGAGAACAGCGATGTGCCCCGCTATGGCGTGACCACCGGTCCCGGCGTCATCCGGGACCACCTGCGGGACGCGCTCGACGAGCCGCTCGCCAAGGCCTTCGAGTCGGTGGACCGGCCAGAGCTGCCGGCGCCGCTCGAGGTCGCCCTGGACCTCTCGAATTTCGACACCCCCGTCCACACCTGGCAGATCTACGACTCAGCGCCGCTGTGGGACCGGGTGCGCCAGCAACTCCTCGGCGTGCGCCGTCCCGTGGTCATCCGCGACATCGAGCGCCGGGGAGTTCCGGCCGAATCCTGGGACAGCCGCTGGGCGGAGACGCTGTCCCGCGGACGGCTGACCGCGAGGGGGACCGTCTTCGACGGCGAGCCCCTGGAGGCCCACCGGTTCGCGCAGATGCCCCCCGGACACATCCCCGTGCAGTGCCGGCGGGCCGGATCGGGGGCCGGCCGGACGGCGATGCGCCTGGCCCTGGACGCCGGACACGGAATAGCGCTGTGGCACTCCGGGGACCACCCGGGGCACGAGTGCGGTGCCCGCTGCGACGACCTCCACCGGTCGACCGTCGGCTTCCTGGCGGAGGTGGCCGACCCGGCTGAACTGCCGGACCGTCTCCGTCGTATCAGAGAGCACATCAGCACGGGGAACGGACATGAGTGGGCCGGCGAGGTCGCCGTCCTCTATGACGACCGGCGCCGTCCCCTCCCCGCGGAAGAGGGGGTGTTCGACGCCCCATGAGCCCCACTGGACACCCGGCGACACCCTTGTACGGCTGTCCGGAAATCGACTGCCGCCGCCTCGTGGACGGGTACGTTTTCAGGGGCCCGTTGTGGGCGCCGCCTGCCCTCGTCGGCCGTGACGCGCCGTGCCATCGATCGTCGACGAGGAGCGAACCATGAGCGAGTGGCTGGTCTACCAGGGCAAGGGCGAGCCCGAGCCGGCGCGCGTCGACTCCCTGCCGCCGCCCCCGCGCTGGCGCCGGTTCGACGGCGAGCCCCTGGACGACGTGTACCCCGTACCCACGATCGACAGCGCCTCCTCCCGACGGCTCGGCCGCCGCCCCCCGCTGCCCGTGCAGGACCCACGGGCCGTGGAGCTCATCAACGCGGCTCTCTACTTGAGGCGCCCCCTGCTGGTCACGGGCGAGCCCGGCTCGGGCAAGAGCACCCTGGCGCATGCGCTGGCGCACGAACTGGGGCTCGGCCGCGTTCTTCAGTGGCCCATCGTCAGCCGCACCGAGCTGAAGTCGGGGCTGTACGCCTACGACGCGATCGGCCGCCTCCAGGACGCGCAACTGGACCGGGCGGGCGCCGAGGAGACGGAGGAGTCGGCCGGGGCGCGCCGCGACCTCTCGATCGGGCGTTACATCCGGCTGGGCCCGCTGGGCACGGCCCTGCTCCCGATGAAACGCCCCCGGGTGCTGCTCATCGACGAACTGGACAAGAGCGACATCGACCTGCCGAACGACCTGCTCAACGTCGTAGAGGAGGGAGAGTTCGGCATCCCCGAGCTGGAGCGCATCGCCGACCGCCCCGGCCAGCGGACCGTGCAGGTCCTCACCGACGACGGGCAGCGGGCGCCCGTCACCGGGGGGCGGGTCCGCTGCCACGCGTTCCCCGTGATCGTGATGACGAGCAACGGCGAGCGCGAGTTTCCGGCCCCGCTGCTGCGCCGGTGCGTCCATCTGCACCTCGACCCGCCGCGCGGCGACCGGCTCGCCGCCATGGTGCAGGCCCACTTCGGCGAAGGCGCCGACCGTGAACACCACGACCTGATGGAGCTGTTCACCACGGACGGACCGGGTCCGTACCGGCCGACCGACCAGCTGCTCAACGCCATCTTCCTCACCCAGCGGGTGGCTCCGCCGGGCAGTCCGGGCCGTACGGAGCTGGCGCGGCTGCTGATGGGCTCACCCGACTCCGGACAGCGGTAACCGGCCATGACCGCCGCCGCATCCCTGGAGCTGCTCGCCCGCCGGCTGCGCGAGGCCGGGCTCGCTCCGGACGCCGAGGAACTCGCGGACGCCCTCTGGCTCGCCCGCCATGTCCCCGGCACCGCGGCGACAGGGGAACCCACCGACGAGGACCCCACCGGAAAGGACCCCGGCTTACGGCCGGGCGGCCACCGCACCACCGTTCCGCCCGAGACGTCCCTGGCGCTCCGCGCCCGGAAGCGGGCCGCGGACCGCCGGACGCCGGCCGTCGGCGGCATCGCGACCGAGGGCCCCGCGCGCGGCACGGGCACCGTCGTGGCCACCCAGGTGCCCGCCGCCTCCGTCCTGCCCGAACCGCTGGCGCTGCAACGGGCGTTACGGCCGCTCAACCGCTACCGCCCGCCGAGCCGGCCCGCGTGGTCCGGTCTGGACGAGGAGGCGACCGCGCAGCGGGCGGCCGACACCGGTGTGATCGTCCCGGTGCCGGCCCGGGGACAGCGCCGTGAGGCACGCCTGCAACTGGTCATGGACGTGTCCTCGTCCACCGTGGTGTGGCAGGACACCTTCGCCGAGCTGCGCCGGATCTGCGAGCGCGCCGGCGCCTTCCGGGAGATCCGGAGCCACTACCTCCATGAGGGCGGACGGGACGGCGTCCGGGTGGCACCCTCCCCGGACCCGACGTCGCCCGCCGACGGTCCCGGCCTGCTGCGCGACCCGAGCGGACGCCGGCTGACCCTGGTCCTCAGCGACTGCGCGGGACCGCTGTGGCGCAACGGCATCATGCAGCGGCTGCTGCACGACTGGGCCGGCTGCGCCCCGGTCGCCGTCCTCCAGCCGCTGCCCCAGCGGATGTGGCGCGGCACACACCTGCCCGCCTACTCCGGGGAACTGCGCCGCCGCGAAGGACTGGCCGGCGGACTGGAATTCCGTTCGGAACGCGCCGGACCGCCGCCCCGGCGCGCGCTTCCGGTGCCCGTGCTCGCCCTGCGCCCCTCCTCCCTCGCCCACTGGGTACGCCTCGTGTGCGACTCGACCGCCCAGCGGCAGGTCGCCTCCGCGGCCTGGGTGCGGGCCGACCATCCCGCGACCGCCGCACGGCCGCTCGCCGAACGGGAGATCAGCCCGCGCGACCGGGTGCGGGCCTTCCGGCGTACCGCCTCGCAGGACGCGCGGCACCTCGCCGAGTACCTGGCCACCGTTCCCCTCGCGCTTCCGGTGATGCAACTCGTGCAGCGGGCCATGCTGCCCGGCAGCGGCCCCGAGGCGATGGCGGAGGTCCTCCTCGGCGGACTGATGCGACGCAGCGACACCGTCGCGGACGGCGGATACGAGTTCATCGAAAGCGTGCGCGATGAACTCCTGCGCCATCTGCCCGGCGGCGAGGCGCAGCTGGTCCTCAAGCACAGCTCGCAGTACGTCGAGCGGCAGTACGGCCGTGCGGCCCGGAACTTCCCGGCGCTGGCCGCCGCCTACCTCTCCGGTGCGACGGCCGCAGCCCCCGCGGCCGAGGACGGTACCGACGACCGTCTGCTGCGCGCGTTCGCCCGGATCTCCTCGCAGGTCCTCGCCCGCTACGGGAAGGTCCCCTCGGCCCCGCCCGGCGAGGGCCCGGCGGAGCTGGCCGCGCACGCCCGCGAGGTGCTCGACCGCTACGCCGCCCAGGGAACCGCCCGCGACCTCGACGAGGGCATCGGCCTGCTGCGCCGGGCACTGGAGGCCGAGCGCCGGCAGACGGACCGGCACGCGCTGCGGACCCGGCTGGCCGGAGCCCTGCTGGAACGGTGGCGGGTGGCGGGAACGGCCGACAACCTCCGGGAGGCCTACGAGGTCCTGCCCCGCACCCGCAAGAGCGACCCGGCGGAACTCCTCATGGAGGCGCAGATCCTGCTGCACATCGCGGCCGACCTGGAGACCGCGCGGGCGGCCGCCGCGACCCTGCCCGCGGGCCTCGGCCACGACCTCGGCGAGCCCGACGCCCCACCGCGCCGGCTGGCCCTGCTCGCCTGCCGGCAGGCCCGGCAGCGGCTGGAGGAGATCCCGCTCGACGCGGAACGCTGGACGACCCGTGCCCTGGGGCTGCGCGCCACCGCCGCGTTCCGGGCGGCGTCGCTGGTCGCCCGGGCCGGCTCCGCCGTCCTCCGCCCGGACGAGGGGAGGCCACAGGAGTGGGCCGCCCAGCAGTTCGAGCAGGCGGCGGGCCTCGCGACCCAGCACCGGCTGCGCAACGGCGAGTCGTCAGCCCGTCTGCTGGAGGCCCGGATGCTGCTCGCCCTCGCCCGGCACGACTGCGGACGCGGCGCGAGGCCCTGGGAGCCCGGACCGGAGCGGCGCGCCCTCGCCCACCGCTCCGCCGAGCTGGCCGAGGTCGCCTTCCGGGAGGCGCTGCCGCTGCGCGCCGCCGAGGGAGCCGACGCCCAGGAGCTGACCCGGATCTGTCTGGACATGGCCGGTGCCCTGGACCTCACCCGAGACGCGGAGCGCGATCCCCGCACCCGCCGCAGGATCACCACCGTGCTCGGGCAGGCACTGGACCACGCGGGCGACGACACGGCACTGCGGTCCGAGTGCTTCGACCGGCTCGGCGAGGCGTACCTCGCGTCCTATGAACTGACCCGCGACACCGACGATCTGGAGGCGGCGGTCTGGTCCTGGTGGCAGGCGACCGGAGAACTGCCCCTGGACGATCCGGCCCGGCCCGGGCTGCTGCTCCGGCTGGGCCTCGCCCTCGGCGCGGCCGGCGAATGGACCGACGCCGTACGGGTGCTGCGGATGGCCGTCGACGAATCGTCCGAACAGGACCCCGAACTGCCGCGCCGCCGGGTGGAACTGGGCGATGCGCTCCTGCACCGGAACCTGCGCCAGGGAGGGCTGTCCGACCTCCACGAGGCCGACTGGATAGTGGGCACCGCCGCCCGGGAGACCGATGACGACCTACTCGCCGCGCGGGCCTGGCGGCTGCGCGCCGCTGCCGCCGGCCGGCTGGCCGAGCACACGGCCCAGTGGTCGGACTGGGAGGCGGTCGCCGACCATCTGCTGCGGGCCGCCGAACTCTACCGGGACCTCGGCCTCGCCGCCGCAGAAGCCCGCGTGCGCGTCGAACGCGGAGAGGCCCTCGGCCGCACCTCCGCCCCGGCCCGCGCCGCCGAGGAGTACCGCACGGCGCTCAGCCTGTACGGGCAGGCCGGACTCGGCGACGGGGACGAGGCGCAGCAGGCACGGGCCGCCCTGAGCGCCCTGAGCGGCGGGGGCCACGCATGACGGGTCCGGACGACACCCCGGGCATACCCCTGCCCGCTTTCGAGCGCCCCCTACCCGGCCGCGCCCGCCATCCCGTACTCGCCGCAGTGCTCGCCGAACTGCGCGCGAGGGAAGCGGAGGACGAACCACCGGCCGCCTACTACAACGACTCGCCCGACCCGACGCCGCCGCGCCTCCCGGGGGGAGCCGCACCGTGAGCTCCGACTGCTTCCGTCAGTTCGTCCTCAAGGTGCACAGCCGCTGCAACCTGGACTGCACGTACTGCTACATCTACCGAAGCCCCGACAGCAGTTGGCGCGACCGCCCGCACCACGTCGGCGAGCACACCGTGCGGCAGACCGCCCGCCGCATCGCCGAGCACGTCAGGACGCACCGGCCCCGGTCCGTGCGGGTCGACCTGCACGGTGGGGAGCCGCTGCTGACCGGACCCGAACCGCTCGTCGCGTACGCCGAGGCCGTGCGCCGCGCCGTGCCGGACGGCACCGACGTGACGGTCACCGTGCAGACCAACGGGACCCTCCTCACCCGGCCCGCGCTCGACCGCCTCGCCGACGCCGGCATCCGGATCGGGCTCAGTCTCGACGGGGGCACCCCCGCCCTCAACGCCCGCCGCGTCGACCACGCGGGCCGCCCCTCCTGGCCCGCCGCCCGCCGTGCGGCCCGGATGCTGGCCGCACGGCGGCCGGACGCCTACGCCGGCCTGCTGTGCACCGTCGACCCGGCCACCGACCCCGCCGAGGTCTACCGCTCGCTGCGGGCCCTGGCCCCGCCCGCCCTCGACTTCCTGCTGCCGCACCTGCACTGGGGCAGCCGCCCGCCCGGCCGCCACCGTCCCGCTCCCACGCCCTACGGGGACTGGCTGGCCGACGCCTTCGACCTGTGGTGGGACGACGGCACACCGGGCCGCCCGCGGGTGCGCCTGTTCACCGAGATCGCGGCGCTGCTGCTGGGCGGATCCTCACGGACGGACGCGGTGGGGCTGTCGCCGATCGCCGCGGTCGTGGTGGAGACCGACGGCACGATCGAGCGCCTGGACTCGCTGAAGACGGCCTATCCGAACGCGCCCGCCACCGGCCTGGACGTGCACCGCAACTCCTTCGACGAGGCGCTCGGGCACCCGCGGATCGCCGCGCTGAGGGCCGGGCTCGACGCGCTCGGCGAGGACTGCCGCACCTGCCCTGTGGTCCGGGTCTGCGGCGGCGGCAACTACGCCCACCGCTACTCCGGCCTCACGGGTCACTTCCGGAACCCGAGCGTTCACTGCGCCGACCTGGAGCGCATCATCCGGCACGCCGCCGCGCGCATCGGCGAGCAGCTCTCCGTATCGTCAAGGAGTCTGGTCTAACGTGGAGTTGACGGACCACGACGTAGCTCTCACCTACGTCAGAAGGAGACCCCCGGCATGCCATCCGCGTCCCCTGAGCACGTCACGATCGTCTACGCGGGACAGTCATGGTCCTGGGCGACGTGGATCGAACACCGTCTGGCGCACGCGGGAGCGGCACCGGACGCGGTCCGCTGGGATCCGCTGCACACCGCACCGGAGCCGGGGCGGCTGAGCGGTCTCCTGGCCAGACCCGGCAAGCTGCTGCTCCTGCTCGACGACTGGTTCGTGCGGTTCGACGAGGCCCGCCGGCAGGCCTGGGCCGATGTGCTGGCCGACCTCATGCCCCGGGAGGGGCACCGCGTCGTGGCCGTGTCGATCACGGCCGCCTCCCTGCCGCCGGCCGCCGAAGGGCTCGGCCGGGTGCTGCCGCTGCGCGGCCTCGACGCCGACCGGGCCGCCGAGGTGCTGCTCGACGCGCTGGAGGTGACCCCGCCCTCCGGCGGTCCGGTCAGCCTCGACCGCAGCCGTGGCCCTCGCTTCCCGGAGGACCGGCCCGGCATCGACAACGCTCCCCGCCACAACCGTGACTTCACCGGCCGGGAGCGCGTCCTGGAGCGCATGCACCAGGCGTTCACGGAGGGCGGCGAGGGCACCCGCATCGCGCTGCGCGGTCCGGGCGGGGTCGGCAAGACGCAGACGGCGACCGAGTACGTGCACCGCTACAAGGGCGAGTACGACATCGTCTGGTGGGTCCGCGCGTCGGTGCGCAACCGGGCCCGCGAGGACTTCGCCCGGCTCGCCGACAAGCTCGGCGCGGAACCGGACACCGGCGACGCCCTGCGAGGACGCATCGAGGCGGCCAAACGGGCCCTCAGAGACCGTACCCGCTGGCTGGTCGTCCTGGACGGGGCGGAGGACCCCGAGGACCTCGGGACGCTGCTGCCCGAGGGCCCCGGCCATCTCCTGGTCACCACCCCGCGCAAGGAGTGGCACCGCTGGGTCGGCCAGATCATCGACCTCCCCCCGTTCGACCGTGAGGAGTCCGTCGACTTCGCGTGCCGGCGCAGCCGCCGGCTCAGCCGCGACAGCGCCGACCGCCTCGCCGCCGCGGTCGAGGACCACCCGCTGCTGATGGACCAGACCGCGGCCTGGGTGGAGCTGAACGAGACCGCCGACATCGACGCGTACATCGCCCGCATCCAGGAGGGCGACCCGCACACCGTTCCCGTCGTGCCCTCCGAGGAGTACCGCAAGGAGTTCCAGGCCGCCTGGGGGCAGACCGTCAACACCCTGCGCGAGAAGCACCCCAACGCCTACGAACTGCTCTCGCTCTTCGCGTTCTTCTCGCCCGACGTGATACCGCTGGGCCTGGTGCAGTCGGCGCGCGCCGGTGACCTGCCCCCGCACCTGGTGTCCCTGGTCACCGAGCCGAGCAGCTGGAACACCGCGCTGCGGGTGCTGTCCGAGGCCACCTCCATGCGGCTGGAGTACGAGCAGGGGCCGATGGACATCCAGACCGTCGGCACGCTGCGCATGCACCGGCTGTTCCATCGCTTCGTCCGCGGCCATCTGGGCCCGGAGGAGGCGCGGCAGTCCGCCGAGACCGCCCGCCGCGTGCTCGTCGCCGCCGACCCCCGCCGTCCCGGCGACCGCGTCCACTGGCCGCGGTACGCGGAGGTGATCCCGCATCTGGAACCGACGGGCGCGCTGCACTCCACCGATCGGGACGTGCGGGCCGTGGTGCTCGACTGCATCGAGTACCTGCGGATCCGCGGCGAGTACAAGGAGGGCCGGCAGCTCAGCGGGGCGGCCGTCGCCGCCTGGACCGCCGTCTCCCCGGACACCGACCCGGATGTGCTCATCGCCGTGCACCAACTGGCCAACATGGAACGCCGGCTCGGCCGCTACCGCGAGGCGGAGCGCATCGGGCGGGACGTCCTGCGCCGGATCACCGCCGATCCCGAGCGCAGCCCCATCCAGGTGCTGCGGGCCAAGAACGGGCTCGGCGGAACCCTGATGGCGCTCGGACAGTACGAAGAGGCCCGCCTGCTGTACGAGGACGCGGAGGCCCAGGCGGCAGCCGACCTCGGCGAGCACGAGGTGCCCCGCACCCTCGCCATCCGCGGCAACCTGGCGATCGCCCTGCGGCTGCTGGGCCGCTACGAGGAGTCCCTCACCCTGCACCGCGCCGTCCTGGAGTCGTACATCGCCCTCAGTGGCGGCCGTGATCCGGCCACCCTCGACGCCGGGCTGCACACCGCCTGGACGCTACGGCTGCTGGGCCGCTACGGCGACGCGCTCGCCATCCAGGAGCTGAACTTCCGCCTGCACAGGGAGGTGTTGGGCGGCAACCACGGTCAGACCCTGCTCGCCCAGCACAATCTCGCGCTGTGCCTGCGCCGCGACGGGTCCCACCTGCGGGCCCGGGGACTGATGCGGGAAGCCCGCGACCGGATGCTGCGCCGGCACGGCCCCGACCACCCCGAGGCGCTGATGCTGAGCTCGGACTACGCGATGCTGCTGCGCGACATCGGCGAACTCGAGGAGGCCCGGGAACTCGCCGAGGCCGCCCGCGGCAGCTATGAGCGTCTGCTCGGCGACAGCCACCCCTATGTCGCGGGAGCCCTCGACAACTGCGCCCTCATCCAGGGCGACCAGGGGGACCTGCAAGGCGCCCGGGAGCGCGCGGAGCTGGCCCGAGCGGGGATGGAACGGGCCCTGGGCACGGCCCACGTCTGGTCGGTCGGCTGCGCGATGAACACCGCGACGGCGCTCGCCCGGACCGGTGAGCTGGAGCGTGCGGTGGCGCTGGGCCGGGACGCCCTCGGGCGGGCGCGGGCCGCGGTCGGGGACGCGCACGTCCTCACCCTCAACCTCGCGGCGGGCCTCGCGCAGGACCTGGCGGAGACCGGCCGGCACGAGGAGGCGGCGAGCGTGCGCCGGGAGGCGGTCCGCCGGCTCACCGAGAACTTCTTCGAGGAGCACCGGCAGGTGCGGTACATGCTCGACGGGCGGCGCCCCTACTGGGACTTCGAACCGCAGATGATGTGAGACCGGCCGCACGCCCAGGGGGCCCGCTCCCGGAGGGGCTCCTTTGCCGCACGACCTCACGCACGGCTCACCACCGGGGTTCCTCCACGGCTCGGCACCAGGGTGCATCGACATGGCTCGACA
>NZ_JBEYUZ010000018.1:0-152713 GCF_040643755.1 Streptomyces sp. NPDC047079
TCAACAGCGTGCTCAAGGTCGAGTACGTGCACCGGCACACCTTCCGCACCCGCACCGAGGCCCGCATCAGGATCGCCACCTGGATCACCGACTTCTACAACACCAGGCGGCTACACAGCGTGTGCGGGTTCAAGAGCCCGATCGACTACGAACGTGACTACCGGGCCACCCTTGCCGAGGGACTGGCCGCATAGATCGTCTCCACGCTGCGAGGGGATTGACACTCCCAAGTGGCTCCCAAAACGGGGTCGCAACGCAAATCAGGCCCGGTGCTGATGTCTCAGCACCGGGCCTGACCTGGTGTTTCTCTGTCGGGGTGGCGGGATTTGAACCCACGACCTCTTCGTCCCGAACGAAGCGCGCTGCCAAGCTGCGCTACACCCCGATGTCGCTGCTTGCCGCGGCGACGACGTTTACTTTAGCCCACTGGCGGCTGGAGACGAAATCCGGTTTTCGTGCGGCGGCGGGTGGGGTCCGGGCGCAGGTGGTCGGCGGCGACCATGAGGAGGGCCAGGGCGAAGAAGGCCAGTCCGAGCAGGAGCGCGTTGGCGAGGACGCTCCTGTAGCCGAGCCGGCCGGCGTCCAGGAACGGGTAGAGGTAGCGCTCCGGCGTGCCCGGTGGGAGGTACTCTCCGCGGGCCAGGGAGAAGATCAGGTAGGCCAGGGGGTACAGCAGCCACGTTCTCGCCTGTCGCAGGCCCAGTGGGGCCGGGCTTGTCAGCAGCAGCCAGTCGAGGAGTGCCGCGAGCGGGATCAGCGTGTGCAGGATCTGGTTGGTGAGCGCCGACCAGCCCGTGGGCGGGCCGGTCTGGCCGGTCATGGAGAAGGGGCCCGGTTCGTTCACCAGGAGGACGTGGTAGACGAGGCTCGAGATCAAGGCGTAGAAGACCGTGCCCCCGGTCACCAGGGCGGGGAGCGGGCGGTGGGCCGTCCACGCCCGCCACGCCGACAGGACGAGGACGAGCGCGAGCAGTACGTCGACCTGGATGGTGAAGTAGCTCAGCACCCGCGCCGGGTTGCCGAGCCGCAGGTCCACGGCCACCGCGGCGGCAGCCGTCAGGGCCACCATCAGGCGGTACAAGGCCACCTTCGGGCGGTGTACGACGGCCACCACGGCGGTGGCGGGAACGGCGGACGGCAGCAGTGTCGGCACGCCCGGCACTGCGGGGAGGTCCGGGATGTCCTTGGGGAGCGGCCCGATCATGTCCTCACGCTAAGCAGACCGGGCATAACGGGCGATACGGGTGGCCCAGGCGGGTTACGGCGCCGGCCGCCGCCCCCTTCTCATTGAGCCTCGCCCCGGCTACTCCCTCCCCACCAGCGTCAGCAGCGTCGCCTCCGGCGGGCACGCGAACCGTACCGGCGTGTAGCGGTTCGTACCGCAGCCCGCCGACACGTGCAGATACGAGGTGCGACCCTCCGCTGTGTGCCGGGACAGGCCCTTCACCCGGTCCGTGTCCAGGTCGCAGTTGGTGACCAGGGCGCCGTAGAAGGGGATGCACAGCTGGCCGCCGTGGGTGTGGCCCGCGAGGACCAGCGGGTAGCCGTCCGCGGTGAACGCGTCCAGGGTGCGCAGATACGGCGCGTGGACCACGCCCATCGAGAAGTCGGCCGACGCGGAGGGGCCGCCCGCCACCCGCGCGTACCGGTCGCGCTTGATGTGCGGGTCGTCCAGGCCCGTCAGCTCGATCTCCAGGCCCTCGACCTTCAGCGTGCCCCGTGTGTTCGTCAGGTTCAGCCAGCCGGCCGTGTCGAAGCCGTCCCGCAGATCCTCCCAGGGGTTGTGGATGGCGCCGACCACGGGCGGATTGCCGTTCAGACCGTGGCTCCCCCTCACCTTCTCCACCAAGTAGCGGGCGGGGTTGCGGAGTCTGGGGCCGTAGTAGTCGTTCGACCCGAAGACGTACGCCCCCGGGAATTCCATCAGCGGGCCCAGCGCGTCCAGCACCTCCGGCACGCCCTCGGTGTCGGAGAGGTTGTCCCCGGTGTTGATCACGAAGTCCGGGCGCAGTCCCGCCAGCGAGCGCAGCCACCGCTGCTTCTTGCGCTGACCGTTCACCATGTGGATGTCGGAGACCTGGAGCACACGCAGCGGGCGCATGCCCGGCGGCAGCACCGGGACCGTCACCCGGCGCAGCCGGAAGGAACGGGCCTCGAACCCGGCCGAGTACAGCAGTCCGGCGGCGGCGACCGCCGTCATTCCCAGGGGCACTCCGTATCGCGCGCGCATACGACCATCGTGTCAGAACCACGGCACGCCACGCCCCCACCTGTGGACAACCCCGCCAAACGGCAGACGGTGGAGCGGAGACGCACCCCACTCTCGTCCCGCCGGAAGTGACGGCGCACTTCACCCCGCGCCACCGGAAGTGACGGCGAACCACTCCCGCCGGCCGGAGATTACGGGCACCACTCCCGCGCCACCGGAAATCATGGGGCGGTCGCCCCGGCACACCTGCGACAATCGGAGCCATGACCACGCTCAAGTCGAAGCTGCAGGAAGACCTCAACGCCGCGATCAAGGAGCGCGACGAGCTCCGCTCCTCGACGCTCCGGCTGACGCTCGCCGCGATCACCAAGGAAGAGGTCGCGGGCAAGGAGAAGCGCGAGCTCTCCGACGAGGAGGTCACCAAGGTGATCACCCGCGAGGCGAAGAAGCGCCGTGAGGCCGCCGACGCCTTCGCGCAGGGCGGGCGCACCGGGCAGGCCGAGCGGGAGAAGGCGGAGGGCGAGGTGCTCGCCGCGTACCTGCCCAAGCAGCTGTCCGACGACGAGCTGCGGCAGATCGTCGCCCAGGCCGTGGAGGAGGCGAAGGCGGCGGGCGCCGAGGGCCCGCGCGCCATGGGCCAGGTCATGAAGATCGTGAACCCGAAGGTAGCGGGCCAGGCGGAGGGCGGACGCGTCGCCGCCGTCGTCAAGCAGCTCCTCGCGGGCAGCTGACCCGCCCACCCCTCGCCCCGGCGCTTGAGACAGCGGGGGCGCCCCTCCGGTTGAGGGGCGCCCCCGTCGTCGTACGGGTCGCCGACGTCCGCGGTTCTGAGCGGGGCTACCCCCGCCGCCTGCCGTTGCCGTTCCCTCCGTTTCCATTGCCCTGGAACCATCCCGCCGGGAGGGAGAAGGAAGGCGACGGAAACGTGCCGCCGGCGGTCGCTCCGGTCGTCGCCCCGTTGGTCCCTCCGTTGGTCCCTCCGGTGCCCAGGCCGCCGATCAGCCCGCCGACGAGTCCGCCGGCGTCCTGCCCGCCGTTGTCGTTGCCGTGCCCATCCCCGTTTCCGTTGCCGTTCCCCTGGTCGCCCTGCCCCGCGTCCCTGTTGCTGTTGCTGTCGGGGATGTCGACGAGGTTGAAGTCCTGGACCGGCTTGCCCGCCAGCGCGCCCGACATCATGTCGCGCCAGATCGGACCCGGGACCTGGCCGCCGTAGACCTTGGCGTAGGAGGTGCCGCCGATGGTGATGTTGACCATGCGCCGCTCGTGCGCCGGGTCGCCGACCCAGACCGCGCCCGCCATGTTCGGCGTGTAGCCGACGAACCAGGCCGCGTAGCGGAAGTCCGTCGTACCGGTCTTGCCCGCGCTGGGACGGCTTCCGAGACCGGCCTGCGTTCCCGTACCGTCCTCCACCACGCCCTTGAGGATCGTGTTGATCGTGTCCGCGGTGGTCTCCGACATCGCGCGCGAGCACTTCGACTTCGGGACGGCCAGCGACCTCTTCTGGTTGCCGACGGCCTGTGTGATCGACTCGATGGCGACGGGCGTGCAGTACGTGCCGCGGTCGGCGAAGGTCGCGTACGCGCTCGCCATCGTCAACGGCGACATCTCCTGGGTGCCGAGGGCGATCGACGGTGCCTGGTCGATCTTCAGTCCGTCCGCACGGCTCACGCCCATCTTCGCGGCCATGTCGGTCACCGGGCAGATACCGATGTCGCTGATCAGCTGCACGTAGTAGGTGTTGACCGACTTGGCGGTCGCCTCCTTCATGCCGTACGGGCCGTGCTCCGACTCGTTCTCGTTGGTGAGCTTGGCGTTCTCCGAGTTCAGCCACTTCTTGCCGTCGCAGGCCGCCACCGGGCTGGGGTACTCCATCTCGTACGGAGCGGGGTACTCCTGGGTCGCCGGCTTGCCGCCCTCTATGGCGGCCGCGGCGACGATCGGCTTGAACGTCGAACCGGGCTGGTAGCCCGCGCCGCCGCCCATGGACCTGTCGACCGAGAGGTTGATCTGCGTCTCGTTCTTGCCGAAGCCGTACGGACGGGACTGGCCCATCGCGAGGATCTTGCCGGTGCCGGGCTCGACGATGGTCGCGGCCGTGGCCACCTCGTCACTCTTGTTGACGTGGTCCTTGACCGACTTCTGCACCGACTGCTGGGCCTGCGGGTCCAGAGTCGTCTGGATCGTCAGACCGCCGCGGTTCCAGATCTTCGCCCGGTCGGCCTTGGTCTTGCCGAAAACCGGGTTGTTCAGGAACACCTCGCGGACGTAGTCACAGAAGAAGCCCGCCCCCTTGACCGCCGTGATGCAGCCGTTCTTGGGCTCGCTCACGTTCAGCCCGAGGGGCGTCTCCTTGGCCTTGTCGGCCTCGGCCTGGGAGATGTCGTGGACTTCGGCCATGCGCTGCAGCACCACGTTGCGCCGCTTCTTGGCCTCGGCCTCGTCGTTCACCGGGTCGTACCGGGTGGGGGACTGGACGAGCCCCGCGAGGAGGGCGGACTCCTGGAGGTCGAGGTCCTTGGCGTGCTTGGAGAAGAAGCGTTCGGAGGCGGCCTCCACGCCGTAGGCCTGCTGGCCGAAGAAGGCGATGTTCAGATAGTTCTCGAGGATCTTCTTCTTCCCGAGCTTCTCCTCGATCTGGATCGCGTACTTCAGCTCGCGGACCTTGCGGCCGAGGGTCTGCTGGGTGGCCTGGGCGACCTTCGTCGGGTCGTCACCGGCCTCCTCCACGAAGTAGTTCTTCACCAGCTGCTGCGTCAGCGTGGAGGCGCCCTGCGCCACTCCTCCGCTCTGTGCGTTCTGGTTCAGTGCGCGCAGTACGCCCTTCAGGTCGATCGCGCCGTGCTGGTAGAACCGCGAGTCCTCGATCGCGACGATCGCCTTCTGCATGTACGGCGAGATGTCCTTCAGTTCCACCACCGTGCGGTCACGGGAGTAGACCGTGGCGATCTGCCCACCCTGGCTGTCCAGAATGGTGGTGCGCTGGCTCAGCTGCGGGCTCTTCAGGTTGGACGGGATGTCGTCGAATCCCTGCACCGACCCCTTTGCCGCGAGTCCGAGCGCACCCGCGGCGGGCAGCGCGATGCCGGCCATCACCGCCCCCGCGAGCACACTTACTCCGAGGAACTTGGCGGCCTGCTGCACGGGGGACAGCCCCCCGCCCGAGCGCTTCTTTGGCATGAGGGCAGCCTACGTTCTGATTCGCCGGACACGCGTCTAGGCCTTGGCCTAAGCTGCTCCCAACTGTCACAGCAGCAGGGCCACGTATCAAGTACGTCCGGCGAACCCGAATCGTTCCGGTGTTCCCCCAACTTTTTTGTTGGGTGCGTGTCCGAATCCGCCTTGTGTGTCACCAGGCGTCCGTTGTGACGCAACTGAATTGCCCGGTTTTCCTCGAAGGTCACGTATGTCGTCAGCTCACTCCCCCGGGTGATCTGCCGCTTACCCATAGTCCGTTCGGACCATTCAAGATTGGGCCCGCAGGGGGTGTTGCGCCGTCCCCACCTTCCGTAACGTCCTCAACTGGCGGCGGTGAATATGCCGCTGCCGCCGTGGGGGAGCCTCGATTCGGGAGAGGACGGCGCCGGTATGGGCTGGGTAACCGACTGGAGTGCGCAGGCGGCCTGCCGCACTACCGATCCGGATGAACTGTTCGTTCAAGGAGCAGCGCAGAACAGAGCCAAGGCAGTGTGCACCGGATGCCCGGTACGCACGGAGTGTCTGGCCGACGCGCTGGACAATCGTGTCGAATTCGGCGTGTGGGGTGGCATGACGGAGCGGGAGCGCCGCGCACTGCTGCGCAGGCGGCCGACCGTCACCTCGTGGCGTCGCCTGCTGGAGACCGCGCGTACGGAGTACGAGCGTGGAGCGGGCCTGCTGCCCCTCGATGAGGAAGAGGCGTACGAGGACTACGCGGCGGTGAGCTGAGGGCGTTCACCGCCGGGCGCGTCTGTCGGCCGTAGGAACGGCCGTTCGCCGGCGGAGGGCTTCGTGTGCTGTTGTACGGCTGGTTTGCACTCCTCGCCGGATGAGTCTGGTGGCCGAAGGAGTGTGTGGGGTGTCCGTTGTCCCGGATGAGCCTGTCGGCCCTCGGGCGCGGGTGGCCGGTGGTGTCTTCGGTGTGCTCTTGAGCGGCTGTGGCGTGGGCTGTAGTAGGCGAACCGGGAGCAGGGCAGGCACCCGAATGCCCCCTACGCCTATGCCTCACGCTCCTCCGGGTAATCCGGTCGGTTGGCCGCGAGGCGGTCCCCGATGTCCCGCAGCCCCGCGAGGTCGTGAACGTCGCCGGGCAGCGCGGCCACCTCCGCCACGGCCACTTCGGGGTGGCGGGCGGTGAAACGGTCACGCGTGCGCTGCTCGCGGGAGAGCAGCTGCATACGTTCGGCGTGCAGCCGCAGCAGGCCCGCGGTCAGTTGCTCGATGTTCCGGGCCTGGTCCGTGGAGGCGGGGGAGCCTGAGTCGGGAACAGGTGCCTCGGATGAGAGGGGTTCTGAACTGCCGTACGTGTCGGGAGAGTTACGAAGACCAGCTTTCCCTTCCCGCTGATCCACAATGCGGGGGTCTTCAAGATTTTCGGCGGCGGCGAGCGCCCGCTCGGCCGACAGCTGAACGGCGTCGCTGTCGTGCACGCGGTTGAGGACCAGACCGGCCAGCGGCATGTTCTCGGCGGCCAGCCGCTCCACGAAGTACGCGGCCTCACGCAGCGCGTCCCGCTCCGGAGCCGCCACCACCAGGAACGCCGTGCCCGGCGCCTGCAGCAGCTTGTATGTGGCGTCCGCACGCGTGCGGAACCCGCCGAACAGGGTGTCCATGGCGGCCACGAACGTCTGGACGTCTTTGAGGAGCTGGCCTCCGAGCAGCTTCCCCAGGACGCCGGTCATCATCGACATGCCGACGTTCAGGAACTTCATCCCCGCGCGCCCGCCCACCTTCGCCGGGGCCATCAGGACCCGGATCAGCTTGCCGTCGAGGAAGGATCCGAGCCGTTTGGGGGCGTCCAGGAAGTCCAGCGCCGAGCGCGAGGGCGGTGTGTCGACGACGACGAGGTCCCACTCGTTCCGAGCGCGCAGCTGCCCCAGCTTCTCCATCGCCATGTACTCCTGCGTGCCCGCGAAGCCGGCCGAGAGCGACTGGTAGAAGGGGTTGCCCAGGATGGCGGCCGCCCGGGCGGGGTCCGCGTGCGCCTCGACGATCTCGTCGAAGGTGCGCTTCATGTCGAGCATCATGGCGTGCAGTTCGCCGCCCGCCGTGTCGTCGATGCCCTTCACCCGCCGCGGGCTGTTGTCCAGCGCGTCGATACCCATCGACTGGGCGAGCCGACGGGCCGGGTCGATGGTGAGCACGACCACCTTGCGGCCGCGCTCGGCGGCGCGCAGACCAAGGGCGGCCGCCGTGGTCGTCTTGCCGACGCCACCGGAGCCGCAGCACACCACGATGCGGGTGTCCGGGTCGTCGATGAGCGGGTCGACCTCCAGCACGGGTGCGTGCTTCAACGCGCGCAAAGAGCCTGTGTCCTGGAGGAGTGCCGTATCCGCCGCGGAGGCGGTATCGATCGTGAAGGGCGTGCCGGCGGCGGACGCCGTATCGGGGGCGGAGACGGTGTCCGCCGTGGGGGCGGCGGAAGCCGTGGGGGCCTTGGAGGCCTTGTCGTCGTGCGTGGGGGCCGGGTCCGGACTCATGAGATCCCTTGCTGACGCAGTTCCGTGGCCAGTTCGTACAGGCCCGCCAGGTCCATGCCCTCGGCGAGCAGCGGCAGTTCGTGCAGCGGCAGACCGAGGTCCGTGAGCACGGCGCGCTGCTCGCGCTCCAGGGCGAACCGTTCCGCGTACTCGTCGGCCTGCTTCAGGAGCGGGTCCACCAGCCGCTCCGCGAGTCCGCCGCGGCGCGCACCGCCGAGCCCGGCGTCCGACAGGGCCTTGGCGAGGGCCGTCCTCGGCAGGGTGTGCGCCAGGTCCAGCTCCGACTCGTCCAGGACGGCGGGCCGCACCATGTTCACGATGATCCGGCCCACCGGCAGGTTCGCGGCGCGCAGTTCCGTGATTCCGTCCGAGGTCTCCTGGACGGGCATCTCCTCCAGGAGCGTCACCATGTGAACGGCCGTCTCCGGGGACTTCAGCACCCGCATCACGGCCTGCGCCTGATTGTGTATCGGGCCGATCTTGGCGAGGCCCGCCACCTCGTCGTTCACGTTCAGGAAGCGGGTGATGCGTCCGGTGGGGGGTGCGTCCATCACCACGTAGTCGTACGCGAACCGGCCGCCCTTGTCCTTCCTGCGGACCGCCTCGCACGCCTTGCCCGTGAGGAGTACGTCCCTCAGGCCGGGCGCGATGGTGGTGGCGAAGTCGATGGCGCCGAGCTTCTTCAGGGCCCGTCCCGCGCCGCCGAGTTTGTAGAACATCTGGAGGTAGTCCAGAAGGGCCAATTCGGGGTCGATGGCCAGCGCGTAGACCTCGCCGCCGCCCGGCGCCACGGCGATCTTGCGCTCCTCGTACGGAAGCGCTTCCGTTTCGAAGAGTTGTGCGATGCCTTGTCTGCCTTCGACCTCGACGAGAAGGGTGCGCTTGCCCTCGGTCGCGAGGGCGAGCGCGAGTGCCGCGGCGACCGTGGTCTTACCGGTACCGCCCTTGCCGCTGACGACCTGGAGCCTGCTCACGTCTTCGAGCCTAACCAGTCCGCGCGCGAGCTACGCGGGAGGCTGTGGACAACGCCGGTCACAGTCGGCCACACGCCGGGGTGCGCAAGGGGTCCCGGCGTCGGCCCGCATGCCGGGGCGCCTTCGGCCCGCGTGCCCCTGTCGCCCCGGTCACCTCGGCTTATGTCCGGCCGCAGGTCTTGTGCGCACGGGCCCGTGGTCGGCCGCATGCCCCGGGCGCCTCAGCGGCTACAGTCGGCCCATGACCAAGTGGGAATACGCAACCGTGCCGCTGCTCGTCCATGCCACGAAGCAGATTCTGGACACCTGGGGCGAGGACGGCTGGGAGCTCGTCCAGGTCGTGCCCGGGCCGAACAACCCCGAGCAGCTGGTGGCCTACCTGAAGCGGGAGAAGCAGGCATGAGCGCGGTCGAGTCCCGGATCGCCGAACTCGGGCTGACGCTCCCGGAGGTCGTACCTCCGCTGGCCGCCTACCGGCCCGCCGTGCAGTCCGGGGTGTATGTGTACACCGCCGGCCAGCTTCCGATGGTGGACGGCAAGCTTCCGGTGACCGGGAAGGTCGGCGCCGAGGTCACCGCCGAGGAGGCCAAGGACCTGGCCCGTACGTGTGCGCTGAACGCGCTGGCCGCAGTGAAGTCCGTCGCGGGTGACCTGGACCGCATCGCGCGCGTGGTGAAGGTCGTGGGCTTCGTGGCGTCGGCCGCGGACTTCACGGGCCAGCCGGGCGTCGTCAACGGCGCCAGCGAACTGCTCGGCGAGGTCCTCGGCGACAGGGGCGTGCACGCCCGCAGCGCGGTCGGCGTGGCGGTGCTCCCCTTGGACGCGCCGGTCGAGGTGGAGATCCAGGTGGAGCTGACGGAGGCGTGATCGCGCCTGCCTGAAATCGCGCCTCCAGGGCGCCTCGATGGCTCCTCGGGGGCTTTCGGTCCGTGTCTCGATGGCTCCTCGGTCGCGCCTTCTGAGGGCGCCGTTCGGGCGGCTTCCCCGGGTGCGGCCGGTGGCCCGCCGGGAGCGGCGATCATTGCCTCTCGAACATCCGCGCACTAAGGGATAGCCTCCGCCCATGGCGAATGGGCAGTGGTTTCCACCGGAGTGGCCGACACGGATCCGCGCGCTCGCGGAGGGCACGCTCACCCCGGTCACGCCGAAACGCGCGGCCACCGTCATGCTCCTGAGGGACACCGACGGCGCCCTGGGCGTCCACATGCTGCGCAGACGCGCCTCCATGGCCTTCGCCGGAGGCGCGTACGCCTACCCGGGCGGCGGTGTCGACCCGCGCGACCACGACCGCCGGATCGGCTGGGCGGGCCCCACGCGCGCGTGGTGGGCGGATCGCCTGGACGTCGACGAGACGTCCGCCCAGGCCATCGTCTGCGCCGCCGTACGAGAGACGTACGAGGAGGCCGGCGTCCTGCTCGCCGGCCCCACCCCGGACACGGTCGTCGGGGACACCACGGGCGCGGACTGGGAGGCGGACCGTGCGTCCCTGGTCGCCCGCGACCTCTCGTTCGCCGAGTTCCTCGACCGCCGGGGACTCGTCCTGCGCTCCGACCTGCTCGGCGCGTGGACCCGCTGGATCACACCCGAGTTCGAGCCCCGTCGCTACGACACCTGGTTCTTCGTGGCCGCCCTCCCCGAAGGGCAGCGCACCCGCAACGCCTCCACGGAGGCCGACCGCACCGTGTGGATCCGCCCCGGGGACGCGGCAGCCTCGTACGACAAGGGCGAGCTGCTGATGATGCCGCCGACCGTCGCGACCCTGCGCCAGCTGTTGCCGTACGCCACCGCCGCCGACGCGCTGGAGGCCGCGCCCGGCCGCGATCTGGCCCCGGTGCTGGCCAGGGCCCACCTGGAGGACGGCCAGGTCGTCCTGGTCTGGCCCGGTCATGACGAGTTCACCAAGCACATCCCGACGGGTGGAGCACCCGCATGACCTACGCGACGGAGGGTTCCCCCGCATGACGGACGCCGCAGCACTCCCCGGCCAGCCGCGCGGCGGGGTCCTTTCCGGTCTCGCCACCGAACGTGCCGTCAACGTCCTCGCCCCGAACGCGTCGGCGATGACTCTGGACGGCACGAACACCTGGATAGTCTCCGAGCCCGACTCCGAGCTGGCGGTGGTGATCGACCCCGGCCCGCTCGACGACGGTCATCTGCGCAAGGTGATCGAAACGGCGGAGAAGTCGGGCAGACGGATCGCGCTCACCCTGCTCACGCACGGTCACCCGGACCATGCGGCGGGGGCCGCACGGTTCGCCGAGCTGACGCGCACCAAGGTGCGCGCCCTGGACCCGGCGCTGCGGCTCGGCGACGAGGGACTCGGACACGGGGACGTGGTCGTCGTGGGCGGCCTCGAGCTGCGGGTCGTGCCGACGCCGGGCCACACCGCCGACTCCCTGTGCTTCCACCTCCCGGCCGACCGGGCCGTCCTGACCGGTGACACCATCCTGGGCCGCGGTACGACGGTCGTGGCGCACCCTGACGGCCGCCTGGGGGACTATCTGGACTCCCTGCGGCGGCTGCGGTCGCTCACGGTCGACGACGGCGTCCACACGGTGCTCCCCGGCCATGGGCCCGTCCTGGAGGACGCCCAGGGCGCCGTCGAGTACTACCTCGCCCACCGGGCCCACCGCCTCGCCCAGGTCGAGACGGCGGTCGAGGACGGCCACCGCACGGCGGCCGAGGTCGTGGCCCATGTGTACGCGGACGTGGACCGCTCCCTGTGGCCGGCGGCCGAGATGTCGGTACGGGCGCAGATGGACTACCTCAGGGAACATGGCCTGATCTGAGTGCCGCGGGGCGGGCCCGGACAGGGCCGGGGCGCTTCGGGGCCGTGTACGCGCGCGTCCTTCTCGGCGAGCCACCTGTGCCGGTGCCCCCGTAGAGGCGACCGGGCGATGGACGACAACAGGCCCCGCCTCCTCGGAGGACGGGGCCCACAGTCGTACTACGGCCCGGGCCGGGCGTCAGCGGGAGCGCTTGGCCAGCCGCTCCACGTCCAGCAGGATCACCGCGCGCGCCTCGAGGCGGAGCCAGCCGCGCTGGGCGAAGTCCGCCAGGGCCTTGTTCACGGTCTCGCGCGAGGCGCCGACCAGCTGGGCCAGCTCCTCCTGGGTGAGGTCGTGCACCACGTGGATGCCCTCTTCGGACTGCACGCCGAACCGGCGCGAGAGGTCCAGCAGCGCGCGGGCCACGCGGCCGGGCACATCGGAGAAGACCAGGTCGGACATCTGGTCGTTGGTCTTGCGCAGTCGCCGGGCCACCGCGCGCAGCAGCGCGGCGGCCACCTCGGGCCGCGCGTTCAGCCACGGCTGGAGGTCGCCGTGGCCCAGGCCCAGCAGCTTGACCTCGGTCAGCGCGGTGGCCGTCGCCGTGCGCGGGCCCGGGTCGAACAGCGACAGCTCGCCGATCAGCTCACCGGGGCCGAGCACCGCAAGCATGTTCTCGCGGCCGTCGGGCGAGGTGCGGTGGAGCTTGACCTTGCCTTCCATGACCACGTACAGGCGGTCGCCGGGGTCGCCCTCGTGGAACAGCGAGTCGCCGCGGGCGAGGGTCACCTCACTCATGGAGGCGCGGAGCTCCGCGGCCTGCTCGTCATCGAGCGCCGCGAAGAGCGGGGCGCGCCGCAGAACGTCGTCCACGAGTTCTCTCCTTGTCGACCTGCTCAGGGGATCTTGCTCCCCCGGATACCAGGGGACCGTGTTCCCCATTTTGCCGGACGGTCCAAACAGTGTGATCTGTCACAAGGATGCCGCACCGATGTGCCGGGGTACGCGGCAGGGGTCCGATCGTGGCCCGATCCGTGGGCTCCGGGGCGGATGTCGGTGCCTGGCCTTAGGCTGGCCGAGTGTCCAAATCGCCGGTGAGAACACAGGCCAAGGGGGCTGGGCGGGTGGTTGTACGTCGCGATTCCGCTGTCGGCGAACACGGCGCCGCGGGTGGAAGGAAAGCACCGAAGCAGGAAAAATCGGCGCCGCCGGAGCAGGCGCCGACGAAGACGCCTGCCGGGAAGGCCGCCGCTGAGGAGAGGCCTGCCAAGAAGGCTGTCGCCAAGAGGGCCGCCTCCGGGGAGTCTCCCGCAAAGAAGACCGCCTCCGGGAAGACCGCTGCCAAGAAGGCCGCCGTCAAGAAGGCGGCGCCTGGGAAGGCGACTGCCAAGAAGACTTCTCCGGCTGCGAAGACCTCGCCCGGGAAACAGGCGACGCGCGCGAAGAAGGTGGCCCCCGCGAAAAAGGTGGCCCCCGCGAAAAAGGTGGCCAGGAAGGCGGCGCACGTCGAGGCCGTCGCCAAGAAGGTCACCGTCGCCGTCGAGCACGTCGCCCCTGCCAGGACCGTCGCCCCCGAGCCCCCGGGGAACGAGTCCCGGACCGCCCTCGTCCGCCGGGCCCGCCGGATCAACCGCGAGCTCGCCGAGGCGTACCCGTACGCCCACCCGGAACTGGACTTCGAGAACCCCTTCCAGCTGATCGTCGCGACGGTCCTGTCCGCGCAGACCACCGACCTGCGGGTGAACCAGACCACCCCGGCGCTCTTCGCCAAGTACCCGACCCCCGAGGACCTCGCGGCGGCCAACCCCGAGGAAGTCGAGGAGATCCTGCGGCCGACAGGCTTCTTCCGGGCCAAGACCAAGTCGGTGATCGGGCTCTCCAAGGCCCTGGTGGAGGAGTTCGGCGGTGAGGTCCCCGGCCGTCTGGAGGATCTCGTCAAACTCCCCGGCGTCGGCCGCAAGACCGCCTTCGTGGTGCTCGGCAACGCCTTCGGCCACCCCGGCATCACCGTGGACACGCACTTCCAGCGGCTCGTCCGCCGCTGGCAGTGGACCGACGAGACGGACCCGGACAAGATCGAGGCGGCCGTCGGCGCGCTCTTCCCGAAGAGCGAGTGGACGATGCTCTCGCACTACGTGATCTTTCATGGCCGCCGCATCTGCCACGCCCGCAAGCCGGCCTGCGGGGCATGCCCGATCGCCCCGCTCTGCCCGGCGTACGGCGAGGGCGAGACCGATCCGGAGAAGGCGAAGAAGCTTCTGAAGTACGAGAAGGGCGGCTTCCCCGGGCAGCGGCTGAAGCCACCGCAGGCGTATCTGGACGCGGGCGGCGTCCCGGCGCCGCCGCTGGGGGCCAGGTGAGGCCCGAGCGCCGGCCGGCGCGTGCACTGGTGCATGCCCCGGGGCGCGCGCCGGTGCATGCCCCGGGAATGAGGCGCCGCCCTGCGGAGGGGGTGGGACCGTGTCCACCGGGCCGGGTGATCGGACACCCACACGAGGGATGTGCGGAACGATCCGTGGTCCCGCGGGCGTTGGGATCGGCAGAACGGGGGTGGCGATGACGCACGCGAGCGATACGGACCACATGAGCGACACGGACAGCCGGCGACTGCGGCTGAGCACGGAGGGCCTGCCCGGCTGGCTCGACCCGGTCGTGGGGGTCGTCCGGACCGTCGAGCCGCTCCAGCTCAGCCGCTTCCTGCCGCCTGAGGACGGCGCGGGGCGCCAGTCGGCCGTGCTGATCCTCTTCGGCGAGGGCGACCGTGGCCCGGAGCTGCTGCTGATGGAGCGCGCCAGCTCCCTGCGCTCGCACGCAGGGCAGCCCTCGTTCCCCGGTGGCGCCCTCGATCCGGAGGACGGCGACCCGAAGGCCGAGGGGCCGCTGCGGGCCGCCCTCCGCGAGGCCGAGGAGGAGACGGGACTCGATCCGGCGGGCGTCCAGCTCTTCGGTGTGCTCCCCAAGCTGTACATCCCGGTGAGCGGCTTCGTCGTGACGCCCGTCCTCGGCTGGTGGCGCGAGAGAAGCCCGGTGGGAGTCGTCGATCCGAACGAGACGGCGCGGGTCTTCACCGTCCCCGTGGCGGATCTCACGGATCCGGCCAACAGAGCCACCGCGCTGCACCCCAGTGGGCACCGAGGCCCGGCATTCCTGGTCGAATCGGCTCTTGTCTGGGGCTTCACCGCCGGAGTCATCGACCGCCTGCTGCACTACGCGGGCTGGGAGCGCCCCTGGGACCGCGACAAGCAGGTCCCGCTCGACTGGCGCTCATGACAAGGTGGCCTCTGCGCTGTGGCTTTCCGGGGGATGCTGTGCCCCGTTGCCGTTGCGCGACGGGCCGGACCTCCGGCCGGATGACGGCGACCGGAAAGTGACGAGGCGAGGCTACAAGCAGTGAACGTGCTGGACATCCTGTTGCTGGTCGCCGCCGTGTGGTTCGCGATCGTGGGCTATCGCCAAGGCTTCGTCGTCGGCATCCTCTCGGTGATCGGATTCCTCGGCGGCGGTCTCGTCGCGGTCTATCTGCTCCCGGTCATCTGGGACAGCGTCACCGACGGCGCCAAGGTGAGCACGACCGCCGCGGTGGTCGCCGTCGTCGTGGTGATCGTCTGCGCCTCCGTCGGCCAGGCCCTGACCACCCATCTCGGCAACAAGCTGCGCCGGCACATCACCTGGTCCCCGGCCCGCGCCCTGGACGCCACGGGGGGCGCGCTCGTCAACGTGGTGGCGATGCTCCTGGTCGCCTGGCTGATCGGCTCCGCCCTAGCCGGCACGACGCTGCCCACGCTCGGTAAGGAGGTGCGCAGCTCCAAGGTACTCCTCGGGGTCTCCCGCACCCTGCCCGTACAGGCGAACACCTGGTTCGCGGACTTCTCCTCGGTGCTCGCGCAGAACGGCTTCCCGCAGGTCTTCAGCCCGTTCGTGAACGAACCCATCACCGAGGTCCGGCCGCCCGACCCGGCCCTCGCGACAAGCGCGGTCGCCACGCGCGCGCAGCGCTCCATCGTCAAGGTCATGGGCACCGCGCAGAGCTGCGGGAAGGTCCTCGAGGGCAGCGGCTTCGTCTTCGGCGACCGCCGCGTCATGACCAACGCGCACGTGGTCGGCGGCGTTGACGAGCCCACCGTCCAGATAGGCGGCGAGGGCAGGAAGTACGACGCGAAGGTCGTGCTGTACGACTGGCGGCGCGACATCGCCGTACTCGACGTCCCGGACCTGAACGCGCCCGCGCTGCGGTTCACCTCCACGGACGCGTCCGGCGGCAGCGGCGCGATCGTCGCGGGCTTCCCGGAGAACGGGTCGTACAACGTGCAGCCCGCGCGGGTCCGCGGCCGCATCACGGCCAACGGCCCGGACATCTACCACCGGGGTACGGTCCGCCGCGATGTGTACTCGCTGTACGCGACCGTCCGCCAGGGGAACTCCGGCGGCCCGCTGCTGACGACCGAAGGCAGGGTCTACGGGGTGGTCTTCGCCAAGTCCCTCGACGATGCCGACACGGGGTACGCGCTCACCGCGGACGAGGTCCGGGAGGACATCGCAAAGGGGCGTACGGCGAACCAGCAGGTGGACAGCGACAGCTGCGCGCTGTGATGCCGGAGAGCCGCGCGGGCCGCTTCCGGGCCCGTGTGGTCAGCCGCGCGTATGACGCAGTCGTACCGAGACCCAACGGGCCCGGCGGCGCAGAATGTGCGGGATACCCACCCGGGGATCCGCGCCCTGCAACTGAGGAGCGCCCCTTTGGTGGGTGCCCGGCGCGGTGGCCGAGCGGCGGTCGCGTGCTGCGTCACTGTAGTCGTGCGTCCAGCCCATACCCCGACGTCTGCCCCTGACCCATGGTCGATAACCGCCTTCCCGGCCCCCAATTGGCCTATGCGGCGGGCATGTGGCCGGTACTGGAACAGGCGTTCCCGTCGGGGTGCCAAGCGCATCTGTACGGTCACCGAACGGGTTCGGCAACGAGACACCGAACAGGTTCGAAAACGAGTCACTGAACGGGTCGGAGGACGTCGGCACGGGACCCGGGAGCGGACGAGGTCACCGGGCGGGGGGCGGCGCGGTCATCGGCGGGGAGTGGCGCGGTCTCCGGGCGCGATCCGGCGGCCGTCGGGTCGACCGGCCGGCTCCCGCGTGTGCCGGTGGCGGATCAGCGGTCGGGCTCGGGGTCCTTGAGCCAGTTGATCAGCTCGGAGGAGAACGTCACCGGGTCCTCCTCGTGCGGGAAGTGCCCCAGCCCGTCGAACAGCCGCCAGCGGTACGGCGCCTCGACGTACTGCCCCGATCCGGCCGCGCTCCTCGTACGCAGGACGGGGTCCAGGGAGCCGTGCAGATGCAGCGTCGGGACCCGTACGGGCCGCTTCATGCGCCGGTTGAACTGGATTCCGTCGGGCCGGGCCAGGGAGCGCACCATCCAGCGGTACGGCTCGACGGAGCAGTGCGCCGTCGAGGGGATGCACATGGCGCGCCGGTAGATCTCCACGGCCTCGTCGTCCGGCAGCCGCGGCCCCGACCAGTCCCGGATGAGCCGGCCGACCAGGGCGGCGTCGTCGGCGGTGAGCCGGCGCTCGGGGATCCAGGGCCGCTGGAAGCCCCAGATGTAGGAACTCGCGGCCGTTTGCCTCACATCGCCGAGCATCGCCGACCGCCAGCGCCGTGGATGCGGCATCGAGGAGACGACGAGCCGCCTCACGAGCTTGGGGCGCATGGCGGCCGCCGTCCAGGCCAGGTACCCGCCCAGGTCGTGACCGACGAGTGCGGCGTCGGGCTCGCCCAGGGAGCGGACGACCCCGGTGATGTCGAGCGCCAGGTTCGCGGGGTCGTAGCCGCGCGGCGTACGGTCACTGCCCCCTACCCCGCGCAGGTCCATCGCAACGGCGCGGAAACCCGCATCGGCGAGCGCCACCAACTGGTGCCTCCAGGCCCACCAGAACTGCGGGAAGCCGTGCAGGAGCAGCACCAGGGGTCCGTCGCCCAGTTCCGCGATGTGAAAGCGCGCGCCGTTGGCTGCGACGTCCCGGTGCGTCACCTCCTTCGCGCCGGGCACGTCGAGCCGAACGACCGAGGTGGTTTGCGCCGAATGGGGGGCGGGGTCCGTCATGAGGACGAGCGTGCCACAGCTTCGGCTTCCTTGTCGGTCGGGTGGGGCTGGCGGGGGTGCGGCTTGGCGTGCTGAAGGACGCCCGCCGACTCCTTCATCGACGCGGCGACCTTCTGCGGGCCCTTGCCCTTCTTGGCCTTCTTCGCGAACAGCAGGCCGATGAGCGCGAGGAGTCCCGCGACCAGCACGTTCGCCGCGAAGGAGAGCAGGAAGCAGACGGCCAGGTTCCAGCCACTCCAGGTGCGGATCCCGTAGGCCAGGGCGAAGTTCAGCATCGGAAGGGAGAACAGCAGCACGGCGCCCGCGGCCGAGAACGCGCCTCCGCTCGTCGCGCCACGCTTGACGTCCCGTTTGAGCTGGGCCTTCGCCAGCGCGATCTCGTCGTGCACCAGTGCGGACATTTCGGTCGTCGCCGAGGCGAACAGCTGGCCGATGCTGCGTTCGGCGCCGACCGGGCTGCCGTCGGGTGCGCTCATCGCGGTCTCCCTGCTCTCTGCGTGCCTACTCCGCGGACACTGCGGAGTTTTGTGGATGTGTCAGATCATGCCGGACGGCCGTTCTCCTCGCTTGCCCCGCCCGCTACTTCGGCAAGCGCCGCTACCGACTCAACTCTTCGGTTCGTTGCGGGTCTCGCCCCGGCGGGCCGTTCCCGGCTCGGCCGGTGTCCCGCTCGCGGCGCTTCCCAGCGCGGCGAGCCTGCGGTGCTCGGCGGCCTTGCGCTCGTGGATCTCGGCCATGCGCAGGTGGTATGCCGGGTCGTCCTCCTCGTAGATGTCGGGGATGCCGTCCATGTCCTCGTCGCGCTCCTCGTCCGCGCACAGGGCCCGGTACTTGGCGTTGCGGACCTTCAGCAGTGCGGTGGCGCACACGGCCGCGATCAGTGAGCCGGTGAGGACGGCGGCCTTGACCTGGTCCGTGAGCGTCGGATTGCCGTCGAATGCCAGTTCACCGATGAGCAGAGAGACGGTGAAGCCGATTCCGGCCAGGGAGGCGATGGCGAACACATCGGCCCAGGCGAGGCCCTCGCTGAGCGAGGCGCGGGTGAAGCGGACCGTGAGCCACGTCCCGCCGAAGATTCCGACCGTCTTGCCGACGACCAGACCCAGCACGACACCGAGCGTCTCCGGCTTGGTGAAAACGTCCCCGAGCGCGCCGCCCGAGACCGCGACACCCGCGCTCAGCAGTGCGAACAGCGGAACCGCCAGACCGGCCGACAGGGGCCGTACGAGATGTTCCATGCGCTCGCCGGGGGAGCGCTCCTCGCCCTCGTGGCGGTGGCAGCGCAGCATGAGTCCCATGGCGACGCCGGCGATGGTGGCGTGGACGCCGCTGTTGTACATCAGCCCCCAGATCACCAGCGCGAGCGGGACGTACACGTACCAGCCGCGGACGCCTCTGCGCAGCAGCACCCAGAAGACCGCGAGCCCCGCGAAGGCACCGCCGAGGGCCACGAGGTTCAGACGGTCCGTGAAGAAGACCGCGATGATCAGGATGGCGAACAGATCGTCGACGACGGCGAGCGTGAGCAGGAAGGCGCGCAGGGCCGACGGCAGGGAGGTGCCGATGACCGCGAGGACCGCCAGAGCGAAGGCGATGTCGGTGGCCGTGGGCACCGCCCAGCCGGCGAACGATCCGCCGCCCGCGGCGTTGGTGAGGGCGTAGACGGCCGCGGGCGCGGCCATGCCGCAGAGCGCGGCGACGACGGGAAGCACGGCGGCTCGTGGATCGCGGAGATCGCCGGCGACCAGTTCGCGCTTGAGTTCGATACCGGCGACGAAGAAAAAGATCGCGAGGAGGCCGTCGGCTGCCCAGTGCTGGAGGGACAGGTCGAGGCCGAGAGCGGCGGGCCCGAAGTGGTAGTGGCTGACGCTCTCGTAGCTGCTGCGCATCGCGGGTATGTTCGCCCAGATCAGCGCGGTGACCGCGGCCAGCAGGAGCAGCACACCGCCGAGCGTCTCCGTGCGCAGAGCATCCGCGACAAAGTTCCGCTCGGGCAGGGAGAGCCGCCCGAGGAATGTGCGGGTGCGGGGCGCGGGCACGGTGGAAACCTCCGGTCGGGTAAAGCGAGCTGACCGCCGTCACGAGAGCTGACGGACGGCTTGCCGACCAGACTTCCCGGCACACCTTGAGCTGCCTATTTTACCCGATCCATACGATGGCGAACGGAGTCCGCTTTCGGGACTGATCGGCATGTGCCGGTGGAAAACCGTGTGATTGCGAAAACCGTGCGGACCATGAGAGCAACGGACCGTGAGAGCAAGGGCGCCCGGCATGCCGCCGGGCGCCCTTTCGGCACGTAAAGGGGTTCAGTCCTCGCTGGGTGCCGCCGGCAGCTTCGTCTGGATCAGCTGCATCACCGTCGAGTCCGTCAGCGTCGTGACGTCACCGAGCTCGCGGTTCTCCGCGACGTCGCGCAGCAGTCGCCGCATGATCTTCCCGGAACGGGTCTTCGGCAGCTCCGCGACCGGCAGGATCCGCTTCGGCTTGGCGATCGGCCCGAGCGCCCCGCCGACGTGGTTGCGCAGCTCGCCCACGAGGCTCTCGTTCTCGGAGGCCGTACCGCGCAGGATCACGAAGGCGACGATCGCCTGACCGGTCGTCTCGTCCGCCGCGCCGACCACGGCCGCCTCGGCGACGGCGGGGTGGGACACGAGCGCCGACTCCACCTCGGTGGTGGAGATGTTGTGCCCGGACACGAGCATCACGTCGTCGACGCGCCCGAGGAGCCAGACGTCTCCGTCGTCGTCCTTCTTCGCCCCGTCCCCGGCGAAGTACTTGCCCTCGAACCGCGACCAGTACGTGTCGATGAACCGCTGGTCGTCGCCCCAGATGGTGCGCAGCATCGACGGCCACGGCTCGGTGAGCACCAGGTAGCCGCCACCCCCGTTCGGCACCTCGTTCGCCTCGTCGTCGACCACGGTCGCGGAAATGCCCGGCAGGGGCCGCTGCGCCGAACCCGGCTTGGCCTCGGTCACGCCCGGCAGCGGCGAGATCATGATCGCGCCGGTCTCGGTCTGCCACCAGGTGTCCACGACCGGTGTGCGGTCCCCGCCGATGTGCTTGCGGTACCAGACCCATGCCTCGGGGTTGATCGGCTCGCCGACGGACCCGAGGACACGGAGGCTGCCGAGATCGAACTTGGCGGGGATGTCGTCGCCCCACTTCATGAACGTACGGATCGCCGTGGGTGCCGTGTACAGGATCGTGACCCCGTACTTCTGCACGATCTCCCAGAACCGTCCCTGGTGCGGCGTGTCGGGGGTGCCCTCGTACATGACCTGGGTCGCGCCGTTGGCCAGCGGCCCGTAGACGATGTACGAGTGCCCGGTGACCCAGCCGACGTCCGCCGTGCACCAGTACACGTCGGTCTCCGGCTTCAGGTCGAAGACCGCCCAGTGGGTGTACGACGCCTGGGTGAGGTAGCCGCCGGAGGTGTGCAGGATGCCCTTGGGCTTACCCGTCGTGCCGGACGTGTACAGGATGAACAGCGGGTGCTCGGCGTCGAATGCCTCGGGCGTGTGCTCGGCGGACTGCCGTTCGACGACCTCGTGCCACCACAGGTCCCGGCCCTCGGTCCAGGCGACCTCCTGGCCGGTGCGGCGGACGACGAGCACATGCTCGACGTTGTCCACGCGGTCGACCGCTTCGTCGACGGCCGGCTTGAGGGCGGAGGGCTTGCCACGCCGCCAGCCGCCGTCCGAGGTGATGACGACACGCGCGTCGGCGTCCTGGATGCGGCTGGCGAGCGCGTCCGCCGAGAAACCGCCGAAGACGACGGAGTGGGTGGCGCCGATACGCGCGCAGGCCAGCATCGCGATCGCGGTCTCCGGGATCATCGGCATATAGACGGCGACCCGGTCGCCCTTGCGGACCCCCAGCTCCAGCAGCGCGTTCGCGGCCTTGGACACCTCGTCCTTGAGTTCCGCGTAGGTGAGGGAGCGGCTGTCACCGGGCTCTCCCTCGAAGTGAATGGCGACGCGGTCGCCGTGGCCCGCCTCGACATGCCGGTCGACGCAGTTGTACGCGACGTTGAGCTTGCCGTCCTTGAACCACTTGGCGAACGGCGGGTTCGACCAGTCGAGGGTCTCGGTCGGCTCCACCGCCCAGGTCAGCCGCCGGGCCTGCTCGGCCCAGAAGCCGAGCCTGTCAGCCTTGGCCTGTTCGTACGCCTCTGCCGTGACGTTGGCGCCCGCCGCCAGGTCGGCTGGGGGCGCGAACCTGCGTTCTTCCTTGAGCAGGTTGGCCAGGCTTTCGTTGCTCACGACATCTCCCTTTCCCAGGGTGTCCGCAGTGTCCCAGGCCACAGCTCACCAGACCGGGGGGCCCGATGACAAGGGCCGACCGAAAATTGGTGTAGACCTATTGCGGCGGGCGTGCCGCCCGACCAGCTCTGCCCGAGGTCACGTGGACGTCGCTGCGCCGGTTCACTCGGTAGTGGTGCGGCCGGGATGATCCGGGCCGCACCACCCCTGTGTCATGCCGGGCTGCGCTCCTCCTCGGTGGCCCCCACCCCTCCGAAGACATCGGCCTCCCGGGACCCGGCGAGCAGATACGCCTGTGCCTCGCCGACGTGGAAATACATGCCGTGCAGCTCGAGGGTGCCCTCGTCGAGCGCCCGGGCCACCGACTCGTGCGCCCCGAGGTGCTCCAGCTGCTGCACCACATTGGTCAGGCACAGCTGTTCCACCGTGTCGGCCGACTCCCGCCCGGCGATCCGGGCCCTGGGCCGCTCCTCATCGGCCATCCGCTCCAGGCTGGGCACCCCGTGGCGCAGCCACCGCTCCAGCGGGGTCCGGGCAGCGCCGGGGCCGGAGGCGAGCAGCGCCTGCATCGCGCCGCAGCCGGAGTGTCCGCAGACCGTGATGGAGCGCACTCTCAGGACGTCCACCGCGTACTCGACGGCTGCCGCCACCGAGTCGTCTCCGCGCTCCGCGCCGGGCGGCGGCACGAGGTTGCCGACGTTGCGGACGACGAAGAGGTCGCCGGGGCCGCTGGAGGTGATCATCGATGTCACGAGCCGTGAGTCGGCGCAGGTCAGAAAGAGCCCCGACGGCCGCTGTCCCTCACGTGCCAGACGGGCCAGCTCGCCGCGCATCAGCGGCGCGGTGTTCCGCTGGAAGGCGCTGATTCCGCGCGCGAGCTGCCGCCCGCTCGGCCCGGAGGCGGTGGCCGCCCCGCCCGGATGGCTGCCGGGCGGCGTTTTCAAAGGTTGTTCGCACTGGTGGTTGCGCCACGGCGTCCAGGGCCGGCACCGGCACGCGGACGCCCCCGCGGACTCCTGGCTTCCCGTGAGCGCGGGGGCGCCCGGGGCAGGGACCGCGGCCGGGTTTCCGGCGCGGCCGGTGAGGGCCACCTTGCCGCCCTGCGCGAGGTGCGTGCGCTGCCAGTCCTGCAGGGACTCGTACGCCGCGTGGTCCATGAAGGATCCGTCCAGTTCCACGACGGCAGGCGCCCCGGCGGGCACCAGGTGCAGCGCCCGGCTGAGCCGGGGCACCGCGAGGAAGGTCAGCTGTCCTCGGACTCGTACGTGATGGACTCCTTTCCTGTCTTCGTGGGTGATGCGGGTGCGGGTGAGGCGGTGCAGGGCCACGGCGACGGCCACGGCGACACCCAGGGTCACGCCCTGAAGGACGCCCAGAAGGACGACGCCGAGCGTGGTGACGGCGTAGACCAGCACTTCTCGGTGGCGGGTGACCGTGCGAATGTGGTGCAGGGACACCATCTGGATGCCGACGGCCATCACCAGTGTGGCGAGCGCGGCGAGGGGGATCAGTTCGAGCAGCGGGACCATAAGCAGCGCGGCGACTACTACCCAAACGCCGTGCAGCATCGTGGAGTTCCGGCTGACGGCGCCGGATCGGACATTCGCCGAACTTCTCACGGCGACCCCCGCGATCGGCAGTCCGCCGAGTGCCCCTGAGACCACGTTCCCGGCACCCTGCCCGAGCAGCTCGCGGTCCAGGTCCGAGCGGCCTGGGTGCGGACGGCGTCCCGCTGCCAGCTTGTCCACGGCGACGGCACCGAGCAGCGACTGCACACTGCACACCAGCGTGGTGGTCAGGACGGCGGCGGCGAGGCCGGCTACGGGACCCTCGGGCAGCCCGGCCAGCGCATGGCTGCGCCAGGACGGCAGATCGACCTTCGGCAGCGGGAGCCCGGCGAGCGAGGCGGCAGCGGTGGCCCCGGTGACGGCGACGAGCGCGGCCGGGACCCTGCGCAGGAGGTCTCCGGTCCGTCCGGGCAGCCGTGGCCAGACGAACAGCAGGGCCAGGGTCAGGGCGCTGACCGACAGGGCGGCCGGCTGAAGACGGGCCAACTGGGCGGGCAGCGCCCAGAGGTTGTCCAGGACGGCGCTGTGCGGGGTGCCCCCGAGCACGATGTGCAGCTGGGCGACGGCGATGGTGACGCCGATGCCGGCGAGCATGCCGTGCACGATCGCGGGACTGACCGCGAGTGCCGTACGTGCCACGCGCAGGCAGCCGAGGCCGACTTGGGCGAGACCGGCGAGGACGGTGATGGCGCAGGTCGTACGCCATCCGTAGCGATGGATGAGGTCGGCGGTGACCACGGTGAGTCCGGCGGCCGGGCCGCTGACCTGGAGCGGGGAGCCGCCGAGCCGGCCGGCGACGAGTCCGCCGACAGCCGCGGCGACGAGGCCGGACTGGAGCGGGGCACCGGTGGCGAGGGCGATACCGAGGGACAGGGGCAGTGCGATCAGGAAGACCGCGATGGAGGCCGACAGATCGGCGCCCGCGATGCGGAGGCGGCGGGGCCGGGACGGCGGGGGGCTGTGGGGCTGGTGCACACGCTTCGTCGGAGTCGAGTCGGCGGCGCGGGTGGGGACGCAGGCGGGCATGTTCCCGTTTCCTCCGGGGCGGCGCGGTCGCGGAATGGTGGTCCCCGGCCGAGAGGCCGGGGGGTGGGACGCGGCCGTGGGTCACGGCGTACAGCGGCGGCATGTCTCAACAGTCGGTAAATGGATCGTAATGCCAAGTAAAGGAAAGCTCGCCCATATCAGAGCAAAGGGGGTAACAACTCACTCAATGGAGTGAAGTAATCATTTTTATCGGCTTGTCATACAAATCATGTCGACCCTCTGTGCGACCTTGTCCGGGCTGCGCGTTGAGGCGGGCTGCCGCCGCACCGCAGGACACCGAGCAGCGTGGCGCCGACCGAGGGAGGAAGGTGGGCGGAGCATGGCCACGACCCAGAGGATCGCCGCGGGCGTCGCACTGGCCGCGGCCTGCGCCACCACGTTCGCCGGATGTTCGACGAGCAGGACGTCAGGGCAGGGCACGACGAAGGTTCCCGGCGCTCCGGCACCGGGGAGCGCGGTCCGCCTGATCGGTGACGGCTCCACCGCCTACACCGGTATACAGCCGCATCTGCCCAGCCCCGAGCGGCTCAAGCCCGGTCGGCGGCCCCCGCAGTTCGTGGTCTTCTCCTGGGACGGGGCCGGCGAGGACGGCCGGAAACTCTTCTCGCACTTCCGCAAGGTCGCCAAGGCCAACAACGCGACGATGACGTACTTCCTCAGCGGCGTGTACATGCTGCCGGAGGAAAAACGTGACCTGTACCGACCGCCCCGGCACCCACCGGGCCGCTCGGACATCGGCTTCAACGACGAGGACGGAATCAGGGACACCATCCAGCAGCTGCGCCTCGCATGGCTGGAGGGCAACGAGATCGGCACCCACTTCAACGGCCACTTCTGCGGCGACGACGGCGGGGTCGGCCAGTGGTCGGTCGAGGAGTGGAAGAACGAGATCGGCCAGGCCAAGGCGTTCGTGAAGTCCTGGAAGACCAACACGGACCTGAAGAACGAGCCGCCGCTGCCCTTCGACTACGACAAAGAGCTCATCGGCGGCCGCACGCCCTGCCTGGAGGGGCGGAAGAACTTTGTGAAGGCGGCACGGGACCTGGGTTTCCGCTACGACACCTCAGGCGTGGGCAACCAGGTCTGGCCCGGCAAGAAGGAGGGCCTGTGGGACCTGTCCATGCAGCTCGTGCCCTTCCCGGGCCACCCCTACGAGCAGTTGACGACGGACTACGACTTCATGGCCGACCAGTCGGGCACGCGGACGCGGGGCGATCCCGACAAGTTCGAGGAGTGGGGCGACCAGTTCCGCGACGGCCTGCTCCAGGGCTTCCAGCGCGCGTACGCCGGAAACCGGGCACCCCTCGTCGTCGGCAACCACTTCGAGTCCTGGAACGACGGCGCATACATGCGTGCCGTTCAGGAGGTGGTCGAGCGGATCTGCACCCAGCCCGCGGTGCGCTGTGTCTCCTTCCGCCAGCTCGTCGACTGGCTCGACGCGCAGGACCCGCAGATCCTGCGGAAACTGCGCACGCTCAAGGTGGGTCAGGCCCCCGAGGAGGGCTGGGAGTCCTTCCTGGCCGCCCACCCGGCCCCGGAACCGAAGGGAGCGCCGGGAGCGCCGCCGATCAGGCCGTAGGCGGGGGAAGGGCGGCCGTGCCGGGGGATGCGGGGTGTGGGCGGACGTATGGGATCCGCCCAAGTCGTGCTGCTCGAACGGCCGGTGTTCCTACACGCCGGCCACCAGGCCCTCCCTGAGGACGAACCCGGGATCGATCTGCACCGCCAGGTCGGCCCCGGTGCGCTCGTTGCCCCAACTGGCCGCGTTCCTCAGGTGGAAGTGCACCATCTGGCGCGTGTACCGCTCCCAGTCCCTGAGGTCGTACGTGGCGTCGGCGGCGATCTGGAGGACGCGCAGGGAGCGCCGGTTCGCGTCCTCCAGGAACTCGAACCGGGGCGGACGGCCCTTCTCCATCGAGCGCACCCAGTCCGAATGCCCGACCGTCACGAGCAGGTCGTCACCGACTTCGGCGCGGAGGAAGTCGATGTCGTCCTGGCTCTGCACCTTGTTGCCGACAACCTTCAGGACGACTCCGAAGTCACGGGCGTACTCCTTGTACTGGCGGTAGACGGAGACTCCCTTCCGGGTCGGCTCGGCGACGAGGAACGTGATGTCGAACCGGGTGAACATGCCGGAGGCGAAGGAGTCCGAGCCCGCCGTCATGTCGACCACCACATACTCGTCGCGGCCGTCCACCAGGTGGTTGAGGCACAGCTCCACCGCTCCCGTCTTGGAGTGGTAGCAGGCGACCCCAAGGTCGGCGTCCGTGAAGCGGCCGGTGACCATCAAACGCACGGCACCGCCGGCGAGTTCCACCGGGCGCGCGCAGGCGTCGTACACGGGGTTGTCCTCCCGCACCCGCAGCAGCCGCGAGCCCTCCCCGGGCGGCGTCGTCTTGATCATCGTCTCGGCGGAGGCGATCCGCGGGTTGGAGCCCCGGAGGTAATCCTTGATCAGACCCAGGCGTTCCCCCATGGCCGGCAGGGCCGCGCCCTCGTCCTCGTCCAGTCCCAGGGCCGCCGCGAGGTGTTGGTTGATGTCCGCGTCGATCGCGATGACCGGCGCTCCGACGGCAGCGAGGTGGCGAATGAACAGGGACGACAGGGTCGTCTTGCCGCTGCCGCCCTTCCCGACGAAAGCAATTTTCATGTTCACCAAGAGTAGTGGGGAAGTAGCTGTGGGTTGCAAGCGGCGTGAAGAAGACCACTCCTTCGAAGGAGGGGCCGCGTAGGTGCGTAGTGTCGTACTCATGAGTACGACAGGAGCGACCGCCGATCCGCTCGCCGTCCTGGCGGGGCTGCCCGGCGTGACCGAGTCCGTGGAGTCCGTGCGCAAGGCCGTGGACCGGGTCTATGGACACCGGGTCATGCGGCGCCGCAGTAACGAGATCACCTCAGAGGCGGCGCTGCGCGGCGCACGGGGTTCGGCGGCGCTCTCCGGGGCCGACTGGGCCCTGGAGGAGGTGCGCCGGCGTACCGACTTCAGCGGTGACGACGGGGCCCGGACGGTCGGCGCCGCCCTTAGGCTGACCGCCGAGGCGGGACAGCTGCTGTCCATCTGGCGGCAGTCGCCCCTGCGGGTGCTGGCACGGTTGCATCTGGTGGCTGCCGCGGACTCCGGCCCCCGCGTGGGGCGCCCCCGGCAGGCCGGCGAGCCGGTCGACGAGCCCTTGGTGGAGCTGCCGCTGCCGGACGCGGCCGAGGTCTCCGGCCGTCTGGAGGGGCTCTCGCAGCTGATTGTCGCGGGCGGTGCTGCCCCCGCCCTGGTGACCGCGGCCGTCGTGCACGGGGAGCTGCTGGCCCTGCGACCCTTCGGTTCCCACAACGGCCTGGTCGCGCGTGCGGCCCAGCGCATCGTCCTTGTGGGCAGCGGCCTCGACCCGAAGGCGATCTGCTCTGCGGAAGTCGGCCACGCGGAGCTGGGTCGCGCGTCCTATGTCGCCGCGCTGGACGGCTATGTGTCCGGTACCCCCGAGGGCATGGCGGCATGGATCGCCCACTGCGGCAACGCGGTCGAGCTGGGCGTCCGCGAGTCGACCGCGGTCTGCGAGGCGCTGCAGCGCGGGGCGGCGTAGCCGGCGCGGTCCTGTCGGCGCGGTCCTTGGGCGGGAGAAGCGGGCGGGAGAGCGCGGCCCTCGGGCAGGAGGAGCCAGTATCCGGGCGGGAGAGCGCGGCCCGGGCAGGAGAAGAGGCCCTCCTCGAGGGCCTCTTACATGGTTGCGGCGGTACGAGGGGTCGTACCGCCGCTGGCATGCTCATCGAGTTACCAAGCGTCCTCGATATATGCCCATCAGGCCGGGAACTGCTGCCCGTACCTGGTGCGGCTGGCCCGTAATCGACGGGTCGACGTCGCGTGGGTGCCCGGTGTTCATGCGGGGTCCGTGGGGCCAATTGCGTACTTAAGGCAATCCCTTCGGATGTTTTCCTTTGGTCTCGCGGGCCTAAATCCTTTCTACCCCTGGGCCGGGAGGAGTGGAACCCCTTCCATGCAGTTCTTTACTTTTACGCTCATAGCGGTATCAATCGGGCGCCTGTGTGCGTCCCGCGCGGGTGACGGAGCCGAGGCGGCCGGCGTGCGTCCCTGGGCGGGGCTCAGACGGTCGGTGTGCGGCGTCTGCTCGTGAACCACACGAGTCCCGCGGTGGCCGCGGCCGCGCCTATCGCCGCGGCTGCGAGGAGGGCCGGTCGCGGCGGCACGGCCAGCCGTTGCTTCAGCCGGACCGGGCGGTGGAAGTCCAGAATCGGCCACCCGCGCGCGAGTGCCTCGCGCCGCAGGGTCCGGTCCGGATTCACGGCGTGCGGGTGGCCCACGGCCTTCAGCATCGGCAGATCGGTCGCGGAGTCGCTGTAGGCGTAGCAGCACGAGAGGTCGTATCCCTCGGACCGGGCGAGTTCCTTGATCGCCTCCGCCTTCGTCGGTCCGTAGGCGTAGTACTCCACCTCGCCCGTGAAGCAGCCGTCGTCGCCCACGACCATGCGGGTGGCCACGACGCGGTCCGCGCCGAGCAGCTCGCCGATCGGTTCGACCACCTCCGCGCCCGACGTGGACACGATCACCACGTCGCGGCCGGCGGTGTGGTGCTCCTCGATCAGGGAGGCGGCCTCGTCGTAGATGATCGGGTCGATCAGTTCGTGGAGCGTCTCGGCGACGATCTCCCTGACCTGCTGGACGTTCCAGCCGCGGCACAGCGCGGACAGGTACTCGCGCATCCGCTCCATCTGGTCGTGGTCGGCGCCGCCCGCCAGGAACACGAACTGGGCGTATGCGGTGCGCAACGCGGCCCTGCGGTTGATCAGACCGCCTTGGTAGAAGGACTTGCCGAAGGTGAGCGTGCTCGACTTCGCAATGACCGTCTTGTCCAGATCAAAGAAGGCCGCCGTGCGGGCCAAGGAGTGGTTTTCCACGGGCCTGAGCATAGGGGCCCACCATTCGGCGTAAGGTGCGGCGTGTGGGTTTGCCTGAGAGGGCTCTCGGGTACACCATGGAAGTCACGGATCGTTCGCGACCGTGCTAACCCGGTCCGACTCCTCCCCCCCCGAGTCGGCCGTGGGGACGACCCCCGCTCTCCCCCCCGGCGGGGGTCGTCGCATGTCCGGGTGGGTTTTTCCTCTGTGTGGCGTGATCCCCAGGTCGCTGGGCCGTTTCGCGGCCCCGGCTTCGACGCGTCCACGGTCAATCACTGTGTGTAGTCATGGCGCCGCTCCATGGGGGCCCACCCGTGCTCACCTGTGGGAGTGAAGGCGATATTCACAACCACTGAGTTGTCCACAGTTATCGACCAAGATCCACACGATTTCCGAGTCCGCTGCACCGTGATTCCAACGCGTCCCACCGGCGGCGAGTTCATGGCCGTTCCGGTTTGTCGGGCGTGTATGGCCGGTTCGTATCGGCCGTTCATATGGAGGCCGGTTGCCGGTTCTTCACACGAGCGGGAAGCGCGGGGCCCCAGTGAGCCCCGCGGACCGGGCGGAACAAGCAGCGAAGGGGCTGGAGATCGTGGCGGGAGCCATCACACACGACGGGCCGGACGTCGCCGAGGAGCGGCGGAGCGGACCGCTGATCGTCACCGAGGACGCCGAACTCCTCGACGACCTGCTGCGCCTGTGCGCGGCCGCAGGCGCAAGGCCGGAGGTCCACCCGGGGATTCCGGCGCGCCGCGGCGGGTGGGAGAGGGCGGCGCTCGTGATCGTCGGCGACGACGCGGTGCCCCGGGTGCGCGGGGCCGCGCGCAGACGCGGAGTGGTGCTGGTTGGGAGGGATCAGGACGATTCCGGAGTCTGGCGGCGCGCCGTGGAGATCGGCGCCGACCACGTCCTGATACTGCCCGACGGTGAGCAATGGCTGGTCGACCGTATCGCCGACGTGGCCGAAGGGGTCGGCCGTCCGGCGCTCACGGTCGGCGTGATCGGCGGCCGCGGCGGGGCCGGTGCATCCACGCTCGCCTGCGCCCTGGCCGTCACCTCCGCGCGCGAGGGCAGACGCACGCTGCTCGTGGACGCGGATCCGCTGGGTGGCGGACTCGACGTACTCCTTGGCGGGGAGACCACGGCGGGGCTGCGCTGGCCGGCGTTCGCCGCCTCCCGCGGACGGGTCGGCGGCGGCGCCCTGGAGGAGTCGCTGCCCGAACTGCACGCCCTGCGGCTGCTCAGCTGGGACCGCGGCGACACCGTGTCCGTCCCGCCCCAGGCGATCAGGGCTGTCCTCGCCGCGGCCCGGCGGCGCGGCGGCACGGTCGTCGTCGACCTTCCGCGCCGCGTCGACGAGGGGGCCGCCGAAGTCCTCGCCCAGGTGGACGTCGGGGTGCTGGTGATCCCCGCCGAATTACGAGCGGTCGCGGCCGCGCGGCGGGTGGCTTCGGCCGTCGGCATGGTCCTGGGCGACCTGAGAGTCGCGGTACGGGGGCCGTACGCGCCGGGACTCGACGACCGTGAGGTGGCACGGCTGCTGGGACTGCCGCTGCTCGGCGAAGTGCCGCACGAGCCACCGTCCCAGGACGGTTCCGTACCGCCCGGGGGAGCGGCGCGGGGGCCGCTCGCCCGGTTCTGTGGGGCGTTCTGGGAGCGCGCGCTGGCCGAGGCGGGTGAGTGACGCATGAGCACGGGCTGGGACGCGGCGGCGCGGATCGGCCGCGGCGTGGCAGTCGGTCCCCGGACGGACCCGGGACCCGGGCGTCACGCCGCAATCGGTGAACGCGCACCAGTGATCGGTGAACGCGGGGACGCAATCGGCGAACCCGCGGACGTAGGCGGCGAACGCGCGCGGCTGCTGGACGGAGTGCGGCAGTGGCTGGTGGAGAGCGGGGCCGAGCCGACACCCGCGCGCGTGGCACAGGCCCTGCGCGAGCAGGGAAGGGTACTCGGCGACGCGGAAGTGCTGGGTGCGGCCCGGCAGCTGCGGTCCGAACTGGTCGGCAGCGGTCCCCTGGAACCGCTGCTCGCCGACCCGTCCGTGACCGACGTCCTGGTGGCGGCACCCGACCGGGTGTGGGTGGACCGGGGCGGCGGACTCGAACTGACGGCGGTGACCTTCCCGGACGCGGCGGCCGTACGACGCCTCGCGCAGCGGCTGGCCGCCGTCGCGGGGCGGCGGCTCGACGACGCCAGACCATGGGTCGACGCCCGGCTGCCGGACGGCACCCGGCTGCACGCGGTGCTGCCCCCGGTCGCGGTCGGCTCCACCTGTCTGTCCCTGCGCGTGGTACGGCCGCGGGCGTTCACCCTGGACGAACTGGTGGCCGCCGGGACGGTGCCCCCGGGCGGGGACCGGGTGCTGAGGGCGCTGATCGCCGCCCGGCTCTCCTATGTGATCAGCGGGGGCACCGGATCCGGCAAGACCACGCTCCTGAGCGCGCTGCTGGGCGTGGTGGGGCCGGCGGAGCGCATCGTGCTGGCCGAGGACTCGGCTGAGCTGCGCCCCGACCACCCGCATGTGGTCCGCCTGGAGGGACGGCCCGCGAACCAGGAGGGCGTGGGGCTGGTCGAGCTCCAGGACCTCGTGCGGCAGGCGCTGCGGATGAGACCCGACCGGCTCGTCGTCGGAGAGGTGCGCGGCCCCGAGGTGGTGTCCCTGCTGGCCGCGCTGAACACCGGGCACGAGGGCGGCTGCGGGACCCTCCACGCGAACGCGGCGGCGCAGGTGCCCGCCCGGCTCGAGGCGCTCGGGACGGCCGCGGGGCTGGACCGAGCCGCGCTGCACAGCCAGCTGGCGGCCGCGCTGTCGGTGGTTCTTCACCTTGTGCGCGACCGCACCGGGCGCCGCCGGATCGCTGAGGTGCATGTGCTGGAGCGGGATGCGTCGGGGCTGGTGGTGACGGTGCCGGCGCTGCGGTGGGGGCCGGAGGCGTTCAGACGCGAGCGGGGCTGGGAGCGGCTGCGGGAGCTGCTGCGGAACGGAAGCGGCGGAAGCGATTCGGATGACTGAAGTGTCGGAAAGGGGGCGGGTGTTGCGATCGATGCTGGCGAGGCAGGCGATGCCTGCGATGGCAGGCGACGGGAGAGTGTGGCTGTGACGGGGTTCGGTCAGATGTCAGTCGCTGCGGGGCTGGTGTGCGCCGGCACGGCGGCCTGGATGATGAGCGGTTCGAAGACGGGGGCGCACCGTGCCCGGTTGCTGTTCGCGGGCGGTGGCACGGCGCCGGGGGGTGGGCCGCCCCCCTGGGAGCGGCTCCTTGGGCATATGCGGAAGTTGACGGCCGAATGGTGGTCGCTCGCCGTGGGCGCGCTCGTGGCGGTGCTCGGCGCGTCTGTGCTGCCCCTGCTGGTGGGATCGGTCGGCGTGCCCATGCTGCGCAGGGTGCGGCTGGCTCGGGAGGCCCGGCAGGCGCGGGAGGGGCACGGTGAGGCCGTGATCGCGCTGTGTGTGTCGCTCGCAGGGGAAGTGCGTGCCGGGCGCCAGCCGGGTGAGGCGCTGCTGCGGGCCGCCCGTGACTCGGGCGGGCTCGGCGAGGCCCAGGCGGCGGTGCTGGCGGCGGCCCGGTTCGGTGGGGATGTGCCGGGTGCGCTCGCCGTCGCGGCACGGCAACCGGGGGCCGACGGCCTGTCGGGGCTCGCGGCCTGCTGGCGGGTGGCCGTGGACCGGGGTGCGGGTCTGGCCGCCGGGCTCGATCGGCTGGAGGCGGCCCTACGCGCCGAGCGCGATCAACGGGCCGATCTGCGCGCGCAGTTGGCAGGCGCCCGGTCGACGGCGGTTCTGCTCGCGGGGCTGCCGGTCCTCGGCCTGCTGCTGGGTACCGCGCTCGGCGCCCACCCGCTGCATGTACTGCTGCACACCGGCGCCGGACTGGCCTGCCTCGTGACCGGTGGCGTGCTGGAGAGCACGGGGTTGTGGTGGGCCCTGCGGATCGTGCGAGGGGCGGAAGCGGCATGAGCGCCGGTGTTGTCCACAGGCTGTGGGCGCTGTGTGGGATTCCGGCGCTGTGGTGGTCCGCGTGGATCCTCGCCGCCACGCGGCGCGAGCGGAGGGCGCGGCGGCGACTGGGTGCGCTGCTGTCACGGGATGGCGCGCCCGAGAAGCCGGAGGCGCCAAGGGCTGGGGCACGCGACGCACTGCCCGGTCGGCGGGGTTTCACGGCGAGGAATGCCGTGCCGGCGAGGCGGTGGGCCGGGCTGCGGCGGCGGGACGAGGCACCGGGTGCGGTGCGGCGGAGCCAGGTACCGGGCGAGGTGCGGTGGCGGAGCGAGGTATCGGCTGCTCGGCGGCGAATCGAGCTGCGGCTGCCGCGGAACGTCTTACATCGGAACGTCTCACAAGGGCGGCTTCTGGTCCTGGGGGCGTTGTGTGCCGGCTGGGTGCTGATCGGGGGGCTGGGCGGGGCGGCGGTCGGCCTGGTCACCGGGGTCGGCGTGGCGCGATGGCGCGCCCGGCAGGAGCGCGACCGCCTTGCGCAGGAGTACGACGCCGCCGTGGCGGCCCGCCAACTGCCGCTGGCAGCCGACCTGCTGGCGGCATGCATCGCGGCCGGCGCAAGCCCTGTGTCGGCCGCCCAGGCGGTGGGGGAGGCGCTGCGGGGGCCGGTGGGGGAGCGTCTGGCACGGGGTGCGGCCGAGGTACGGCTCGGCGGCGAACCGGCCGATGCCTGGCGGCGGCTCGCCTCGCTCCCCGGTGCCGGGGCACTGGCACGACTCCTGGAACGTGCGGGTGACTCCGGCGTACCGGCGGCCGCGGCGGTCGGTCGTCTTGCCGCGGAGGCCCGCGCCGAGTGGGGCCGTACGGCGACCGCTCGTGCGCGTCGCGCGGGGGTCATGGTCACCGCCCCGGTGGGGCTGTGTTTCCTGCCTGCCTTCATCGCGGTCGGGGTGCTGCCCGTGGTGATCGGGCTCGCGGGCGGGCTCCTGGGAGGGGGTGGTCACTGACAGCGGAGGGCGTGTGACGAGCAGCGGTCGAGGAATCGAACGGATCAGCGGTATGGCAACGGAACAGCAACTGACGGGGGTTGGTATGAGCAAGGCGGTACGAGTACGAGCTCGGATGCGCGCGCTGGTGCGCCGAGTGCGGTCGGCGGTGCGCCGGGATTCGGGGATGGTCACGTCCGAGTACGCGGTGGGAATCATCGCCGCGGTGGCCTTCGCGGCGGTTCTCTACAAGGTGCTGACGAGCGGGCAGGTCAGCGCGGAGCTCCAGGGCATCGTGAAGCGGGCGCTCGATGCCCGGATGTGACCGGTCGACGACACGCCGGGGAGGGGACCCCGTTCGGGACCGAGGGTTCGTGACGGCGGAGGCCGCGGTCGTCCTCCCCGCCCTGGTGCTCTTCGCGACGGCCCTCCTTTGGGCCCTGCTGGCCGCGTCCGCACAGATCCAGTGCGTGGACGCGGCCCGTGCGGGGGCCCGGGCCGCGGCCCGGCAGGAGCCGGCCGACGTGGTCCGGAGAGTGGCTCGGCAGGCCGCGCCCGACGGAGCGAGGGTCACGGTGAGCCGAGAGGGCGACCAGGTGCACGTGGTGGTGGTCGCCCGCCCACCGGGCCCCGGTGCGCTGACTCTCGAACTGCGCCACGAAGCCGTGGCATTGGCGGAGGACACCGTGGGGGTGAATCGGTGAGACGACGTGAACCGGCGGGCGGGCCCGAACCGATGAAGGGGTGGAGGTGATGGACGTGGGTGGGCCGGTGGATGGGCGGGGAACGGCGGATGTGGGCGGGCCGGTGGTCGAGCGGGCGGTGGTGGTAGGGCAGGGGGCGGTGGAGCAGAGTGGGTCTGCCGGGGAGCGCAGGTCGACGGGAGGGGACGGACGTGACGGTGCCCGCTCCCGGCTCGGGCTGCCGACGGCACTGAACGCCCATGTGGAGCGTGCCCGGAGGGCCCGCTCGGCGGGTGTCCGTTCGGACCGCGGTTCGGCGAGCGTCTGGGTCGTCTGCCTGATCGGAGCCCTCTGTGCCGTCTTCGGTGTACTGCTGGCGCAGGGAGAAGCCGTGCTGGCCCGTCACCGTGCGGCTGCCGCGGCCGACCTGGCCGCGCTGGCGGGCGCCGACCACTGGATGGAGGGAGGCGAAGCGGCATGTACCAGGGCGCGCCGGGTGGCGGGCGCCCAGGGTGGTCGGCTCGTACGGTGCGTCATCGCGGGGGACATCTCCGACGTCACGGCGGCGTCGGCCGCGGGTCCCTTCACCTCCGAGGTGAGGGCGAGGGCCGGCCCGGCGGAACCGCCGGCGCAGGAGGCACCCACGATGGCCCCAGGCCCGCGAGGCCCCGGCCAAGCGGCCCGGCACCTCCGGCGCCCGGACCTGCCCTACCGCCCCTCGGGGGCGCCCGCTGTCCCCCGGTCCTGGGCGACTCCGGCCTCGTGCCCCTTCGCCTTCGCAGCCGGCGCTTCGCTCTCCGCCTGCTCCGGAGGCCCCGCCTCACCGGCCGCCTCTTCCGGCGCCCCGCGCAGCAGGACCGTGAGGAGTCGTACGGCGCCCCTCTTGTGCAGCGGGTCGTTGCCGTTGCCGCACTTGGGGGACTGGATGCAGGACGGGCAGCCGGCCTCGCATTCACAGGACGCGATGGCCTGGCGGGTGGCGTCCAGCCAGGCGCGGGCCGTACGGAAGGCCCGCTCCGCGAAGCCCGCGCCACCCGGATGGCCGTCGTACACGAACACCGTGGGCAGGAGGGTGTCCGGGTGGAGGGGGACGGAGACGCCGCCGATGTCCCAGCGGTCGCAGGTGGCGAAGAGCGGGAGCATGCCGATCGAGGCGTGTTCGGCCGCGTGCAGGGCGCCGCCGAGGATGTCCGGGCTGATCCGGGCGGCATCCAACTGGTCCTCGGTGACGGTCCACCACACGGCACGCGTGCGCAGCGTGCGAGGAGGGAGGTCGAGTCTCGTCTCACCCAGCACTTCGCCGGTGATGAGCCGTCGGCGCAGGAAGGAGACGACCTGGTTGGTGACCTCGACGGAGCCGTAGCAGAGCCGGCCCTCCCCCCAGGGCACCTCCAGGTCCGTCTCCAGAACGGAGATGGAGGTCGTGTCGCGGGCGACCGTCGAATACGGCGGGTTGGCCTCCTCGACCAGGGCGACGGAGTCCTCCAGGTCGAGCGACCGGACGAGATAGGTACGGCCCTGGTGCAGATGGACTGCGCCCTCGTGCACGGTCGTGTGCGCGGCGCCCGCGTCGACCGTGCCGAGCAGCCGCCCGGTGCCGGCCTCGACGACCTGGACCGGCCGCCCGCCCTGCCCGCGGATGTCCGCGAGGTCGGCGGCCCGCTCCCGGCGAGTCCAGTGCCAGGCCTTTGTCCGGCGGCGCAGCAGCTTCGCGGCCTCCAGCTGCGGCAGCAGCTCCGCGCACGCGGGCCCGAACAGCTCCAGGTCCTCTTCGGTCAGCGGGGATTCGGCGGCTGCCGCGCACAGATGCGGGGCCAGGACGTAGGGGTTGTCCGGGTCGAGGACCGTGGACTCCACCGGCTGGTCGAAGAGGGCCTCGGGATGGTGGACGAGGAACGTGTCCAGCGGGTCGTCGCGGGCGATTAGGACGGCGAGGGCGCCCTGTCCGGCGCGACCGGCGCGGCCCGCCTGCTGCCACAGCGACGCCCGGGTTCCCGGGTAGCCGGCGATGAGGACGGCGTCCAGGCCGGAGATGTCGACACCGAGTTCGAGGGCGGTGGTGGCGGCGAGGCCGAGGAGTTCTCCGGAGTGGAGGGCGCGTTCGAGGGCGCGGCGTTCCTCGGGGAGGTAGCCGCCGCGGTACGCGGCCACGCGCCGGGCCAGGGAGCGGTCGATCTCGGCCAGCCGCTCCTGGGTGATCACCGAGATCAGCTCGGCGCCGCGGCGGGAGCGGACGAAGGCGACCGATCGCACCCCCTGCACGGTCAGGTCGGTCAGCAGGTCGGCGGTCTCGGCGGTCGCCGTACGCCGCACGGGCGCGCCCTTCTCGCCGTGGAGCTCGGTCAGTGGCGGCTCCCAGAGGGCGAAGACCAGCTCTCCGCGCGGGGAGGCGTCGTCCGCGACCTCGACGACCGGGAGGCCGGTGAGGCGGCGGGCGGCCACCGAGGGCTCGGCGGCGGTCGCGGAGGCCAGGAGGAACACGGGAGAGGAGCCGTAGCGGGCGCACAGGCGGCGCAGACGACGCAGGACCTGGGCGACGTGGGAGCCGAAGACGCCGCGGTAGGTGTGGCACTCGTCGATGACGACGTACTTCAGGGCCCGCAGGAAGGAGGACCAGCGCGGATGTGAGGGCAATATGCCGAGGTGGAGCATGTCGGGGTTGGTGAGGACGTAGTTGGCGTACTGGCGTACCCATTCGCGTTCCTCGGGCGGCGTGTCGCCGTCGTACACGGCAGGGCGGACAGACGTGCCCAGGGGCTGTGAAAGTTTCTTCACGGCCCGGCACTGATCCGCCGCGAGTGCCTTCGTGGGGGCGAGGTACAGGGCGGTGGCGCCGCGCCCGTTCGGGGCCTCTGCGCCGTCGAGCAGACAGGACAGCACCGGGGCGAGGTAGGCGAGCGACTTTCCCGAGGCGGTGCCCGTGGCGACGACCACCGAATCGCCGTCCAGGGCGTGCTCGGCGGCAAGCGCCTGGTGGGCCCAGGGATGCTCGATGCCCGCGTCCCGCACGGCGGCGATGACCTCCGCGCGGATCCGGTCCGGCCAGACGGCATGGCGGCCCTCCCGCGGGGGCAAGTGCTCCGTATGAGTGATGCGCGAAGCACGGCTCGGTCCCGTGGCGAGCCGGTCCAGCACCGTGCCCGGCGCGAGGCGGGACACGGGGCCTGTCAGGGGTCCATCGGATCGGTGATTCTTGGCCATCGGCACCGAGTGTGTCACTGGCGTGACGGACAATGGGCCCAAGGCGTCGTGCACGCCTGCCGGTAAGTGATTGAATGCCATCGCGGCTGGCGAACCGTCCCGGGGCTCTGCCGAGGTGTCCCATGGGGCGACCGCTCGATAGCAAGGTGCTGGAGGATCCGTGGACCTGTCCCTGTCGACCCGTACCGTCGGCGATCGTACGGTCGTCGAGGTCGGTGGCGAAATCGACGTATATACCGCGCCCAAGTTGCGCGAGCAGCTGGTCGAGCTGGTGAACGACGGGAATTTTCACCTCGTCGTCGACATGGAGGGCGTGGACTTCCTCGACTCCACCGGGCTCGGCGTGCTGGTGGGCGGCTTGAAGCGTGTGCGGGCCCATGAGGGCTCCCTGCGCCTGGTGTGCAACCAGGAGCGCATTCTCAAGATCTTCCGCATCACCGGTCTCACCAAGGTGTTCCCGATTCACACCTCGGTCGAGGAAGCGGTAGCGGCCACCGACTGACCCCGCTTCCGGGCCGCAACGCCCGGACGGCTGAAGTAAGAGCGGGGGACCGGGCCCGGTGGCCCGGCCCCCTGATCGCACGCCCGAGTTCCGAGGGGGATGCATGGCCACCGTTGAACTCCGCTTCAGCGCGCTGCCCGAGCACGTCAGGACCGCCCGACTGGTGGCGGCAGCGGTGGCGCGCAGGGCCGGAGTGGAGGAGGCCGTACTCGACGAGGTCAGGCTCGCTGTCGGCGAGGCCTGCACCCGGGCCGTCGGACTGCACCAGAGCAACGGCATCTCGGCGCCGGTGCGGGTGCTGCTGACCGAGGAGGAGAAACAGTTCTCCATCGAGGTCGGCGATGAGGCGCCGCATTTGGCGCCCGGCGACAAGGCGCCGGGTACCACGGGCGCCGACGAGGCCGAGGCCGAGGAGGACCAGATGGGTCTCGCGGTCATCAGCGGCCTGGTCGACGACGTCGAGGTCTCCGCCGGGGAGGACGGCGGACTGATCAGGATGAGCTGGCCGATCACGCCGCCCGCCACGCTCCCCGCCTGACCGGCCTCGTACGCCTCCCTCTTCCCGTAGCTCTCGTCACGGTCGTGACGGTTTCAAAGGGCCCTGCTGTGTGCAGGGCCCTTCTTTTTGTACAGCCGCAACCCGTATTAGTGAATTCCTTCACGATCAATCAGCCGATAATTTGATCAAGAACTCATCCAGTCAATGGTTTTGGGGCATTACCCCTTTCGGGTTATGTGTCTTGCGTGCGATCTTTTACTGAAGAGCACGTGGAGGCCAAATCCACTTACCGTGCACTGTTTTGATCAGGTTCCGGTACCTACAATCCGTCCACATCTTGAGCTCAGCCCAAGCGTCAAGGAGGACGAATGGCGGGGCTTTTTACCCCTCAACAGTTTGATCACCCCACACCCCTCGCAGCGGCAGTACTGACCGACAGCAACCGCCTCATCGTGATCGTCATCGGGGCGGTCGCCCTCGCGGCCCTCGTGGTCGCCGGGATTCTGGTGCGTCAGGTGCTCGCGGCGGGCGAGGGCACCGACAGCATGAAAAAGATCGCCGCGGCGGTCCAGGAAGGCGCCAACGCCTATCTGGCCCGGCAGCTGCGCACGCTAGGCGTATTCGCCGTGGTCGTGTTCTTCCTGCTCATGCTGCTGCCTGCGGACGACTGGAATCAGCGTGCCGGACGGTCGGTGTTCTTCCTGATCGGTGCGGCGTTCTCGGCGGCCACCGGCTATATCGGCATGTGGCTCGCCGTACGCAGCAATGTGCGGGTCGCGGCCGCGGCCCGCGAGGCGACCCCGGCGAAGGGTGAGCCTAAAAAGGACCTCACCGCCGTCTCGCACCGGGCCATGAAGATCGCTTTCCGCACAGGCGGTGTCGTCGGCATGTTCACGGTGGGGCTCGGTCTGCTGGGCGCCTCCTGTGTGGTGCTGGTGTACGCGGCGAACGCCCCGAAGGTCCTCGAGGGCTTCGGCCTCGGCGCGGCGCTGATCGCCATGTTCATGCGTGTCGGCGGCGGCATCTTCACCAAGGCCGCCGACGTCGGCGCCGACCTGGTCGGCAAGGTCGAGAAGGGCATTCCGGAGGACGATCCGCGCAATGCCGCGACCATCGCCGACAATGTGGGCGACAACGTCGGCGACTGTGCCGGCATGGCGGCCGACCTCTTCGAGTCGTACGCGGTGACGCTCGTCGCCGCGCTGATCCTCGGCAAGGCGGCCTTCGGCGACTCGGGGCTGGCGTTCCCGCTGATCGTCCCCGCGATCGGGGTCGTGACCGCGATGATCGGCATCTTCGCGGTGGCGCCGCGGCGCGCCGACCGCAGTGGCATGTCCGCGATCAACCGGGGCTTCTTCATCTCGGCGGTGATCTCGCTGGCACTGGTCGCCGCGGCCGTCTTCAGCTATCTGCCGTCGTCGTACGCCGACCTCAAGGGCGTCTCCGACGCGATGATCCGGGCCAAGGACGGCGACCCGCGGATTCTCGCGCTCGTCGCGGTGGCCATCGGCATCGTGCTCGCCGCTCTGATCCAGCAGCTGACCGGCTACTTCACCGAGACCAGCCGCCGTCCGGTGCGGGACATCGGCAAGACCTCGCTCACCGGCCCCGCGACCGTCGTCCTCGCCGGCATCTCCCTCGGTCTGGAATCCGCCGTGTACACGGCGTTGCTGATCGGGCTCGGGGTGTACGGGGCGTTCCTGCTGGGCGGCGCATCGATCATGCTCGCGTTGTTCGCGGTGGCGCTCGCCGGCACGGGACTGCTCACCACGGTCGGCGTGATCGTCGCCATGGACACCTTCGGCCCGGTCTCGGACAACGCGCAGGGCATCGCCGAGATGTCCGGCGACGTCGAGGGGGCGGGTGCGCAGGTGCTCACCGACCTGGACGCCGTGGGCAACACCACCAAGGCGATCACCAAGGGCATCGCCATCGCCACCGCGGTCCTCGCGGCCTCGGCGCTCTTCGGCTCGTATCGCGACGCGATCACCACGGCCGCACAGGACGTGGGCGAGAAGGTCGGCAACGGCGGACCGATGAACCTGGTCATGGACATCTCGCAGCCCAACAACCTGGTCGGTCTCGTCGTGGGCGCGGCGGTCGTCTTCCTCTTCTCGGGGCTGGCGATCAACGCAGTGTCGCGGTCGGCGGGAGCGGTGGTCTTCGAGGTGCGACGGCAGTTCCGTGAGAAGCCCGGGATCATGGACTACACGGAGAAGCCGGAGTACGGCAGGGTTGTGGACATCTGCACCAAGGATGCCCTCAGGGAGCTGGCCACCCCAGGTCTGCTCGCTGTCATGGCGCCCATCGCGCTCGGGTTCACGCTCGGCGTCGGCGCGCTCGGCGCGTACCTCGCGGGCGCGATCGGCACCGGCACGCTGATGGCGGTGTTCCTCGCCAACTCCGGTGGCGCCTGGGACAACGCCAAGAAACTGGTGGAGGACGGTCACCATGGCGGCAAGGGCAGCGATGCGCACGCCGCGACGGTGATCGGCGACACGGTCGGCGACCCGTTCAAGGACACCGCGGGCCCGGCGATCAACCCGCTGCTGAAGGTGATGAACCTGGTGTCGCTGCTCATCGCGCCTGCGGTCATCAAGTTCTCGTACGGCAGCGACAAGAGCCTCACCGTGCGGATCCTGATCGCGATCCTCGCCATCCTCGTGATCGTGGGCGCGGTGTACGTGTCCAAGCGGCGCGGAATCGCCGTGGGTGACGAGGACAATGCCGAGAAGGTCCCCAAGTCGCCCGACGCGGCGGTGGTTTCATAGCCGACCGCACGGCACCCGTCCTCCGCCTGGTCAGGCGCAGGACGTAGGTGCCATAGGGGCGGGCGTACGGGGTTCATCGAGACCCCGTACGCCCGCCCTGTCCGTGTTCATGCCCCTCTGCGTGACCCTTCTCTCTCTTGGCGCAAATGACTGCAAGAGCGGTCATGGGCGACAATCGCCGCGCGGCTGTCGCCCGGTTGGCGTGTATCTTCCGGGGCCGAGAGAGCCATGGAAGGGACCAATCCGGTGAACAAGAAGCTCGCGGCCGCGCTGTCCGGCGGTGCGGTACTGGTACTGGCGCTGTCGGGGTGCACCAGCGGCGGCAAGAGCAGCGCAAGCGACGACAAGCTCGGCCCCTGGGCCAAGCAGGTCTGCGACGCGGTGCAGCCGCAGGCGAAGAAGATCGCGGACGCCAGTACCGCGATCCAGAAGCAGACCTCGGACAACAGCACCCCCGAGCAGGTACGGAAGACGGACTCCCAGGCCTTCCAGGACATGTCCGACGCCTACAAGGCGATCGGCGCGGCCGTCGAGCGGGCCGGCGCGCCCGATGTCGACAACGGTGCGACCAAGCAGAAGAACGCGGTCAGGGAGCTCGACGGCATCTCCACGGCCTACGCCGACCTCAAGAAGCGGGTGGACGGGCTCGACACGAAGGACCAGGCGAAGTTCGCCGATGGGCTCAAGGGGATCGCGACCCAGCTCGACAAGCTGAGCAAGAACGGCAACGAGGCGCTCAAGCAGCTGGAGGCGGGCGAGGTCGGCGCGGCGATGGCGAAGCAGGCCAGCTGCAAGAGCGCCTCCGCTCCTGCCTCGGCGCCGGCGACGGCCGGCTGAACGGCGGGTTTCGGGTACCCGGTGCTGCGGTGGGGGCCGGCCTCCCCGAGCCACAATGGGGGGCGTGAGTAACTCCAGTCTGTCCACGCTGCCGTCCACCGATCGCACCGACGTCACCGCACGGCTGCGGAAAGCCCTGCTGGCGGCCTCCTTCACAGCCGACGGGCTGCTCGAACTGCTCGGCGCGCCCGCGTACGCGGCGCTCGCGCGGAGCGAGACTGTGCCCGCGCTCCGGGCCACGCGCGGGGACACGCCGCTGGAGACCCTCGTACGGCTGTTCCTGCTGCAACAGCCCGTGCCGCACGCGCGCGTGGAGGGCGTCCTGCCCGTCGACGCGTGCGTGGACGCCGGCTGGCTGGTGAGCGCCGGGGACGACGAACTCGCCGCGACCGTGGACGTCCGGCCGTACGGGGGAGCCGACGGCGAGGACTGGTTCATCGTCTCCGACCTGGGGTGCGCGGTCGGCGGAGCGGGCGGCATCGGCAGCCGGGACGGGAAAGTCGTCCTGGGGGTCGGCGGCGCCTCCACCACCCTCGCCGGGATCACCGTCCGCACCCCCGTCGGCTCCGCCCTCGATCTCGGCACCGGTTCCGGGATCCAGGCGCTGCACGCAGCCCAGCACGCCACTCGCGTGACCGCGACCGACGTCAACCCGCGGGCCCTGCACATCGCCGCGCTGACCCTGGCGCTGTCCGGCGCTCCGGCCGCGGACCTGCGCCAGGGCTCACTGTTCGAGCCGATCCGGGACGACGAGACGTACGACCTGATCGTCTCCGACCCGCCCTTCGTGATCTCCCCGGGGGCCCGGCTCACCTACCGCGACGGCGGGATGGGCGGGGACGATCTGTGCCGCACGCTCGTTCAGCAGTCGGGGGAGCGGCTGAGCGAGGGCGGGTTCGCGCAGTTCCTCGCCAACTGGCAGCACGTCGAGGGGGAGGACTGGCAGGACCGGCTGCGCTCGTGGGTGCCGCGCGGCTGTGACGCCTGGATCGTGCAGCGGGAGGTCCAGGACGTCACGCAGTACGCCGAGTTGTGGCTGCGGGACGCGGGCGACCACCGCGGCGACACGGCGGATTACCAGGCGCGGTACGACGCCTGGCTCGACGAGTTCGAGGCGCGCAAGGTGCGGGCGGTGGGCTTCGGCTGGATCGCCCTGCACCGAACGGACGCCGCCCAACCGTCGATCACGGTGGAGGAGTGGCCGCACCCGGTCGAACAGCCGCTCGGCGACACGGTACGCGCGCACTTCGACCGTATCGACTATCTGCGGAAGCACGACGACGCGGCCCTGCTCGCCGCGCACTTCAGGCTGGCCGCCGAGGTCGTCCAGGAGCAGGTCGGGCTGCCCGGCGCGGAAGACCCCGAGCATGTGGTGCTGCGCCAGAACCGCGGCATGCGACGGGCCACCAAGGTGGACACGGTCGGCGCGGGCTTCGCCGGTGTCTGCGACGGCACGCTGAGCGCGGGACGGATCCTCGACGCCATCGCCCAACTCGTCGGCGAGGACCCCGTACTGCTGCGCGACCGGACACCCGCACAGATTCGGTTGCTGGTCGAGCAGGGTTTTCTGGAACCGGCACGATAACCGGGCGCACGACGCCCACGCGGGCCTGCCGGGGTGGCTTGCGCGCGTGGATCGGTCGGCCGGTTCGCGCCCGTGGCCGGACCTGCTTGGGGGCTTGCGCCCGCGAGGCTGTGCGAGGGGTTCGCGCCCGCGCGGATCCGTCGGCTCGTTCGCGCCGCTAGCAATGATCGGCCCGTTCGCGCCGCTCGCATTGATCGGCCCGTTCGCGCCCGCGCGGGTCGTTCGGATCGCTCGCACCATGCGGAGGGTTCCCCCCGGGGCCGCTCGCCTGTGCCGGCTGACCGGGTCGCACCCGCACGCGCGGACCGTTGCCCGCCCGCGCGGTCCGTTGGGGGGACGGGGATGGTGCGGGGGCGTGAAACCGGCCAACATCCCTCCCGCCGACCGATTCCGGTGGCCCGTACGCGCCCGTACCGCCTCCTGGCCGGAGGCATGTCCGCCGTCGGCCTGTGCGAGCCGCGGCCCGCACGGCGTACGCGGCGCTCGGGGCGGCACCAGAGGGCGCGTGGGGGCCGTATGGCGGGTCGTCCGCCGCGTGTTCACCCCGGGTTCGCGCGCACGCTTCCCGGATGTGTCAGCCTCCGGTCGCTGGACAGGTCGGAGCGGAAGGAACAGGGCATGGAGAGCGGACCGGCGATCTTCGCGGGTACGGTGTTCGCCCTGTTCGGGGGCGGACTGCTGACCTGGACCGTGACCCGGCTGCACCGCCGCGAGCCCGTCGCCGACGGTGTGAGCCCCATCGCATCCGCCGCCCTCGCGGGCCTCGCCGCACTGGCCGCGCTCGCCGCCGGTGCGTGGTGCTTCACGCGCCTCTGACATCACGGTTCCCGGTCGTCTACGGACCAGGCTCCGGTAACTGGGAGATCACACTCCGGATTGGGCCGAAAGAGCTGTCGGCCACTCCGGGCGGCAGGAATGCCGGTAGTCGGGTTACCGTTCGAGTGGCCGTTGCGGGCTTTTCCCGTTTGACACGGGGGCGGGATGTACCGTCACACTCCGCAGCGTCACCATGACCCGACCCCGGGACCAAGGCCTGGGGAGGCCCCAGCCGACCGGAGAGAAGAGCGAAGTTGTCCCCGACCAGCGAGACCGCACAGGGCGGTCGCCGACTCGTCATCGTCGAGTCGCCTGCCAAGGCGAAGACGATCAAGGGCTACCTCGGCCCCGGCTACACCGTCGAGGCGAGCGTCGGGCACATCCGCGACCTTCCGAACGGCGCCGCGGAGGTGCCGGAGAAGTACACGGGTGAGGTGCGTCGCCTCGGCGTGGACGTCGAACACGACTTCCAGCCGATCTACGTCGTCAACGCCGACAAGAAGGCGCAGGTCAAGAAGCTCAAGGATCTGCTACGAGACTCCGACGAGCTTTTCCTCGCCACCGATGAGGACCGCGAGGGCGAGGCCATCGCCTGGCACCTCCAGGAGGTGCTCAAGCCGAAGGTCCCGGTCAAGCGGATGGTCTTCCACGAGATCACCAAGGACGCGATCCAGCAGGCCGTGCGCAATCCGCGCGAGCTGAACCAGAAGCTCGTGGACGCCCAGGAGACCCGCCGCATCCTCGACCGCCTCTACGGCTACGAGGTCTCGCCGGTCCTGTGGAAGAAGGTCATGCCGCGTCTGTCGGCGGGCCGTGTGCAGTCCGTGGCGACCCGTCTGGTCGTCGAGCGGGAGCGCGAGCGCATCGCGTTCCGCTCCGCCGAGTACTGGGACCTGACCGGCACCTTCGGTACCGGCCGCGCGGGTGACGTGTCCGACCCGTCGACGCTGGTGGCACGACTCGCGACGGTCGACGGCAAGCGGGTCGCCCAGGGCCGGGACTTCGACTCGCTCGGCCGTCTGAAGGGCGCGAACACACTCCACCTCGACGAGGCGAACGCCCGGGCGCTCGCCGCCGCCCTGGAGAACACCCGGTTCTCGGTCCGGTCGGTCGAGTCCAAGCCGTACCGCCGCTCGCCGTACGCGCCGTTCCGTACGACGACGCTTCAGCAGGAGGCCAGCCGCAAGCTCGGCTACGGCGCGAAGGCCACCATGCAGATCGCGCAGAAGCTGTACGAGAACGGCTTCATCACGTACATGCGTACGGACTCCACGACGCTGTCGGAAACGGCGGTCGCCGCAGCCCGCGCCCAGGTCACGCAGCTGTACGGCGGCGACTACCTGCCCGCCCAGCCGCGTACCTACGCGGCCAAGGTCAAGAACGCGCAGGAGGCGCACGAGGCGATCCGGCCTTCGGGTGATCGTTTCCGCACCCCGGCGGAGACGGGACTGACCGGCGACCAGTTCAAGCTGTACGAGCTGATCTGGAAGCGGACCGTCGCCTCCCAGATGAAGGACGCCACCGGTAACTCGGTCACCGTCCGCATCGGTGGCACCGCCGCGGACGGCCGGGACGCCGAGTTCAGCGCGTCCGGCAAGACGATCACCTTCCACGGCTTCCTGAAGGCGTACGTCGAGGGCGCCGACGACCCGAACGCCGAGCTCGACGACCGCGAGCGCAGGCTGCCGCAGGTCGCCGAGGGTGACCCGCTGACCGCGGAGCAGATCACCGCCGACGGCCACGCGACCAAGCCGCCGGCCCGCTACACCGAGGCGTCGCTGGTCAAGGAGCTGGAGGAGCGCGAGATCGGCCGCCCGTCGACGTACGCGTCGATCATCGGCACGATCCTCGACCGCGGCTATGTGTTCAAGAAGGGCACGGCGCTGGTGCCGTCCTTCCTGTCCTTCGCGGTGGTCAACCTCCTGGAGAAGCACTTCGGGCGGCTCGTCGACTACGACTTCACCGCCAAGATGGAGGACGACCTCGACCGCATCGCGCGCGGCGAGGCCCAGGCCGTGCCGTGGCTGAAGCGGTTCTACTTCGGCGAGGGCACCGTCGAAGGGGTTGCCGCGGACGCCGGGAACGGCGACGGCGACCACCTGGGTGGCCTCAAGGAGCTGGTGACCGACCTCGGCGCCATCGACGCGCGTGAGGTCTCGTCGTTCCCCGTCGGCAACGACATCGTGCTGCGGGTCGGCCGGTACGGCCCGTACATCGAGCGGGGAGAGAAGGATTCCGAGCAGCACCAGCGCGCGGACATCCCGGCCGACCTGGCGCCGGACGAACTGACCGTCGAGCTGGCCGAGGAACTGCTGGCCAAGCCGAGCGGCGAGCGCCCGCTGGGCACCGACCCGGAGACGGGCCGGCCGATCGTCGCCAAGGACGGCCGTTACGGCCCGTACGTCACGGAGATCCTCCCCGAGGGCACTCCGAAGACGGGCAAGAACGCGATCAAGCCGCGCACGGCCTCGCTGTTCAAGTCCATGTCCCTGGACACGGTGACGCTCGAGGACGCGCTGCGGCTGATGTCGCTGCCGCGGGTCGTCGGCACCGATGCCGACGGGCAGGAGATCACCGCGCAGAACGGGCGCTACGGGCCGTACCTCAAGAAGGGCACGGACTCGCGGTCGCTTCAGTCCGAGGACCAGATCTTCACCATCACGCTGGAGGAGGCGCAGGCGATCTACGCCCAGCCCAAGCAGCGTGGCCGCGCGGCCGCCAAGCCGCCGCTGAAGGAGCTGGGCGAGGACCCGGTCAGCGGGAAGCCCGTTGTCGTCAAGGACGGCCGCTTCGGGCCGTACGTCACCGACGGCGAGACGAACGCGACCCTGCGCTCCGGCGACAGCGTCGAGACCATCACCCCGGAGCGCGGCTTCGAGCTGCTCGCGGAGAAGCGCGCCAAGGCGCCCGCCAAGAAGACGGCGAAGAAGGCCGCCGCGAAGAAGGCGCCGGCCAAGAAGACGGCGTCGACGACGGCGAAGAAGACGACCGCCGCCAAGAAGACGACCGCCGCCAAGAAGGCGACGGCGAAGAAGACGACGGCGAAGAAGACCGCCGCCGCGAAGACGGCGGCCTCGAAGGACACCGCCGAGGGCTGAGCCGGCTGACCGCGGCCCGGGGCCGGCGGTCCGTGGACGCACGCTTCGGCATCATTTCGATGACGGGGCGTGCGCACGTTCGGGCGCCTGCCATGGGCTGTCCGCGGCTGCCGATAGGCTGAAAGCATGACGCGAGCCGAGCAGCCAACGGCCCCCGACCCGGCCCCCGACGACGCCCTGGTCGCAGATTCCCGGGAGCGCGCCGTCCGCGCCCTGCTGCGCCGACCACAGCTGAAGCGGCTGTGGAGCGCTCAGCTCGTGGGCGGGGTGGGTGACGCACTTGCCCTCTTTGTCCTTGTCATGCTCACCCTCCAGGCGGCCATCGCCGAAGGTTCCTTCGGCGGCGGTTACCGGGGCGTGGCATTCGCGATCGCGACCGTCTTCGGCGCGCGCATCCTCGCCACCCTGCTCTTCGGGGCCGTCCTCCTGGGTCCGCTCACCGCGCTGACCTCCCAGGAGGGGCCGCTCAACCGCCGCTGGACCATGGTCGGCGCGGACGGGCTCAGGGCCGCTCTGCTGATCGTCGCCCCCCTGTGGATCGACTGGACACCGGACGACGCGCTCGCGGTGCTGCTGGTCACCGCCTTCGTCACCGGCGTCGCCGAGCGCTTCTGGACGGTGTGCCGCGAGAGCGCGGCACCCGCCCTGCTGCCCGCGCCGCCGCTCGAGGGCGCGACGGTGCGCCCGCTGCCGGACCACATGGACGCGCTGCGGCGCCTGTCGCTGCGTACGGGTTTCGTGGCGGTTCCGCTGGCGGCCGCCGGGCTCGTCCTCGTGTCGCTGCTGAACAACCTGCTGGGCACGGGCGTCGCCTGGTTCTCCCAGCACCAGGCGGCCCTGTCCTCGTACGTCGCGGCCGGTCTGTTCGCCGCTTCCCTCTCCGTCGTCACCTCCCTCGAACTGCCCGGCACCCGCACCCCGCGCGCGCGGTCGCCGCTGGAGGGCCTGCGCCGTCCCAGGACGGGCGGGGGCGTGGACAAGGGCCGTACGGGCGCGATCCCGCTGCTGGTGCCGGCGTGCGCGGCCGTCGCCGGGGCCGTCTCGGCCGCCGTGGCCGTCTCCGTGCTGCTGGCCAAGGACCTGGGCGGCGGCCCGGTGATGTACGGCCTGCTGATCCTGGCGATGACCGGCGGCACGGTCGTGGGCATCCGTACGGCGCCTCGCGTGCTGCCGTCGCTGTCGCGGCGTCGGCTGCTCGCCCTGGCGATCGCGTTCACCGGGGTCGCGCTGCTCGCTGGCGGGCTCGTCCCAGACGTCACCAGCGTGCTGCTGATCGCAGCCCTCGCGGGTGTCGGCGCCGGCGTCGCCGCCAACACCGGGCACGCGCTGCTCGACCAGGAGGCCGAGGACCACCGGCGGGCCCGGATCACCGAGCACCTCCACGCGGTGGTACGGGTCTTCGTCGCTCTCGGCGCGCTGGCGGCGCCGGTGGTGGCCGCGGCGATCGGGCCCCACCGGCTGGAGAACGGCAAGTTCGTGTTCGCGCACGGGGGCGCCGCCTTCACCCTGATGCTGGTCGGCGCACTGCTGCTGCCGGTGGCGGCCCTGGTTCTCGCCAAGGTCGACGACCGCTCCGGGGTGCCGCTGCGGCAGGACCTGCGCGATGCGCTGCGTGGCGGCGACGACCCGGTGGAAGGGCCCGCCGACAACGGCTTCTTCATCGCCCTGGAGGGCGGCGACGGAGCCGGGAAGTCCACCCAGGCCGAGGCGCTCGCCGAGTGGATCCGCGCCAAGGGGCACGAGGTCGTGCTGACCCGCGAGCCGGGAGCGACGCCGGTCGGCAAGCGGCTGCGCTCGATCCTGCTGGACGTCTCCAGCGCCGGTCTCTCGCACCGCGCGGAGGCGCTGCTGTACGCGGCGGACCGCGCGGAGCACGTCGACACGGTCGTACGGCCGGCCCTGGAGCGGGGCGCGGTCGTGATCTCCGACCGGTACATCGACTCGTCCGTGGCCTACCAGGGAGCGGGCCGCGACCTGTCCCCGACCGAGATAGCCCGTATCAACCGGTGGGCGACCGACGGTCTCGTCCCTCATCTCACCGTGCTGCTGGACGTGGCACCCGAGGCCGCGCGCGAGCGCTTCACCGAGGCTCCGGACCGGCTCGAGTCGGAGCCGGCCGAGTTCCACGCGCGCGTACGCTCCGGTTTCCTCACGCTGGCCGCCGCCGACCCCGGGCGCTATCTGGTCGTCGACGCCGGTCAGGAGCCCGAGGCGGTCACGGCCGTCATCCGGCACCGGCTCGACCAGCTGCTGCCGCTGTCAGAGGCCGAGGTGAAGGCCCAGGAGGAGGCGCGCCGCAAGGCCGAGGAGGAGGCCCGGCGCAAGGCCGAGGAGGAGGCCGCGCGCAAGGCCGAGGAGGAGCGGCTGGAGCGCGAGCGCCAGGAGCAGCTGGCCAGGCTCCGGGCCGAGGAGGAGGAGCGCAAGCGGCGCGAGCTGGAGGAGGCACAGCGCCGCGAGGCGGAACGGCAGGCCGAGGAGGCCCGGCAGCGGGCCGAGGAAGCGCGTCGGCGCGCGGAGGAGGAGCAGGCACGCCTCCTCGCGGAGGAGCAGGCGAGGGCGGCCGAGGAAGCCCGTCGCAAGGCTCAGGAGGAAGCGCGGCGCCAGCAGGCGGAGGAGGAGGCCCGGCTGCGAGCCGAGGCCGAGACGCGCCGCCTGGAGAAACAGCGCAAGGCCGAGGAGGCGCTGCTGCGGGCGGAGGAGGCCCGCCGGGCCGCGGCCGAGGCGGCGGCTTCGGCCGCAGCGGCGGCCTCGGGTACGACGGCTTCCGGGACGACGGCCTCGGGGACGACCGGCGGTGGTGCCGGAGCGTCCCGTTCCGGGCGCGCGTCCTCGCGCGGCTCCTCGGTCTCGCCGCCGGACGACGAGACCACCGTGTCCACACCGCTGGTGACGCCGTCGAACGCGTCCGGTGGGCCGGCGGACGAGACCGCTGTCCTGCCGCCGGTGCGGGCAGGGCAGAGCGACGCCGAGACCACGGCGCAGCTCCCGAGGCCATCGGAGCCACAGGGTGCGGCCGACGAGACCGCGGTCCTGCCGCCGGTGGTGCCGGGTGCCGCGGGCGAGACGGCCGTGCTGCCGCCGGTGGTGCCGGGTGCCGGGGACGAGACGGCCGTGCTGCCGCCCGTGCGGGACGGCGGCGCCGGTGACCCCGCGGACCGGGTGCCGCCGGGCTTCTTCCGCGACGAGCGCGCGACGCCGCGGCCCGACGGGGCCGAGGACCGCACGCGTGAGCTGCCGCACATGGACAGCGAGGGCCGCCCGCGGCGCCGGCCTCGTCCGGACTGGGCGGAGGAGACCCCGCTGGACGATCTCCCGACCTTGGCGGACGAGCTGCTCGGCCCCCGTGAGGACGAGGGCTGGGACGACGACGGGAGCGGCCGCCGCCGCTGAGAGGGGGGCGCCCGGGGGCTCGCGCGGCTGCGCGGCCGTTGCCGTTCCGTGTGCCCTCCGTCCCGTAGGACGCCGACCGCCGGCTGTCTCGGCTGCCCGGCTCGTTGTCAGTGGTGACCCGCACAATGGATCGCGGTAGGGCGCGTACGACGGAAAGGCGGTGTCCCGTGACCGTGTGGGACGACCTGGTGGGGCAGGAGAAGGTGAGTGAGCAGCTGGGCGCGGCTGCCCGCGATGCCGACGCCCTCGTCACCGCGGCCGCCGCCGACACCCCGCCTCCCGAAGCCTCCAAGATGACGCACGCCTGGCTGTTCACGGGCCCGCCCGGCGCGGGGCGTACGCAGGCGGCGCGGGCGTTCGCCGCGGCGTTGCAGTGCGTGAGCCCCGACCGCGCGCTCGGGGGCGCCCCCGGCTGCGGCTTCTGCGACGGCTGCCACACCACCCTGGTCGGCACGCACGCGGACGTGACGACGGTCGCCGCCGTGGGCACGCAGATCCTCGCCGACGACATGCGCGACACGGTCCGCAAGTCGTTCACGTCACCGGCGAACGGCCGCTGGCAGGTGATCCTCGTCGAGGACGCCGAGCGGCTGAACGAGAAGTCGGCCAACGCGGTTCTGAAGGCGGTGGAGGAGCCCGCTCCGCGCACGGTCTGGCTGCTGTGCGCCCCGTCCCTGGAGGACGTCCTGCCGACGATCCGCTCCCGCTGCCGCCACCTCAACCTGCGCACACCGCCCGTGGAGGCGGTCGCGGACATGCTCGTACGGCGGGACGGCCTGGAGCCGGAGATCGCGTACGCCGCCGCCCGCGCCACCCAGGGCCACGTCGACCACGCCCGCCGCCTGGCCACGGATGAGCGGGCCCGCGCCCGCCGTGCCGCCGTACTGAAGCTCCCGCTGCGGGTCGACGACATCGGCGGCTGCCTCAGGGCGGCGCAGGAGTTGGTCGACGCGGCCACGGAGGACTCCAAGCAGCTCGCCGAGGAGGTGGACGCCAAGGAGACGGAGGAGCTGAAAGCGGCGCTGGGTGCGGCACAGGGCGGCCGGATGCCCCGTGGCACGGCGGGCGTGATGAAGGAGCTGGAGGACAAGCAGAAGCGCCGTAGGACGCGTACGCAGCGCGACAGCCTGGACCAGGCCCTCACCGACCTCACGGGCTTCTACCGTGATGTGCTCGCCCTCCAGCTCGGTTCTCGTATCGCCCTCGCCAACGCGGACGCGGAGGACGCCCTGGAGCGCCTGGCCGGGGGCAGCACGCCCGAGTCCACACTCCGCCGCATCGAGGCGATCGCCGCCTGCCGGGAGGCCCTGGACCGCAACGTGGCACCGCTGCTGGCGGTCGAGGCCATGACGATGGCACTGCGGGCCGGGTGAGAGGGCGTGCGGTGAAGGGGGCAGGCGCGCTGAGAGGGCGAGGAAGAGACCTGGCCCGCGAGGGTACGGAGGCGCGGGTCCGGAAGGGGCGGTCCGCCGTGTGGGGGAGACGGCTCACGACGCATTGACCGCGTCACTCGTACGAAGGGACGAGGCGACGGACAGCGATCAATGCATTGCTCAGGGTTACGCTCACGAGATGCAGAACAGGCGCATTCCCGGACCGTCCCCCCATTCCCACCGCCTCCGCAGTCCCCGTCCGTCCCGCCGTCCCGGCCTTCTCCGTCTCTTCCGTCCGCCCCGGATGATGCGGACGGGCGGCACGCTGCTAGCCGCCGCCGCGCTGCTCGCATCGGCCTGCTCCGCCAGGGACGCGACGTCGGCGACGGCGGCGGACGCGGTGCTGGCCGCGCTGCCCCGGGCCACGCCGTCGGCGCTGTCCCAGTACTACGCGCAGAAGCTGACCTGGAGACCCTGCGGAGTCCCCGGCTTCGAGTGCGCCACGATGAAGGCTCCCCGCGACTACGCCAGCCCTGCCGCGGGCGACGTGAAACTGGCCGTGGCACGCAAGCGCGCCACGGGCCACGGCAAGCCCCTCGGCTCGCTGCTGGTGAACCCGGGCGGGCCGGGCGGCTCAGCCGTCGGCTATCTGGAGCAGCACGCGGGCGTCGGCTATCCGTCGGAGATCCGCGCCCGTTACGACATGGTGGCGGTCGACCCGCGCGGCGTGGGCCAGAGCGAGCCGGTCAAGTGCCTCGACGGCCGCCAGATGGACGCGTACGCCCAGACCGACCTCACGCCCGACAACCGGACGGAGGTGAACCAGCTGGTTGCCGCGGACAAGAGGTTCGCGGAGGGCTGCGGGCGGCATTCGGCCGGCCTGCTGCGCCATGTCTCGACGGTCGAGGCGGCCCGTGACATGGACATCCTGCGCTCGGTGCTGGGCGACCGGAAGCTGAACTATGTGGGGGCGTCGTACGGGACGTTCCTCGGGGCGACGTATGCGGGGCTGTTCCCGGACCGGGCGGGCCGGCTCGTGCTGGACGGCGCGATGGACCCCTCCCTGTCCTCCCGCAGGCTCAACGAGGACCAGACGGCGGGCTTCGAGACGGCGTTCCAGTCCTTCGCCAAGGACTGTGTCCGGCACCCCGACTGCCCGTTGGGCGGCCCGGGGACCTCGCCGGCGAAGGTCGGCGACCATCTGAAGGCCTTCTTCGGGAAACTCGACGCGTCCCCCCTGCGGACGGGCGACGTGAGCGGCCGCAAACTCGGCGAGGCCCTGGCCACGACCGGGGTGATCGCCGCGATGTACGACCAGGCGGCTTGGCCCCAGCTGCGCGAGGCGCTGACGTCGGCGATGAAGCATCACGACGGGACGGCGCTGCTCGTCCTGTCCGACAGCTACTACGAGCGGGACGCGCACGGCAGGTATTCGAACCTGATGTTCGCGAACACGGCCGTGAACTGCCTGGATCTTCCTCCGGCGTTCTCGAGCCCGGAGGAGGTGGAGAAGGCGCTCCCGGCGTTCGAGAAGGCGTCACCGGTCTTCGGCAGGGGGCTGGGCTGGGCCTCGCTGAGCTGCGCGTACTGGCCGGTGCGGGCGACGGGCGAGGCGCACCGCATCGAGGCCGTCGGTGCGGCACCCATCGTGGTGGTCGGCACGATCCGCGACCCGGCGACCCCATACCGCTGGGCGCGGTCCCTGGCGTCCCAGCTTTCCTCCGCCAGGCTCCTGACGTACGACGGTGACGGACATACGGCGTACGGCCGTGGCAGCAAGTGCATCGACTCGGCGATCGACGCGTACCTGCTGCGTGGCACTCCACCGGCGAAGGGGAAACGCTGCTCGTAACCGCCCCGGCCACCCCGGAGGCGTCGCTTCCGGGGGCTGGTCGGAGCACCACCGGAAACTGTGTAGACTTACCGACGTTGCTGATCGCACCATAGTGCGGTCAGCGCGCCGCCTTAGCTCAGATGGCCAGAGCAACGCACTCGTAATGCGTAGGTCTCGGGTTCGAATCCCGAAGGCGGCTCTACCCGAACCCCAGCTCAGATACTGCCTGAGCTGGGGTTTTCGCGTTCAGCGCACGCGGCGACGGCGGAGGGCTCGGCCGCGCGGCTGTCCATGGTCTCCCTTCTGGTCTCAGTAGCGGATTCCGGACGGGGCATGAAGGCGTCCCCCATGCGACGCATCGTGTCCTTCGACAGGGGTGATCTCCCCTTCACGTACCGCCTCGTCCGACTGATCGGGGTGTGCCGAATCTCCATGATCGTCGGCATGGCCACACCCAGCCCGTTCAGGATCGTGCCGGCGGTGTGGCGGCCGCCGTCGTACAGGCGGCGGTCGTCGATCCGGTGACTGGGTCAAACAGTCAACGCGACATGGATGCAGGCAACTTGCGTTGGTTGTGACGTGTGGGCAAGTGGGGTGAGAGAGTGCAGCCATGGCAAACACGTCGAAGTACCTGGAGCTGGCCGATGCGCTGGCCGCTGAGATCCGGAGGGGGGAGTATGCGCCTGGTGACCGGTTTCCCACCGTGAACGAGCTGGCCAGAGCGCATAAGGGGCGCCGGCAGGTCCATCTCGTACATGCCACATGACCTCGCCGGCCAGAACCCGGGACTCTTCGACCTGGAACGAGCGCCCTGGCCCGGCGGTGCCCTGCACCAACTCCACACCGTGGGCGTCGAGGTCGACCGCATCGAGGACTGGGTGACAGCCTCGATGCCGACCGACACTGAGATGGAAGAGCAGGACATTAGGCGGTGGTCATGACTCGAATCTTCAGCGTGGTAACGCCCGTCTATGACGGAGGGCAGAAATACCTGCGAGAAGCGTACGAGTCCGTTCGGGACGAGCGTGATCGTCTTCCCGATGGGTGGGATGTGCAGTGGCTCGTCCAGGAGGACGGGACCACGGGCAGGCCACTCAACGCTCTTCCGAATGAGCCCTGGGTCTCGCCTGGAACGGCGGGTAAAGGCGGCGCTGGAGCGGCCCGCACAATGGCCCTGTCGCGAGCAACCGGCGAGTTGGTACGCACGCTAGACGCCGATGACGTGATCACCCCCGGAGCCCTGGCACGGGATATCGCCGCGATGGAAGAGCACCCGGAGATGGGATGGTGCATATCCGCGGGGCTGGACCTGCTGCCGGATGGGTCCACGGTCGCCGGGCCGTACGATCCCCCGGAGGGGCCTCTCACCTATGAGACGCTGCTGACTGCGTACGATGAGGATCGTTTTCCGGTTTTGGGGCAACAGTTGACGGTGCGAACGCCGCTGCTGCTTGAAGTAGGGGGGTGGCCGACCCTACCTGCATGGGAGACAGTCGCCGTCGTTCTTCTCTGCGCTGCCGTCTCTGACGGGTGGATGATCGAAGCCCCAGGTGGCTTTTACCGAAAGCATCCCGGCCAAACGACCGCGCAAGCAGGGTACGTCGGTATTGCTGACGCGGATCACCTTCGAGTCGTCGTCAGAGCACAGGCGGAAGCCCTACATGCCACCGGCCGGCGGTGGTCTGCGGGAGGATGATGGCCTACGGATTCACGGACCGTCCGCGCGGCAGCGAGGGGCTGAGGCGGGGGCTGTTCAGTCTCGGCTGCTCTCACCGTGATTCCCCGCTCGAGCCGGTGCGGTTGTGGTGCATGGCTGAGGGACGTCCAACGGTCAGCGTCGAGCGTGATGGGCGCGACGACGGTGCCCCTGACGCAACAGCTCGACGTGGTGCAGGGGAATTTCAAGGCCCAGACGAATCAGCAAGAGCCCGTCGCAACCCGTCTGTTAGGCCTCGGGTGCGCCCAGGGTGAACGTACCCACCTTCCGTGTAGGCATCGGAGAATGCGATATAAGCCGTTACGGCCAGACTCAACTCGCGGCATGTAATGAAGCCCTCACAGGCCCTAACGGAATACGCTGCCGCCTGATCCCATTGCTGCAATTGGAGCGCCCGCTCTGCTACCTGTAGTTCCCATTTGTGGGCGAATATCTCGCCTACGCTGCGTTCCAGCTCGTTGGCGAGCCAGAGCAGAATGGGCGCGGGCAATTGAGCTGTAGCATCTGCGAGGTTGCGGTCTACGGCGCCTGAGCCGTTAAGGACGAGTGGCTTGCAAACCTTGCCGAAGTCGTCGACAAACCCTGGTGAGAATCTGTAATTCTCGTACCCTGCCAGAGCGGCGACACCGTCTGCCAACTCTTTAACGATATGGGATGGGTTTAGATCAGAGTTTGCATTGACTGCAGTGACGGTCAATCGCATAAGTCCGCCAAGGCAGCCAGTTAGACCTCGCTGAGTCACAGCGTCGGGGCCGGCGCGCAGGCAGGTGAGAATATCCGATGCCGATCGAGCAAAACTAAGGCTAATTCGCCTATCGTGGCTGATTCCTGCGACGCCGTTGATGGCGCGTAGGCTCTCAAGCGCCACATCTGTAGATAGTTCACCCTCGCTGTATCGGCGAAGGTTCCGATTGTAAATCTCCGTGAGAGATCGCAGCAGGTTTGCGATTCCGCGATTAGTTAGCCCTGGAACACTTTGCGGAGAGTTCCCTATTTGGCCAAGAGTGGATTCGATCCAGTCGGCGGAGAAGCGGAGCACGTGGATCGCGGTGTGCGGATCTCCATGAAATCTTCCGTTCAAGGTTCCAATAGTCGAGATGATCTCCTCGGCCAGCTGCGGCCATATGGGCCGCCGGCGTTTGGAATTAAGTATGGCCGTGCTGGCACTTTCCAGCGCTTGAGTTGCGGAGGCTAGAACCTTTACGTCCAGGTCTCCCTGGAAGGCAATCGTCTGACGTTGGAACTCGGACACGTGGCGCACCATTTGTTGGGCGCTGCGCGATCGTGCAATCAGATGAGCCCGATCCGCCAGCACCTGATGCGGACTGAGGCCGCGGTAGATGAATCCAATGAATGGAAAGATTAGAAAAATGAGCAATGCGGTGGATCCGATGCTGATTTGACTAATCCGCTTCCCTTGCATACAGAGGTTGTGGCCAGCAGTAAGGCAAAGGCGCCCCCCGCTCAGTTTCTCCCCATCTGCTGCATAGGCTACTAGTAGACACCACAGTACGATAGCAGCGAAAAGAAAGAGGTAAAAATTAACCTCCCAGGTGAAAGAATGTCGGTAGCTGATTCGCCCTCGCGCTTGGCCGAGATCGCTAGAAAGGAGCACCATCGAAAACGCCAGGCCGAACACGGTCAGCACGGACGCGGATACAGACAGAAAGAAGTCGGCGCGAACTTCATTTCCGTTGAGTGGCCATATTCTTGCCAGTGCGGCAGCGGCTACTGTCGAGAGGCCGCTTTGAATAAAGAGCCTTGCTCTTCGAGTGTTATTCAATGTGTCTCAGTGACTTCAATGTCAGTCAGTGCGTCAAAATGAAGGGCCCCGAAAGGGGCCCTAGGTTCACTCGTTGTTTCCGGTTTCAGACGGATCCGCGTCGCCGCTCCGCTGGCGTGCGAGTGCGACGAGGCGTCCCGTGGCACTAGAGATCACGTTGGTCATCCATGCGTCCGGATTCTCCAAGGCCGTGTACTTGTCGCTGACCTTCTCGTACAGGCGAATTGCTTCTTCGAAGTCGCCAGCATTGATGGCGGCGGTCAATGCGTTCGTCCAGAGACCAAATGCATTCTTCGAGTCTCCGAGTTCCTCGGTCCGTGTAGCGACCTTGGATACAGCAGATTGGAGGCGATCCCAGAGGTCAACATCAGTCGTCATGGCAATGGAATGTACTGCAGGAGCCGCAGCCTTGTGGGGTGAACGGGCAACATTCAGCCGCTCCAGTTGCTCCATGTTGCCCCCGCGTACGGCACCCAGTGCCGGGGGGCGCGGGAAGAGATCGTTCTTTCATGACGGTAATGCACGCATATGCAGGTAAAGCGGGCCTGCTGTGACCATATCTGCTCGGTTCGGGGGAAAGGTGATCTCTCTCGCGTCGCGCAGGTTGACAAGCAATGCTCCGCGCCTGTCGATCACGGAGAGGCCGGTGGAGCGGCTTTAGGGTCGCGCCAAAGCGGCTCCGTAAAGCCGTGGAGCCGACCGCCCCAGCCACGACGTCCCCCTTTTTTCTGGCGTCGGGCGGCTTGCCCCCGTCTTTGAATTCGATTGCCGAGGCCCATTCGTCTGCGCCGATACTTCGGGCATGAGCAGAATCGCCCAGGTCATCGTGTTGGCGCCGTATGCGGACGAGGTGATGGATCCCCTGTCCCGGCCGGATTCCCTCGCGCAGCTGGCAGGGTCACTTCGAGCCGCTCGACATGTTCGTGGGCGGATGGCTCGTTGAGTTCAATCGGATGCGCCCCCGGGAGGGGCTGATGCAGCACCCGGAGTCCCTGGCGTGGCCGGATCCGGCGAGTGTGCAGGTGCTGATCCATGACAAGGATGACGACTGCTTCGGGCTGGGGATGATGCGGACCGACGTGTTGACCGAGGTGCCACTGCCCAGCCATAGGCGCCTGTACCGCCCGGCACCAGCGACTGATGAGTTCCCTCCCGATCCGGGAGTGCTGGGGCGGACAGAGACGGCCGCGCTAACCGGCTATTCGACGGAACGCCGCGATCATCGCCCCGCCTGGGCTCAGTCGGTTATGGGAGGTTGATTGCTGTGGGTTATCTCCGGCGGTCAAGGGTAGATCGTCAGGCCGGTCCCGAAGCAGCAGCCGTCTATGAGGCTGCTTCGGTACTGGATGTGGCGTAGACCGCGTCGGATGCAGTGCCTGAGGTGCTCAGGGGTGCTGACGTTGGAGAGCCAGCCACGTCGCAGCAGGGACCAGATGCCCTCGACGGGGTTGAGGTCCGGTGCGTACGGCGGTAGGTAGTAGATGGTCAGCCAGGCCGGGGCTGCGGCGAAGTCCTGCAGTCCGGCAGCCTTATGGACGTTGAGGCCATCCCAGACGAGCACAATCGGACCGCCGAGCTGCTGGTGTGCGGCGATCAGCACATGCAGGGGTCACCCCCTCGCGACACCACGCGTTCAACCTCAGTAGGCGGCGCGTTGGGCAGGGTCGGTGGTTCGGACAGGGACGGCGGGGGACCACCTGACCCTGTCCGGGAGACGCAGCGCCGTCGAGCCGAAGGGGCGGGGTCCTTCAGCGTTGTCCGGCTGCCATGCGCTGCCGTACGGCCTCGTAGGTGAAGAGGGCGGCCGACACCGCGACATTGAGCGAGTCCACCTGACCGAACATGGGGATCTTCGCCTTGGTGTGGCTGCCCGCAAGCCACTGGTCCGACAGGCCGTACTTCTCACTGCCGACCAGGATCGCCGTGGGACCGGACATGTCGACGTCCGCCATCAGGAGATCCGTGTCGGGGGTCGTGGCGACGACCTTCACCGAGTGCTCGGCCAGCCAGTGCATGACCTCCTTGGAGTCGGCCGAGGCGATCGGGACGGCGAAGACAGTGCCCTTGCTGGCCCGGATCACATTGGGGTTGCCCCAGTCGGTCACCGGGTTGGCCGAGATGACGGCGGTCACTCCGGCCGCGTCCGCGGTGCGCAGCATCGAGCCCAGGTTGCCGGGCTTCTCGACGCTCTCGCACACGAGGAAGAGCGACCTGTCGGCGACCTCGATCCGGGAGAGGTCGGTCTCGATGTCCGGTACGACGGCGAGCCAGCCGTCCGGGCCCTCGCGGTAGGCGGCCTTGTCGAAGGCCTGCCGGCTCAGGCTGAACAAGGCGGCACCGCGTTCGGCCGCGCGCGCCAGGACGTCCCTCGGGTCCGAACCTCCGGTCAGCGCGGGGCAGAAATACAGTTCGCGGGGACGGACACCGGCCCGCAGGGCGAGATCCAGCTCCTCATATCCCTCCACGAGGGTCACTCCGGAATTCTGCCTGTTCCGTCGGCGACGGAGGGCTGCGAGTTCCTTCACATGAGGATTGCTGGGGCTGGAAATTTCCTTGGGCGAACCAGCCCGCGGGATCGACGGCATCGGCGGTGGGAATCACGGCGCCCTTCGGGCTCCGATCCTCCGTCCCCTTTCTCTTGTGCACTGCGCGCGGTCCCGGCCAGGGTACCGGACCTGGTGGGCCGCCGCTTCGCGCCGGCCAAGCGCACGACAGGGCGCGGCCACGGCTGTGTGGGGCACTGTGGGGCGGGCGATGGCGATGGTGACGTCGGTGGAGGTGTCCGGGGTTCCGTGGGACGGGGCACGGGTATTTCGGTCTGCTGGTGGAATTCGGTTAATGGTGTCGTGTGTGGAGAATGGGCTTGCAAGTGGGTTGCCGGGCGGAAATTAATCGATCCCTGGGGTCGGTGGGTCGATATTGCCGAGTTAGGTGATGGGCGGGGAATTGCCGGTTCGTGCGCTCGGCGGGCGCGATGTCTGCGATATGTTCTGGGCTCGGACGCTCGTGCGCTCCGCGTGCGTGGGACCGGGGGCATGCGCCGAGGTGGCCGGTGGGGCCGGTGGACATGCCGGCGCTTGCGTCGGGTGGCGGTGGGACGGGCCCGCTCGTCGGCGGGCGGAAATGTGCGCTACCGGTCAGAAAATCATCCGGCACGAGGAGAACCAAAGGACTCCTGGCGACCTCTTGGTTAACGGTTAGCATCGCGTGCACAGTCGTCGGCAGGGATGGGGTGGGTGTCGTGTCGCAGGCGCAGCAGGAGCCGGGGCCCCGTATCGCCGTCGCCGTCGTCACCATGGGTAACCGTCCCGCCGAGGTCGATGCCCTCCTCACTTCGGTGGCCAAGCAGGATCTCGCCCCGTCCCGCATCGTCGTCGTCGGCAATGGCTGCCCCCTCCCCGAGTTCGCCGAGCGCCTCGGCCTTCCCGGTGAGGTCACCTGCATCGAGGTCGACGAGAACCTCGGCTGCCCCGGCGGGCGAAACGTTGCCCTTGCCCGGCTCCGAGAGTTCGGGGACGTCGATGTCGTGGTCGAACTGGACGACGACGGGCTCCTGGTGGACGCCGACGTACTCCGGCGCGTACGGGATCTCTACGCGGCCGACCCCCGGCTCGGCATCGTCGGGTTCCGGATCGCCGACGAGCACGGCGAGACCCAGCGGCGGCACGTGCCGAGGGTCGGGGCCGCCGATCCCCTGCGGGGCGGACCGGTGACCGGCTTTCTCGGGGGCGGGCATGCGCTGTCGATGGCGATGCTCGCCGAAACCGGGGACTGGCCGGCCGAGTTCTTCTTCGCGCACGAGGAGACGGACCTCGCCTGGCGCGCCGTCGATGCCGGCTGGACCATCCTCTACGCGCCCGAACTGCTTCTTCAGCACCCGAAGACCTCACCCGCCCGGCACGCCATCTACTACCGCGTCACCGCGCGCAACCGCGTGTGGCTCGTGCGGCGGCGGCTGCCTCTGCCGCTCATCCCCGTGCACCTCGGGGTCTGGATCGCTGTCACCCTTCTGCGGACACGATCGGTCGGTGGGCTCAGGGCCTGGTTCGGCGGGTTCGTGGAGGGTCTGCGGACCTCGGGCGGCGAACGGCGGCCCATGCGCTGGCGCACCGTGTGGCGACTGACGAGGCTCGGCCGACCGCCTGTCCTCTAAAACGCGTCCTCGAGCGGAACGTCTGGAACCTTCTTGAGGAGAACGTGCTTGGGTGGAACCGTCCTGAGTAGAACGACGTCCTTGAGTAGATCCTCGGCGAGCCGGGGGCGGATGGCCGGGGAGAGGCTGTCGGGGCGGGTGTGGAAATCCACTCCAGGACCCCGTTCCCGGGGCCTCGTCCCAGGACCCGGCCCGTTCCCCAGGTTTCCCGAATGACGAAGGACCCGGTCGTTCACCTCCGCCGACCGGGCCCTCGTGCTTCCGGAATCCGGCCACGGCGGCGACACTCCCCCGAGCTGCGCATCTACGCGCGCACCGTCGGGCCAGATCCGATGAAGGGATCAGATCAGGCCACGCCAACAGATCGCTAACATGTGGCCAACGGTTCTGGAAGGAGCCGCGAGCCGGCCGGTCCTCCGGAGGGCAACGGGGGCCGGACGGCCGGAACTCGCCGCACGCGGATGCGAAGTCCACGGCGGAACGCGGCGGTCGTGCCGCGCGGCGGGGCGGTGCGCGGCGCTTGGGCCGCACGGCGAATGATGCACGGCGAATGATGCACGGCGGTCGGACCGTGCGGAAGGGCAGCGGGGCACCTATGCGGTACGGGCTGCGGTTCGGACTGCTGGGTCCGCCCGTCGTATACGACACCGGTGGCGAGAGCCGGGCGATCGGCAGCGGAAAGATGCGTGCTCTGCTGGTCGCGCTGTTGCTGGAGCCGGGCCGGGTGGTCTCGGTAGACGCGCTCAAGGACGCTCTCTGGGGTGGCTCCCCACCGGCCTCCTCGCAGGCGTCCTTGCAGAATCACGTCACCCGGCTGCGCCGCCTGCTCGGCGAGGACGGCCCGGAGCGGCTGCGGGCGGTGCCGCCCGGCTATCTTCTGCGGGTCGACGAGGGTGAGTTGGACGTCCGTGTCTTCGAGCGTCACGTTGTCGCGGCCCGCGCCGCACACACCGACCGCGACTGGGAGCGCACCGTCGACGAGGCGTCCGCCGCGCTCGCGCTGTGGCGCGGAGCCCCACTCAGCGGACTGTCTCCGGACGCCGGCGGACACGCGCTTGTACAGCGCCTGGAGGAGGCGCGCCTGCTGGTCCTGGAGTGGCGGTACGACGCCGAGCTGCACCTCGGTGGTGCCCGGCTCGGCGGTCTCGCGCCGGAGCTGGCCGCGCTCGTGGCCGAACACCCGCTGCGGGAGGGCTTCCACCGGCTGCTGATGCTCGTACTGCACCGCACCGGCCGTCCGGCCGAGGCACTGGCCCTCCACCGCGATCTGCGCGAACGGCTCATCGAGGAACTCGGGGTCGAGCCAGGGGGTGCGGTGCGCGAGGCCCATCTGGAGATCCTCCGGGACGATCCGGGGGTGCCCGGATCACGGCGGGGGAGCGCCGGCCCTGCGCACACCGGTGGCGCGCGGGGGGAAGGCAGGGACGCCGACGGCAGGAGCAGCGCCGACACCGAAACCGGCGGCAGGACGAGCGACGGCAGGGACACCGGCGGCAGGACGAGCGACGGCAGGGACACCGGCCGCAGGACCAGCGACCGTACAGACGCCGACCGGACGCCCCCCTCAGGACACCCCGGTGCTCCCGTTGCCCCCGGCGCGGGCGTCCCGGCCGCGTCCGACGTGCTCGGGACCGCTCATGCCGTGCCCAGGCCCGCCCAGCTTCCCCCCGCGCCCGCCCACTTCACCGGCCGCGACGACGTTCGCGGCCAACTGCTGCGCTTCCTCGGAGCCGAACGGGATGCCCCTCGCGTCGCCGTGCTCAGCGGCATGGCCGGGGTCGGCAAGAGCGCGCTCGCGCTGTATGTGGCGCATGGCTTGCGGAAACGTTTCACCGACGGCCAGCTCTACGTCAATCTGCATGGCGCCACACCCGGCATGACCCCGCTCACCCCCGAGCAGGCGCTCACCGCTCTGCTGCGCGACCTCGGCGCCGAGCCCCGCCACATTCCCGGGCATCCGGACGCGGCGGCCGCGTTGCTGCGCTCACTGCTCGCTCCCACCCGCACCCTGATGGTGCTGGACGACGCCGCGAACGCAGCCCAGGTGAGGCCACTGCTGCCCGGCGGACCCGGATGCGCGGTGATCGTGACGAGCCGTTCTCCGCTCACGGCGCTGGACGGCGCCCACCGGGTTCCGCTCGCACCGCTGTCCGATGAGGACAGTGCGGCCCTGCTCCGCGTGGTCTCCGGCCGGGACGGGCTGGACGCCACGCATCCGCTTGTGGAACTCGCCGGACGGCTGCCCCTCGCCCTGCGCGTGGTCGCCGCACGGCTGGCCGCCCGCCGCGCGCTCGCCCCGGACGTCCTGGCCGGTCAACTGGCCGCCACCGAGGGCCGGCTGCACCACCTGGAGTACGACGACCTGAGCGTGCGCAGATCGCTCGCCGTCGCCCACGACGCCCTGCGGGCCTCGGACCGCGAGGCGGACCGTGACGCCGCGCGTGCCCTCGCCCGTATCGGCGCGCTGGACCTGCCCGGCTACGGGGCGGCGCTGCTGGCCCGTCTTCTCGGCACGGACGAACGCCGGGCCGAGGCCGCTCTCGACCGGCTCGTGGATGTCGCCCTTCTGGAGGAGACGGCCTACGGGCGGTACGCACCGCACGACCTCGTCCGTGACTTCGCCCGGGAGACCGCGGTGAACGAACAGGCCGCGGACCATGGAACGGGGGACCACGGAACGAGGGAACGGGGCATGAAGGAACGTGGCCCGAGGGAACGCGGCACGACCCATCCCGAGGATCACTGCCCCGCGGATGTCGCCCTCCGCTGGTACACGGCCATGGCCGCCCGTGCGTACGAGGCAACCGTCGAATCGGGTGCCGAGCGTGAGGACCGCCTCCGGGCGACCCCGTCGCAGCCCCGGACGTACGCGGCGGACGTGGCGGCCGGGCCTGTCTTCGGCTCCGCCCGGGCCGCCACCGACTGGATCGTCCTCGAACTGGAGAACGTGGTCGCCCTGGTGGAGCGCCATGCGGACACCTCCGCCCATGTCCCGCCGCTCGTCCGCCTGATCGCTCCTCATCTCCAGCGCCGCCGTCACGTCGCCGAGTCGGAGGTGCTCGTCCGTGCCGCCCTGCAGGGCGCGCGTCGGCTCGGTGACGCGCCCGCGGAGGCGTTCGCGCTGCTGGACCTCGCCGGGCTGAACTGCCTGAAGGGCCGTGGCAACGACGCGCTCGCCCAGCTCGACGAGGCCCTGGAGATCTGGCGGCGCCTCGACCACCTCTCCTGCCTGCTCCGTGGTCTCAACCACCGCGCGGTGCTGCTGGAGCGACTCGGCCGGTACGAGGAGACCGGCGAGACGCTGCGGCAGTGCCTGGAGTACACACGTGTCCTCGACGACCCGATGCAAGAGGCCATCACCTACCGCAACCTCGGCAACCTCTACGCGCACACCGACCCGCGGGCGGCCGTCGCTCACCACCAGCGGAGCCTGGATATCGGCGAGCGGATGGGCCACGTCGTCCTCCGCCGCACCGCACACTGCAGCATCGGCTTCTCCCATCTCACGCTCGGCGAACCGGACGCCGCCGTATCGCACTTCGAGCAGAGCCTGCGGCTCCTCGGCGGCGACGGGCACTGGCAGGGCGAGTCACAGACCCGGCTCGGGCTGGTACGGGCGCTTCGGGGGCGAGGCGACTCGGAACGGGCCGTGCAGGAGTGCGATGTGCTGCTGACGCTCGCCGGCCGACGCGGCGACTGTTACGCCGAGGGTCTCGCCCGCCACCAGCGCGGTCTGCTTCACCTGGCGGACGGCGAGGCCGAGGAGGCCCACCGGCAGTGGACGGCCGCCCTGGCCGCACTGGACGGCACGGACAGCCCGGTCGCCGGGGAACTCCGGGAGCTGCTGGCGCGGCGGTGAGCCGGACGACCCGCCAACCCTCGAGGCGCACTCTCGCGAGGTCTCAGGGCCGCGCTCCTACGAGGCCCTCAGGGCGCGCTCCCACGACGGCCTCCTGGCGCACGGCATGGCGATCCGCGTGTCGCGCCCGCACGGCGTCCCGGTTTGGCACCCGCACGGCGTCCCCATTGCGCACCCGCATGGGGCCCGCGCAGCGTCCTCACTTGGCGTCCGCATAGCACTCCACGACGGCCGTGGTGAACGGAATGCGTACCGGTGTCTCGCCGAACGTCAGCCGCATGGCCAGGTCCGAGGCCTCCCGGATCGCCTCGACCACCGTGTCCGCCTCCTCCGCCGGGCAGTGCACGATCACCTCGTCGTGCTGGAAGAAGACCAGCTCGGCGGCGAGTTCAGCGCAGGAGCGGCGCAGGGCGGCGAGGAGTACCAGGGCCCAGTCGGCGGCGCTGCCCTGCACCACGAAGTTGCGCGCGAAGCGGCCGCGGGCGCGGGGGTTCGTGGACGCGTAGCCCGGCATCCAGTGCTGGGGGTCACCGGCCGCGGCCTCCGGGCCGACCTCCTGCGGAATGCCCGCCTCCTCCGTGGCGTCCTCCGAGGCACCGGCCGCCGGTGGCGAAGTCCGCCCGAGCCAGGTCCGCACGAGCCGGCCTTCCTCGCCCGCACGGGCCGCGTCGTCGACGTACCCGACGGCTCTGGGGAAGCGCCGGCGCAGGGCGGCCAGGTTCTTCAGGCCGTCGCCGGACGTCTGGCCGTAGATCGCGCCGAGCACGGCGAGCTTGGCCTGAGCGCGGTCGCCGGAGAACGCGCGGTCCGACACCGACTGGTAGAGGTCGGTCTCGCGGGCCGCCACCTCCATGAACGCCGGGTCGCGTGAGATCGCGGCCAGGACCCGTGGCTCCATCTGGGCGGCGTCGGCCACGACCAGTCGCCAGCCCGGGTCGGCGACGACGGCGCGCCGGATGACCTTGGGGATCTGCAGAGCGCCGCCGCCGTTGGTGACCCAGCGGCCGGTGACTGTGCCGCCCGGCAGGTACTCGGGCCGGAAGCGGCCGTCGCGGACCCAGTCCTGGAGCCAGGACCAGCCGTGGGCGACCCAGATGCGGTACAGGCGCTTGTACTCCAGGAGGGGCTGCACAGCAGGGTGGTCGACGGACTCGATCTCCCAGCGGCGGGTGGACCGCACCCGGATCCCGGCCTGTGCGAACGCCTTGACGACATCGGCGGGCAGATCGGGTCTCACACGGCGGCCGAAGGCGGCCGACACCTCGTCGGCCAGCTCGGCCAGCCGCCGGGGCTCGCCGCCGCCCGCATACCGCTCGCCGAGCAGTTCATGGAGCACTTCGCGGTGGACGTCGGCGCTCCAGGGTAGTCCGGAGCGGTTCATCTCGCAGGCCACGAGCATCCCGGCCGACTCCACGGCGGTGAGCAGCCGCATGCGGTCCGGGTACGCCGTGGCCTCGTGCCGGCGCTGCTGGTCCGCGTACACCTCGAGGAGGTCCTTCAGGGGGAGGCGGACGGGGCGCGGTTCGAACAGGGAGGACTGCGAGCCGGGCTCGGCGGAGCGCGGCGGAGGATCCGGCGGTACGGGGCCGCCACGCAGCCGGGCGAGCGCGGCGGCGGCCGACCTGGGCTCGCCGAGGCGTCCCTCGTGGCCGAGGAGGAGGGACTCGGCGGCCTCGACGTCGTAGCACCGGTCGACTCGCACCCCCGTGGCGAGCAGACGCGGCTGGACCTCGGCGGAGGACCGCCACACCCATCGGGTGACCTCCGGCCGTGCCCGCACGGCCGCGCCGAGATCCCCCTCCCTGACCACAGGCCCGGCGGGCAGGCCGTCCGGGCCGAGGGCGGCGACCTCCACGCCACCGTCCTCGGCCGGAGCGAGAGCCCAGCGCCCGGTCATGTCTGCGAGTCTGACAGGGGGGTCTGACAACGAGGATGTTCGTGGCCTCGAACGTGCCGTGGTGCCGTCCCGGCCCGCTCAGTCCTTCTGTCCGAGGGCCTCGCTGATCTTGGCCAGTTCGCCGGTGAGGTGTTCCTCGGTCGTCGCCTTGTCGAGCCCGAGGCCGGACAACAGGCCCTTGCCGTTCTCCAGCTCGAGGAGCGCGAGGAGGATGTGCTCGGTGCCGATGTAGTTGTGGCCCAGGCGGAGGGCCTCGCGGAAGGTGAGTTCGAGGGCCTTCTTGGCGGCGGGAGCGTACGGCACGAGTTCCGGTACCTCCTCGGCGCGGGGCGGCAGGGCCGAGACCGCCGCCTCGCGCACCGCGTCCAGTGAGACGCCGCGCGCGACGATCGCCTTGGCGGCGAGCCCTTCCGGCTCGGCGAGCAGGCCGAGGACCAGGTGCCCGGGCACGGTCTCCGCGTTGCCCGCCTCCTTCGCCGCGTTGTGCGCGGCCATGATCACGTTCCGCGCGCGGGGTGTGTAGCGGCTGAACCCCTGGCTGGGGTCGAGGTCGGCGGACTCCTTGGGCACGAAGCGTTTCTGGGCCGCCTGCCGGGTCACCCCCATGCTCTTGCCGATGTCGGTCCAGGACGCTCCCGAACGCCGGGCCTGGTCCACGAAGTGGCCGATCAGGTGGTCGGCCACATCGCCGAGGTGCTCCGCGGCGAGCACCGCGTCCTGGAGCTGGTCCAGGGCGTCGGTGTGCACCTTCTTGATGGCTTCGATGAGGTCGTCGAGGCGGAGGTTCGCTGCGATGTGAGGCTTGGCCGTCATGTGTCAACGGTAGGTTGACAGTCGGCGGTCGTCAACCTGAAGTTGACAGTTGTGGAGCGTCTGCGCGCGCGGCACTCATGTCACGATCGAACGCGTGAGTACGACGACCACCGTGGACCGCGCCTTCCGCGCCGCCCTCTACGACGACACCGACGCCGCCCTGGACACCGGTGCCTCGCTGCTTACCGCCGATCCGGGGGCCGACGGCGAACTCGTCCGGCGCGGCGAGCAGTTCGTGGGCGCGGCCTGGCGGCGCGGCTGGCAGCCCGCCGACGTCGTACGCATGGTGCGGCGCGAACTGGACGACCCGCACGTACGCCTGGTGTCGGAGCTGATCCTCAAGGAGGCCGGGCAGCGGCCGTCTCCCGGACCGCGCTGGACGGCCCAGCTGAAGGACCTCGACGCGGAACCTCCGCGCGTCCCCGACCGTTTCTCGTATGCCACCGCCGTGCTGGAGCTGTACCGCCTGCTGCTGCGCCTCCCCGCCCTCGAACCGCTCGACGCGCCCGGGCGGACCGCCGCCCCCCAGCAGCCCGAGTCCCGGATGCTCAGCCGTATCCGCGCGCTGCTCGCCAAGGCGGAGGCGACCGGATATCCGGAGGAGGCGGAGGCGCTCAGCGCCAAGGCGCAGGAGCTGATGGCGCGGCACAGCATCGACGAGGCGCTGCTCGCCGCCCGGGCGCACACCAAGGACGCGCCGGGCGCCTGCCGCATAGGCGTCGACCCGCCGTACGAGACGGCCAAGGCGGTTCTCCTGGACGCGGTGGCGACCGCGAACCGCTGCCGGGCCGTGTGGCACGAGCCCTTCGGCTTCTCCACCGTCATCGGCTTCGAGCCCGACCTGGAGGCCGTCGAGCTCCTCTACACCTCGTTGCTCGTGCAGGCCACCGCCGCCATGACGAAGGCGGAGGCGGCTCAGCGCAAGGGCGGCCGTAAGCGCACGAAGACGTTCCGGCAGTCGTTCCTGGCCGCGTACGCGCACCGCATCGGCGACCGGCTCCGGGCCGCCGCCGAGAGCGAGGTGGCCGGGACCGAGGGAGACCTGCTGCCGGTGCTGGCGGCCAGGGACGTGGCCGTCGCGGACCGCACGGAGCGGATGTTCCCGGACACGGTCACCACCCGGCTGCGCGGGGTGGACGACGCGGCCGGCTGGGAGCAGGGGGCCGCGGCCGCCGACCGTGCCCGGGTCGGGGGGCGCCCCCGGACCGAGGAGCGGCCCCGCCTCCCGTGAGCTCCCGTGAACGCCCTTCCCGGATGTGGACCCGGGTGCTCCTCCCGGCGGGTCAGTCCCCGGCGACCTGGATCGGGCCCACCGAGGCGTCGGGGTTCTTGGGGCTCTTCAGTGCCACATCTCCGTACGACCACGGGTAGCTCTTCGCGTCACCGGCGCCCGGGATGGTGATCTTCACGGCCTTCGCCGGCGCGCTGAGCGAGCCGCCGTCCCCGCGGACGTACGTGATGGTGAAGGTCGCCGCCTCGCCCTTGTCCAGCGTCACCTTCGCGGGCGTGGCGGCCTTCTCCTCCGCGACGCTCCAGGAGGACTGGCCGCCGGTCATCTCGATGGCCGGGAAGCCCTGGAAGGTGCACTTGTTGCTGCCGCGGTTCGTGAGGGTGACCGGGACGTTCCCGGTGTCGCCCGCCGAGGTGGCCGCGTTGCCGGGTCCGACCTTGACGGCGACCACGCAGTCGGGGACGACGGCCTTCGCGCCGTGGTCGCCGCTCTTGCTGTCGCAGGCGGTCAGGACGAGGGCCGCGGCGAGCGCGGTGACGGCGAGGGGGACGGGCACGGGGACGGGGATCGTACGCATGAGGGTCCTCTGGGATCGTGACGGTGTCCAAGGATCATCACGCAGGCGGGCCGGGGTGCGTTGCGCGCCCCCTGAATCGTGCGTGCGCGCCCCGGCCGTGACGGGGTGATTCGTCCTTGAAGTCCCAACCGCGAAGTCCCAAGTGCGAAGTCCGATGCGCGAAGGCCTTCGTGGCACTCGTGAGCGTCGCGGGTCAGGCCGCCGATGACGGCCGAGGTGTCACTGGCCCAGGCTCGCCGTCGGCAGCCCGCTCGGCAGCTTGCCGCCCTCGGCCTTCGTGTAGGTCTCGGTGCCGATGCCGCCCTCCCACGTCACCTTCATGCTCGTGGAGTTCACGGAGTCGACCATGCCGGTCCTTCGGTTCTTGCTGCCGTCCGTGCACTTGAGGTGGATCATCTGCATTTTCGCCTCCTCGCCCGCGGTCCCGCTGCACACGGTGCCGCCCGTCGCGAAGAGCCCGGCCTGCTTGCCCGTGATCACCAGGGCCACGGCCTGGCCGCCGGTCGTGGCCAGCCAACTGCCCTCCATTTCACCGGCCTTGGCGCTCGGGGAACCACCGGTGTCCGACGCGGACCCGGCCGCGCTCGGCGTCGGGGAGCCGCCGCCCCCCGAGTTGCCGTCCCCGGAACCGCCGCTGCAGCCGGTCAGCAGGAGCGCGGCAGCAAGGCCCGCGCAGGTGAACGAGACGCGGGCCTGCCGGCGGGTGACATGGATGACATGGACGGGCGAAGTCACGGGAGTCTCCCAAGGTTGCCGGACGAGGTCGGAGGGCGGCCGCAGCAAGCTACCAGGAGGACGTGCGCACCCCGGGGAGATATCCGGCGTGCGCTTGCTCACGCGGATCGACCCGGGCAGGCCGAACGGTCCCGAGGCAGCCACGCGGCCATCGGCCGGGCCCCCTCTACGGGCGCCGCGCCCTTCTCTAGGGGCGCCGCACGCGTCGCCGTTGCTCCCCCACGTCCCGCGTCCCGATCATCGGCGGTCGCCGGTCACCCAGCAGACAGGTAGGAGATTCCCTACGTTTGACGCGTAGGAAAACGCCTACCTATCATGTCGCGCATGACCATCACTCACGCCTCCTTCGTCACCCTCCCCGTCTCCGACCAGGACCGCGCCCTGCGCTTCTACACCGGGCTCCTCGGTTTCGAGGTCACCGCCGACCTGGACATGCCGCAGGGCCGGTGGCTCCAGGTCGCCCCCAGGGGCGCACAGACCGTCTTCACGCTCTCCGGCCCGGGCATGGGCGGTTTCCAGCCCGGTGAGGCCCGGGGGATCATGTTGGTGACGACCGATGTCGACGCCGACGCGGCGCGGCTGGCCGCGGCGGGTGTCTCCGTGCAGGGTCCGGACGACCTCCCCTGGGGCCGGATGGCCTCCTTCCAGGACCCCGACGGCAACGGTCTGATGCTGCTCACGGAGAAGGAAGGCTTCTGATCGCGCCATGACCGGGACGGGTGTGGGGAATACGGCCGCCGGCCTCCGAGCGGCCGACGAGGACCGGGTGTTCGCCGCCCTCGCCAACGCCACGCGCCGGGAGGTGCTGCGCCTGTTGCGTGACGAGGGGCCGCAGCCCGTCCAGGCCCTCGCCGACCACTTCGCGATGCGCCGGCCCAGCCTCTCGGAGCACCTGAAGGTGCTGCGGGAGGCCGGGCTCGTCACCGAGCAGCGCTCCGGCCGCCAGCGCATCTACCGCCTCGAGGCGGCCCCGCTCGCCGAGGTGCAGGACTGGCTCCACCCGTACGAGCGGTTCTGGCGCGAGCGGCTGAAGGGCCTCGGAGATCTGCTCGACCGTATGCCCGACGATGACCGGCCATGAGCACCGCAGCCGACGACGACGACCTCACCACCATCCGCGTCGACCAGTTCCTGCCGCATCCGCCGGCCAAGGTCTGGCGCGCCCTCACCGAACCCGCGCTGCTCGCACAGTGGCAGATGCCCGGGTCCGAGAACTTCCGTCTCGAAGTCGGCCACCGCTACACGATGACCTCGGTCCCACGGCCGAACGCCGACTTCTCCGGCACCGTCGACGTGCGGGTTCTCGCCTTCGAGCCCGGGCGGATGCTGCGCGTCCGGTGGGCCGACGCCGATCCCGCCCGTCCCGCGGACTGGACCATCACCTGGACGTTGGAACAGGAAGGCCGCGGAACGCGTCTGTTCCTAGTGCATGAAGGGTTCGACCCGGATGATCCGGCACAGCTGATGGCGCGGAAGATCATGGGCGGGGGCTGGAGGTCGCATGTGTCGCGGGCTCTGGGGCAAACGCTTGACAGCCTGTAGTCAGGCGGCGTTCACGCCGTAGTCAAGGGACTGTAAAAGCTGTAATCGCAGGAACACCCCCCGTGCACGTGCATATGCGCCTGCACCTGCATGTGAACGGAGTTATGATCCGGAGCAGTTGACCGCTGCATCGAAGGCCATATCAGCCAATGCACCATCCGGGAGCGACCTGTGGACCACGACGTGTGCGACGTGGATGACGTGTACAACGGCATGGCTGCGACGGAGCTGCACGGAGTGGCCTGGCAGAAGAGCAGGCACAGCAACTCCCAGGGGTCATGCGTGGAGTTCGCCCGGTTGCCCGGGGGAGGGGTGGCGGTGCGGAACTCGCGGTTCCCCGAGGGGCCCGCGCTCGTCTACACCCGCGCGGAGATAGAGGCGATGCTGCTCGGCATCAAGGACGGCGAGTTCGACCATCTGATCACGTGACCCGTGCGGGCATCGCTCACACGTGTGGCTACCCGCGTCACGCGCGGGAATCGGAGGGGTGCCCGGCCGCCCCGCCGGCCGCTCGGTCCCCCGCCGGGCCGCAAGGGGGCTCGTCCTGCGGCACGCTCAGGCGCCGCAGGAGGCAACGCGCGTAGATGCGGCCTCAGCAGGCGCCGCGGGGCGCGACTAGGTGCACGCCGGCGCGGACGGCAGCCGGAACAGGGCCCAGACCACCTTGCCGTTCAACGTGCCCGCCAGCGGATGCCAGCCCCAGCTGTCGGCGAACGAGTCGACCAGGAACAGCCCGCGGCCCGACTCGGCCGAGAAGTCCTCGGAGTCGCCCGCGACCGGACTGTCGTGACTGGGATCGCGCACAGCGCACACCAGGCGCGTGGTCCAGCGCATCAGGTGCAGCCGCACCGGAGGGTCCTGCTCGCTCGTGCGTATACAGGGTGAGGGCACGGCGTGCCGCAGTGCGTTGGTCACAAGTTCGGAGACGACGAGACAGACGTCGTCGAATCGTTCGCCCACGTCCCACTGGCCCAGGGTTCCGCGGGTGAACTGCCGTGCTTCCCGCACCGCTTCGAGGCGGGCCGGCAGAGCACAGGAGGCTGCGCTGGACACGGCCGTGAGGTCGAGCGGCGGAAGTCCCTGCCGTAAGGGCTCGAGCATGGTCGATCCATTCGTCCCCATGCGAGGCACTCCCGGGTGTTCGCGGTCGGTGCGATGCAGCGGTGGCGCGGGACCATGGTTTCGGATGAGCCAGGCAGATGCAAGGGCAGATGCACGTGCACGCGCCGGAATTGGCCGTTCCCGTACCGCTTTCTGATTATTTCTGCTGCCACTTTCTTCCCTCGTGCTCACCCTTCCTGATCTTCGTTTCGTCTCAGCTTTGACTGCTTTCCATTTCTGTAACCGTACGAGTACTGCTCGAAGTGTTTTAGTGGCAGACTGCGCGGTCTGAAGGACGGTTGGGGAGGCTGACAAGTGAGCGCTGGTGACTCGAGCGGGTCGGTGGTGCGGCGCATTCTGCTGGGATCCCATCTCAGGCGTCTCCGGGAGGCGCGCGGCATCACCAGGGAGGCGGCCGGCTACTCGATCCGGGCCTCGGAGTCGAAGATCAGCCGCATGGAGTTGGGACGGGTGAGCTTCAAGACGCGTGACGTCGAGGACCTGTTGACGCTGTACGGGATCACCGACGAGGCCGAACGGACGTCCCTGCTCTCCCTGGCGAAGGAGGCGAATGTCGCCGGGTGGTGGCACAGCTATTCGGATGTGCTGCCGAGCTGGTTCCCCACCTATGTCGGCCTGGAGGGCGCGGCACATCTGATCCGTTCCTACGAGGTCCAGTTCGTGCACGGCCTGCTCCAGACCGAGGCGTACGCGCACGCGGTCGTCGCCCGGGGCATGAAGGGTGCGAGCTCGGCGGACGTCGACCGGCGGGTGGCCCTGCGGCTCGAGCGGCAGAAGTACCTCCTCTCGGAGAACGCCCCGCAGTTTCACGTCGTTCTCGACGAGGCCGCCCTGCGGCGCCCCTACGGCGACCGAGAGGTGATGCGCGGCCAGTTGCAGCACCTGATCGACATCTCGGAGCGGCCGAACGTACGGCTCCAGATCATGCCGTTCGGCTTGGGCGGGCACTCCGGTGAGAGCGGGGCCTTCACCATCCTCAGCTTCCCCGAGTCCGACCTGTCCGACGTGGTCTACCTCGAACAGCTCACCAGCGCCCTGTACCTGGACAAGCACGAGGACGTCCTCCAGTACGAGACCGCGATGAAGGAGCTCCAGCAGGAGAGCCCCGGACCGGACGAAAGCCGTGCCCTGCTGCGGAGCTTGCTCCAGCTTTCCTGAGAGTCCTCCCGCAGTATCCCGAGGCCCCCTCCAACTCCCTTTGAACGCCAGTACGATGACGCGTGATCAGGCCGTGACGCGATCGCGGGTGTGAACGGGTGTCTGCTTCGGCTGCAAAGGGATTGAGGGATCACATGTCGTCCTACTTCACCGATCTGGCTCAGCAGTACATCGGCGGTGAGTGGCGCCAGGGCACAGGCTCCTGGGACATCATCGACTTCAATCCGTACGACGGCGAGAAGCTGGCGTCGATCACGATAGCCACGGTCGACGAGATCGACGACGCCTACAAGGCCGCCGCGGCCGCCCAGAAGCAGTGGGCGGCCACCAACCCCTACGCTCGGCGCACGGTCTTCGAGAAGGCCCTCAGGCTCATCGAGGACCGTGAGGCGGAGATCACCGAAGTGATCACCGCCGAGCTGGGCGGCACCCGGCTGAAGGCCGCCTTCGAACTGCACCTCGCCAAGGAGTTCCTGCGCGAGTCGATCCAGCTGGCGCTGCGCCCCGAAGGCAAGATCCTTCCGTCCCCGATCGACGGCAAGGAGAACCGCCTCTACCGCGTGCCCGTCGGTGTGGTCGGCGTGATCAGCCCGTTCAACTTCCCCTTCCTGCTGTCGGTCAAGTCCGTCGCCCCGGCGCTCGCCCTCGGCAACGGTGTGGTTCTCAAGCCGCACCAGAACACGCCCATCGTCGGCGGCTCCCTCGTCGCGAAGATCTTCGAGGACGCCGGGCTGCCGGGCGGTCTGCTGAACGTCGTGATCACGGACATAGCGGAGATCGGTGACGCCTTCATCGAGCACCCGGTCCCCAAGGTCATCTCCTTCACCGGCTCCGACAAGGTCGGCCGGCACGTCGCCACCGTCTGCGCGTCGCTCTTCAAACGCTCCGTCCTCGAACTCGGCGGCAACAGCGCCCTGGTGGTCCTGGACGACGCGGACGTCGACTACGCCGTCGACGCGGCCGTTTTCAGCCGTTACGTGCACCAGGGCCAGGTCTGCATGGCCGCCAACCGCGTCCTGGTGGACCGCTCGCTCCAGGACGAGTTCACCGACAAGTTCGTCGTCAAGGTGAAGTCGCTGAAGGCGGGCGACCCGCGCGATCCGGAGACCGTCGTCGGACCGGTCATCAACTCCTCGCAAGCCGACGCGATCTCTGGCGCGGTGGAGCAGGCCATCGCCGAGGGCGCGACGGCGCTCGTGCACGGCGCCACCACCGACAACCTGGTGCGGCCGACCGTCCTGACGGACGTTCCCGCCGACTCCTCGATCCTCCGGCAGGAGATCTTCGGCCCGGTCGCCCTCCTCATCCCCTTCGACGGTGAGGAGGAGGCCGTCCGTATCGTCAACGACACCCCGTACGGCCTCAGCGGCGCCGTCCACACCGCCGACATCGAGCGCGGCGTGGCCTTCGCCAAGCAGATCGACACTGGCATGTTCCATGTGAACGACGGCACGGTCCACGACGAGCCGCTCGTCCCCTTCGGCGGCGAGAAGCACTCGGGCATCGGCCGGCTGAACGGCGAGACGACGGTCGAGGCGTTCACCACCCAGAAGTGGATCTCGGTGCAGCACGGACGGAGCGCGTTCCCGTTCTGAAGTTTTCTCAAGGACGTGGCCGTGGGCCCTTGCGGACAGAAACTGACCGCAAGGGCCCGTAGCGTCGTCGGTGTCGGGAAGAGGGCGATCCAGCCAGAACCGAGGAAGGCGGCCGGTCATGGTCACACACGTAAGCGCGGAGGAGCGGGGCGATGAGCGAGGAGCACTTCTCTCCTTCCTGGAGGAACAGCGAGGCGGTATTCGCCGGGCACTGCTCGGGCTGACGGAGGAGCAGGCACGGTCCCGTCCCAGCGCGAGCCAGCTGTCCCTGGGCGGGCTGCTCAAGCATGTGGCCGAGGTCGAGCAGACCTGGATCGCCCGGGCCAGGCAGGAGCCGCCTGCGGTGCGACGGACCGAGGCGAACTGGCACGAGTGCTTCGAGCTCCTGGGCGACGAGACGGTCGAGTCCCAGCTCTCGTACTGGGAGAAGGTCGCCGCCGAGACGGAGGGGTTCATCCGCTCGGTGCCGAGTCTCGACGACACCTGCCCGCTCCCCAACGAGCCCTGGTTCCCGCCCGCCGAGCGCGTCTCGATGCGGTGGGTCATGCTCCACCTGATCCGTGAGACGGCCCGGCACGCGGGCCACGCCGACGTCATCCGGGAGTCGCTGGACGGGAAGACGGCCTTCGAGCTGGTGGCCATGGAACGCGGCACGCCCACGGACTGATCTGCCGGGCGGCCCCTGGGCGGTGTCAGTGGTGGAAGCTCGTGGCGGTCGCCTTGTCGTGCGTCTGGGGGTACGGCTGCCGCCGCAGCTTGGGCAGCAGCCGGCTCAGATCCTCGATGAACAGGTCGGACAGATCCGTCGAGAAGCCGTTGCGGCACACGATCCGCAGGACGCACAGGTCCTCGCGGTTGGGCGGGAAGGTGTACGCGGGCACCAGCCAGCCGGACTCGCGCAGCCGCTGGGAGACGTCAAACACGTCGTACGCCGTCACCTCCGGCACGGTTGTGAACGCGAAGACCGGCAACTCCTCGCCCCGTGAGAGGAGTCGGAAGTCGCCCAGCGCCTCCACCCGGTCGGCGAGCCCCCGCGCCACGTCCCGTGTCGTCTGCTGGACCGCTCTGTAGCCCTCCCGGCCCAGTCTCAGGAAGGTGTAGTACTGCGCCACCACCTGTGCCCCGGGGCGGGAGAAGTTGAGCGCGAAGGTCGGCATTTCGCCGCCCAGGTAGTTGACGTGGAAGACCAGCTCCTCCGGAAGGGCCTCCTTCTCGCGCCACAGGACCCAGCCGACGCCCGGGTAGACCAGTCCGTACTTGTGGCCGGAGGTGTTGATCGACGCGACCCGCGGCAGACGGAAGTCCCACACCAGGTGCTGGTCGATGAAGGGGGCGATCATCGCCCCGGAGGCGCCGTCCACGTGTACGGGGATGTCCAGGCCCGTACGCTCCTGGAGGTCGTCCAGGGCCGCGCACAGGTCGGCGATCGGTTCGTACGACCCGTCGAACGTGGAGCCGAGGATGCCGACCACCCCGATCGTGTTCTCGTCGCACAGTTCGGCGGCGGCCTGTGGGTCTAGGTGGAACCGGTCGCCCTCCATGGGCACCTGGCGTGCCTCGACCTCCCAGTAGGCGCAGAACTTCTCCCAGCAGACCTGGACGTTCACCCCCATGACCAGGTTGGGCCGGGCGTCCCTGGAGGGGTAGCGGTCCGCGTTGCGCCGGGCCCAGCGGCGCTTGAAGGCCATCCCGGCGAGCATGCACGCCTCACTGGAACCGGTCGTCGAACAGCCCACGGTGGAATGCGGGTTCGGCGCGTTCCACAGGTGGGCGAGCATGGCCACGCAGCGGCGCTCCAGCTCAGCCGTGCGGGGGTACTCGTCCTTGTCGATCATGTTCTTGTCGAGGCACTCGTCCATCAGCGCCCCGGCCTGGGATTCCATCCAGGTGGTGACGAAGGTGGCCAGATTCAGCCGTGAGTTGCCGTCCAGCATGAGTTCGTCATGCACGAGCTGGTACGCGATCGAGGGCGGCATCGGCCTTTCGGGCAGCCGTTCTTTGGGCGGCGCCTCGGTCATCTCGGCGACCGGGTTCGCCTCCCCGTAGAAGGGGTTCATCGACCTGGGGCGCTCGTCCGGTTTACCCCGGCCCGTGTGCAGCGGCATGGTGTCTCGTCTCCTGTCGTGTCGTGTGCCGGCGCTGTGTGCCGTCACTCGTTCATCGGCCCGGCAGTGGCTCCCGGTTCACCGGCTCCCGGCGCTTCACTCCTGCGCGTGAATCCAGTCCCGGCGGTTCACTTGCTTGCCGGCCGCCTGTTCAGCGAGGCGCTGCCCCGTCCGTCCATGGGCTCTCGGCCCGTGCGTCCATCGGCTCTCCGTCCGTCCGTTCAGCGGATCGCGGCACCGTCCTCATGGAGCTGCGTCTGCGGGCGGCCGGTCACCGGAAGCCAGGCCGGCAGGTTCGCGGTGCAGAGCAGGGCCGGGACCGTCGGGGAGGGCCCACACGCCCCCTGGCAGCCGGGGCGCGGCCCTGCGGCCCGGCCAGAACGCCGGCGCGGTGTCGGTCGCCAGGAGCGGGTTCTCCGGAGCGAGGCTGGGACCGCCGGCACGGCACCCGAGCGGCCGCCGGCGGCAGGCCCGGGAGGACGGAGGGCGGCGGCAGGCCCGGGAGGACGGAGGGCGGCAGCGGGGCCGTGCCGGACAGCCCCGGGGTCGCCGGGCCGGGGCCCGCGTGCCCCGGCGCCAGAGGACCAGAGCGACCAGGACACCCGTCGAGGCGAGCACGACCATGATCCAGACCAAGGAGGAGGGACCGACGCCCGGCGCATCGGGCAGGTTCCTCCACAGGACGTTCGGGAGCCGCGTGGCGAGGCCGCTCACGGCGGGGTGGAGGAGACTGGCCCCGGTCCCGGCGACGAGCGCGGGGAGCACCAGCGGCAGCGGTCCCCGCGCGGGAGTCGCCGGGGCGGCGGATGCCTGCTGCGCGGTGTCCTGGGCCACGGGCTCACCATAAGTGGGCAAAAGGAGCATAACCGCCCTGGCGCGCGGGCGTTCCGGGCATGCCGTGGCGCCTGGAGCACATGCGGCTTGCACCTCACGCGGCGTGAGGCCCGAGCCTTGCATGCGTACCCAGAAGGGAGCGGAAGTGAGTTACTCGGTCGGCCAGGTGGCCGGTTTCGCCGGGGTGACCGTGCGCACGTTGCACCACTACGACGAGATCGGCCTGCTCGTACCCGGTGAGCGCACCTACGCCGGTCACCGGCGTTACGGTGACGCGGACCTCGACCGGTTGCAGCAGATCCTGTTCTACCGGGAGCTGGGCTTTCCGCTCGACGAGGTCGCCGCCCTGCTCGATGACCCGGACGCGGACCCGGGCGCGCATCTGCGCCGGCAGCACGAGCTGCTGACCGCCCGGATCGAGAGGTTGCAGAAGATGGCGGCGGCCGTGGAGCACGCCATGGAGGCACGCAAGATGGGCATCGATCTCACGCCCGAGGAGAGGTTCGAGGTGTTCGGGGACCAGGACCCGGAGCAGTACGCCGAGGAGGCCGAGCGCCGCTGGGGCGGCACGTCCGAGTACGCCGAGTCCCAGCGGCGCACCGCCCGCTACACCAAGGACGACTGGAAGCGCATACAGGCCGAAGCGGCCTCCTGGGGCGAGCGCTACGACGCCCTGATGGCCGCTGGGGAGTCCCCCACCGGGGAGCGGGCCATGGACCTGGCCGAGGAACACCGGCAGCACATCCGCACCTGGTTCTACGACTGCTCGTACGACCTCCACCGCTGCCTCGGCGAGATGTACGTCTCCGACGAGCGTTTCAAGACGTTCTACGACTCCATGCGGCCGGGCATGGCCGAACACCTCAAGGAGGCGATCGCGGCGAACGCGGACCGGCACGACGGGTGAGCGCGGGGCGGGCGCGAACAAAGCGGGTAAGGAGCGCCCTTGGAGGCGCCTCTTACCCTGCCCCGGTATCCATGGCGCACGGCTTCGGCCCGGTCCGCGCAGCGTGCATCCTTGAGACACCGGTGGAACCCGGCCGGGACACCGTACGTTGATAGCTTTGTCCGGCCATCGCCGTCGTGCCGGCCGCCCGCCGGCGCGCCGCGCCTCCCCTCACCCCTCAGGAGCCAGGAACCGTGATGACGCTTGCCCTCGGCCCGAGCTGGCTGGATCCGAACCACCTCCTGGACACCTTCGGTATCTGGGGCCTGCTCCTCGTCGTCTTCGCCGAGTCCGGACTGCTCATCGGCTTTTTCCTGCCGGGTGACTCGCTGCTGTTCACCTGTGGTCTGCTGATCACCTCGAAGCAGATGGACTTCCCCCTGGCGGGAGCCATAGCGTTGATCTGCGTCGCCGCGATCCTGGGCGACCAGGTGGGTTACATGTTCGGCAAGAAGGTCGGCCCCTCGCTCTTCAACCGCCCGGACTCCCGCCTCTTCAAGCAGGAGAACGTCACCAAGGCCCACGAGTTCTTCGAGAAGTACGGTCCGAAGTCCCTGGTGCTGGCCCGCTTCGTGCCCATCGTGCGCACGTTCACGCCGATCATCGCCGGCGTCAGCGGCATGAGGTACCGCTCGTTCCTGGTCTTCAACGTCATCGGCGGCGTCCTGTGGGGAGCGGGTGTCACCCTGCTCGGCTCCTGGCTGGGCAACATCGGATTCGTCAAGAACAACATCGAGGCGATCCTCATCCTGATCGTCGTCGTCTCGGTGGTCCCGATCGCCATCGAGTTCCTTCGGGCGCGCTCCAAGGCCAAGAACGCCCCGGCGCAGGCCGAGGACCCGCGGCAGCCGTCCGTCGAGCAGTCGCCCTTCGACCGTCAGCAGCCGCCCTTCGGTCAGCAGCCGCCGGCCATGGACGACGCGACGACCCGGCTGCGCGCCGTTCCTCCGGCCCACCAGGACCAGACCGGGGGCTACGGCCACCAGGACCAGGCACACGGCCACCAGGACCAGGCCTACGGCGAGCAGAACCACGGCGGGCAGGGGCAGCGGCCGTACGGTACGAACCAGGGCGGGGGCTACGACGAGTACTACGGCCGGCCCCAGCAGCCCTACGGGGGGCAGCAGTACCCCCAGGGCCACCAGCAGCCGCAGCAGCAGCCGTACGGTTCCGACCAGGGGTACCCGCAGCAGCCGCAGCAGCCCCAGCACCCGTACGGCCAGGGATACCCGCAGCAGCCCCAGCAGCCGCACCCGTACGGCCAGGGCTACCCGCAGAGCTGACCCGGGCGCCCGGCGCCCGCGCGTCAGAAGCCGCGCGTCCGCTTGGCCGCCCGGCGCCCCCCTGCGGAGCCGCCCGGGATCCGCAGGAACAGCCGGGAGATCTCCGACCCGAGGTTCACGCCGATGGCGATGGCCATGGCGAGGGACGCGGCCTTCGCCAGTGACACCAGGCCCTTGTCGACGTTGTTCTGGGCCATCGACAGCAGCCCGAAGTAGGTCGCCGAACCGGGCAGCAGGGGCCCGATGGCGGCGGTGGTGTACGGCAGCGCGGACGCGAACCGGTAGCGCGACAGCAACTGCCCGAACAGACCCACCAGACCGGCCGCGACGGCCGTGGAGGCGACCGGCGAGATGTGGCCCGGGTAGTGCATGGCGCCGTACACGACCCAGGCGACGCCCCCGTTGAGAGTCACCCACAGCACGGTGGACCGCTCCTGCTGGAGCAGCACGGCGAAGGTCAGGGACAGCAGCATCGACGCGATGATCTGCACGACCGGCCGCTGGTAGAGGTTCAGGGCCGCGTCCGGGTCCAGCTGCGCGCCCAGCTTCACGCCGAAGTACAGGATCACCAGGACGCCGATGACGATGCCGACGAAGAAGTACATGACCTCCAGCAGGCGCGCCGCCGCGGTGATGTAGAAGCCGGTGAGCCCGTCCTGCACACCCGCCACCAGGGCACGCCCGGGCAGCAGGGCGAACAGCCCACCGGTGATCACCGCGGACGCGTTGACGTTGACATCGGCCACCGTGAGGGCGACGCCGATCGCGGCCGGGGGCATCGCTGCCGCCGTGAACTGGTAGAACTCCGGCAGTCCGCGCCCGGCGCACAGCCACGCCAGCCGGTCGCCCAGCATCGCGCCGAGCGCCGCGGCGACGAAGACCACGAGGTCACCGCCGACGAGTATGGAGGCCGCACCGGCGAGCAGTCCGCTCGCCCCGGTCAGCGCCCAGCCGGGGTAGGGGTGCCGGTTGCGGCGAATCTCTGCGAGCCGCCGGTACGCCTCCTCCAGGGAGATCGCCGTCTCCGGGTCGCTGAGTTCGTCCACGAGCCGGTAGACGGCGGCCAGGCGGGTGTAGTCCGTGCCGCGGCGGCGTACCGTCCGCGAGGCCGACACGGGGTCTTCCACGAGGGACGGCTGGTACGAGACCGACAGCAGGGTGAAGGTGACGGTCGGCTCACAGCGGTCCAGCCCGTACGACCGGCAGACCGCGAACATCGCGGCCTCCACGTCCTCGGCGCCCTCGCCGCCCGCCAGCAGCAGTTCGCCGATGCGGAGGGTCAGGTCGAGCACACGCGGTACGGCGGGGCCCGTCTCTCCGGTCTTCTGCACGGGTTCCGGCGCGGGCCGCTCGGCGACCGGCATGCGCAGCATCGTGCGCATACGGTCCTGCCAGGGCGCCTCCGGGGTCAGCCGGATCGCGGGGATGCCGTACGGCGGGGTGAAGGCGGCCGGGGCCTGCCGGGCGCTGTAGGTGCTCGGCGGGCTGAACGCCGACCCCTCCGCCTCCGCCGGGAGCGTCTGCGGGACCTCGAGCCCGTCCGGGAGGGCGAACTCGGACGTCGTCTCCGACTCGGTACCGGTGGCCGGCACATCGAGGCCTGCGGGAACGGCGAACTCGGACGTCGTCGAGGAGTCGGCACCGCCGACGGCGGGCCCCTCGAGCCTCACGGGAATCGTGAACTCTGAGGTGATCAGCGCATCGTCGTCGCCCCGCCCGGGGGGCGCGAACGCACTCCTCGCCTCGTCCGACCGCGGCTTGCGGTCCTCCGTGTCCGGTTCCGTCACCTGCTTTCCTCTTGCCTTTCGTATGTCTGTGTCCCGTACGTACCTCCGGTACGCCTCAGTATGCGACGGGTACGCGAACGGGCCGCGTCACCCCCAGGGGGATCACACGGCCCGCGGGCGACATCGGGGTCAGTGACCGCCGTGCTCCTCGAAACGCTTGTAAGAGCGCTCGATCTCGGCCTCCGCGTCCGAGCGGCCCACCCAGTTGGCGCCCTCGACGGACTTGCCGGGCTCCAGGTCCTTGTAGACCTCGAAGAAGTGCTGGATCTCCAGACGGTCGAACTCGGAGACGTGGTGGATGTCCCGCAGGTGCTCCACACGCGGGTCGGACGCCGGCACGCACAGCAGCTTGTCGTCGCCGCCGGCCTCGTCCGTCATCCGGAACATGCCGATGGCGCGGCACTTGATGAGGCAGCCCGGGAAGGTCGGCTCCTCAAGGATGACCAGCGCGTCCAGCGGGTCGCCGTCCTCGCCGAGGGTGTTCTCGACGAAGCCGTAGTCGGCCGGGTAGCTGGTCGAGGTGAAAAGTCGACGGTCCAGGCGAATACGACCGGTCTCGTGGTCCACCTCGTACTTGTTCCGCGAACCCTTCGGGATCTCGATCGTGACGTCGAACTCCACCGGTGGCTCCTCCATGATCAACACATAGTTCTGGTGGTTAAGTGTCCCTCACGCTGGTGTGTGATCGCGAAAGGGGCTGGTGGTCGTGCCGGAGCTGAAGACCTGGCGGGCCGCGAGACCGCGTCTGGCGCGGGTCGCGCAGACCGTGAAACCGCGCCTCGCACGAGTGGCCCCGGCCGTGCGACCCCGTGCGCGGCGGGTCGCCGAGACCGTGAGACCACGCGTGGCACGGCTCACCGGAGCGGTGAAACCGCACGCCACGCGGGTCGCGCACCTCGCGCGCCCGCGCGCCGGGGGGCTCACCACCCCGCAGCTGGCGGCCGTGGCCACCGTCATGGGCCTGGCACTCGCGGTCGGGACCGCGACCGCCGCCGGTCCCTGGGACTCCACCGGTCAGCGTACGGCCGAGCGTGACCGGGCCGCAGCGTGGGGCCGCGAGGGTGGCACAGATCACGGACGTGGCGCCGGCGCGAGGGCGGAAGCACCGGCGCCCGCGCCGAGCGCCGCGCCCGTCCTCGCCGGCGTCGGCGGCACCACGACCATCAAGTCGGCGCCGGGCGTACGGACCCTGGCCGCCACCCTCGACAAGCTCCTGGAGGACGACTCCCTCGGCTCCCGGCGCACCGCCTCCGTCGTCGATGTCGCGACCGGCGAGCGCCTGTACGGCAAGAGCGCGGACGACGCGCTGACCCCCGCCTCCACCACCAAGATCGCCACCGCCGCGGCCGTGCTCTCCGCGGCCGGCCCCGACCACCGTTTCACCACCCGCACGGTCCTCGAGCCCGGCACCGACCGGCTGGTCCTCGTCGGAGGAGGCGACCCCACGCTGACGGCCCGCCCACAGGCCGGCGGCTGGGCGAGCCTGCGCACCCTCGCCGACACGACGGCCGCCGCCCTGAAGAAGCGCCACCTGGCCTCGGTGACGCTCGCATACGACTCGTCCCTGTTCACCGGTGACGCGCAGCACCCCATCGGAGTCAACCCCAACATCGCCCCGGTCACCGCGCTGACGGCCGACGAGGGCCGCATGGACGACTCCACCAGTGGGCCCGCCGGCCGCAGCACGGACCCGGCGGCGGACGCGGCCCGCACGTTCGGGGGCCTGCTGCACGACCGCGGCATCAAGACCTCCGGACCCGCCGCCTCCGCCGCGAAAGCCACGTCCCGCGCCGAGGCCCTCGCCTCCGTCCAGTCGCCGCCCCTGTCCGCCGTGGTCGAGCGGATGCTCACCAACAGCGACAACGACATCGCCGAGGCCCTCGCCCGCCAGACCGCCCTGGCCACCGGCGGCCGGCCGAGCTTCGACGGGGGCGCGGCCGCGATCGCCGCCCAGCTGAAGAGGCTCGGACTCCCGCTCGCCGGCGCACAATTCCACGACGGCAGTGGGCTGAGCCGCGACGACAGACTCACGGCGGACCTGCTGACGGCCCTGCTGGCCGCCGCCGGCTCCCCGTCCCACCCCGAACTCCGCCCGGTCCTGACGGGGCTGCCGGTGGCCGGCTTCACGGGCACCCTCAGCGACCGCTACGCGGACGCGGCCGAACGCTCGGGCGTCGGCCTCGTACGCGCCAAGACGGGATCCCTGACCGGCGTGAACACCCTCGCCGGGACGGTCGTCGACGCCGACGGCCGGCTGCTGGCGTTCGCGTTCCTGACGGACGGCTCGATGGACCAGACGACCGCCCGGGCCGCCCTGGACCGTACGGCGGCGGTACTGGCGGGCTGCGGCTGCCGGTAGCGCACGGCCTCGCGCTGCCCTGCCCGGAGCGGCGGAGCTCACGTACCGTTGACGCATGACGAGCATCGGTGGTGCCGGATCTCCTGGGATGGTCGACTGGAATCTCGCGGTGGCGACCGCGACCCGGCTCGTGCGGCCGGGCCCCGAGGTGAGCCGCGAGGAGGCCCGGTCCGTCGTCGCGGAGCTGCGCCGGCACGCGAAGGCCTCGGAGGAACACGTCCGGGGCTTTACTCGTATGGGCGAAGCGGGCGTGCACGACACTCCCGTCCTCGTCGTCGACCGCCCCGGCTGGGTCCGGGCGAACGTCTCGGGATTCCGGGAGATCCTCAAACCCCTCCTCGGCAAGATGGAGCAGCGGCGCGGGAACACCCCCGGCGGAGCGGTCCTCGGCGCCGTCGGCGGCAAGGTCACCGGCGTGGAGCTGGGCATGCTGCTGTCGTTCCTGTCCTCCCGGGTCCTCGGACAGTACGAGACCTTCGCCCCGGCCACCCGCGAACTGCCCGCGGGAGCGAACGGCGGCGGCCGCCTCCTGCTGGTCGCGCCGAACATCGTGCACGTGGAACGCGAACTGGAGGTCCACCCGCACGACTTCCGCCTCTGGGTCTGCCTGCACGAGGAGACCCACCGCACCCAGTTCACCGCGGTGCCCTGGCTGCGCGATCACCTCGAGGGCGAGATCCAGTCTTTCCTGGGGGAGACCGAACTCGACCCCATGACGGTCCTGGAGCGTGTCAGGGAGGCGGTCCAGTCGCTCGCCGGGGGCCGCACGGAGGGCGAGGAGGGCGATGACGGCCACTCGTTCGTGGAACTCGTACAGACGCCCGCCCAGCGGGAGATCCTCGGCCGGCTGACCGCGGTGATGTCCCTCCTGGAAGGGCACGCGGACTTCGTGATGGACGGTGTCGGCCCCGACGTCGTCCCGTCCGTCGCCGAGATCCGCGAGAAGTTTCAGCAGCGCCGCGTCAGGGGCGCCTCCCGCCTGGACCTCGCCCTGCGGAAACTGCTCGGCCTGGACGCCAAGCTCAGGCAGTACCGTGACGGCGAGCGCTTCGTGCGGGCGGTCGTCGAGCAGGTCGGAATCGACGGCTTCAACAAGGTGTGGACCTCCCCCAACACCCTCCCGAGCAAGGCGGAGATCGCCAAACCGGCGGACTGGGTCGCACGGGTGCATCGCAGGGCGGAGTCGTGAGCCCTGCGCGAGCGGCGTGAAACGAATCCGGCCGTCGGCAGGTGAACGCCCCGCCAATCACTCGTCCGAGGGACCGTGAGCGATGGATAGGCGTGCAATGCTCGGGGAACGGCCCGTTTCTGTCACCATCTACACACTCTGAGTGACCAGTATTCGGGCTCACCCCCCGACAACTTCATGAAGGGAACCGGACATGGGTCCCCATCCTGCGGTCGCGGCGATACGCCTGGCGGTTCGCCGCGTCCTCCACGACATCCTCACCGAGCAGACAACCGAACAGAACAGCGACTCCCCCTCCCACGAGTGCCCCTCCGCGCCGCTCGTGCTCGTCGCGTGCTCGGGCGGTGCCGACTCCATGGCGCTCGCCTCCGCCCTCGCCTTCGAGGCCCCCAAGCTCGGCATCCGCGCCGGCGGCATCACCATCGACCACGGACTTCAGGCCGGCTCGGACCTGCGCGCCGACGAGGTCGTGCAGCGCCTGGGTGAGCTGGGCCTCGACCCGGTCATCTCCGTCGCCGTGAGCGTCGGCCGCGCCGGAGGGCCGGAAGCCGCCGCCCGCGACGCGCGCTACGCCGCCCTGGACGCCACCGCCGAGCGCCACGGCGCCACCGCCGTCCTCCTCGGACACACCCGCGACGACCAGGCCGAAACCGTTCTGCTCGGTCTCGCCCGCGGCTCTGGCGTCCGCTCCCTGTCGGGCATGGCCGCGGTCTCGGGGGCCGGCGGCCGCTACCGCCGCCCCTTCCTGCACATCGACCGGCAGACCGCCCGCAAGGCCTGCATGGTCCAGTCCCTGCCCGTCTGGGACGACCCGCACAACGCCGACCCCGCCTACACGCGCTCCCGGCTCCGCCACGAGGGACTGCCCGCCCTGGAGAAGGCACTGGGCAAGGGCGTCGTCGAAGCGCTCGCCCGCACGGCCAGGCTCTCCCGCGACGACGCCGACGCCCTCGACGCCTGGGCCGGCCAGGCCGAGATCTCCGTACGCGACGCCACCGGCCTCCTGGAGTGCGCGAAGCTCTACGCCCTGCCCCCTGCCGTGCGCCGCAGGATCCTGCGGCGCGCCGCCATCGAGGCCGGCGCTCCGGCCGGTTCCCTCTTCGCCCGCCACATCGAGGAAGTGGACCGCCTGATCACCGGTTGGCGCGGCCAGGGAGCCATCAATCTTCCGGGCAAAGTCGTCGCCCAGCGTCAGGGTGGCAGACTGGTGATTCGGCAAGGCTGAAACGCGCCGCCTGCGGGAGGCGCCCGGCCCCCCTTCGGGGAGGGACCGGTCAGCTGTGCCAGCGAGCCGAAGGGGCGCGCCGCCGTCGCCGGCGACGGCGCACCGGCCGTGAGGGCTGTAGCCGTCGCGGCCACCCCGCGCGGGTGTCCGCGGACGGGTGACCGTCCACGGCGGCACAGGCGCCCCGAAGGCGAGCGGGCAATCAAAGCGGCGGGACGACCGAAAGTGATGCGGGTGGACGCGAAAGACATGGGTGCCGACCTCCAGCAGGTGCTCATCACCAAGGAAGAGATCGACGCGAAGCTGGCCGAGCTGGCCGCGAAGATCGACGCGGAGTACGCGGGCAAGGACCTGCTGATCGTCGGTGTGCTCAAGGGTGCGGTCATGGTCATGGCCGACCTCGCCCGGGCGTTGTCCACCCCCGTCACCATGGACTGGATGGCGGTGTCCTCCTACGGTGCCGGAACCCAGTCGTCCGGTGTCGTGCGCATCCTCAAGGACCTCGACACCGACATCAAGGGCAAGCACGTCCTGATCGTCGAGGACATCATCGACTCCGGCCTGACGCTGTCCTGGCTGATCTCCAACCTCGGCTCCCGCGAGCCCGCCTCCCTGAAGGTGTGCACGCTGCTGCGCAAGCCGGAGGCGGCCAAGGTGGCGATCGACGTCGAGTGGGTCGGCTTCGACATCCCGAACGAGTTCGTCGTGGGCTACGGCCTCGACTACGCGGAGAAGTACCGCAACCTCCCGTTCGTCGGTACGCTCGCGCCCCACGTCTACGGCGGCTGAGCCTTCAGGGTCCGGCCGTCGGCGACGGCGGCCGGACCCGAGGTCCGGGCTCTTTCGAGACGTCCGGGAACCCCAGCGGGTCTCGCGCCGTTGGAGCATGCGTGGACGGTATTGCCAGCGGTCCCCGCGGCTGCGGGTGACAATCCTGGGGTACCGTCAGAAGAACTGTCTTTATCAAACTCACTATGGCAGGAGGGACGGGGCGGCACCGCTCCGTATGGATGGACGTGAAGCGATACTTCCGTGGGCCGGTCATGTGGATCGTGCTGGCCGTCCTTGCCGTGGTCGTGTTGATGCAGGTCGTCGGCTCCTCGGGCGGCTACAAGACGGTGGACACCGGCCAAGTCGTTGCGGCGATCAATGACAACAAGGTCCAGCAGGCCAGGCTGACCACCGGCGACGAGCAGGTCGTCAAGGTCTCGCTGAAGGACGGCGTAAAGGTCGAGGGCAGCTCCAAGATCCAGGCGAGCTACATCGGCAACCAGGGCGTGACCCTGGCCAACACCCTGCAGGACAAGTTCCAGAAGAAGCAGATCCCGGACGGCTACACGGTCTCGCCGTCCAAGCAGAACCCCTTCGTCGGGATCCTGCTCTCCCTGCTGCCCTTCGTACTCATCGTGGTCGTCTTCCTGTTCCTGATGAACCAGATGCAGGGCGGCGGCTCCCGGGTCATGAACTTCGGGAAGTCCAAGGCGAAGCTCATCACCAAGGACACCCCGAAGACGACCTTCTCGGACGTCGCGGGCGCGGACGAGGCAGTCGAGGAGCTCCAGGAGATCAAGGAGTTCCTCCAGGAGCCGGCCAAGTTCCAGGCCGTCGGAGCCAAGATTCCCAAGGGCGTGCTGCTCTATGGGCCTCCCGGTACGGGCAAGACGCTGCTGGCGCGTGCCGTCGCCGGCGAGGCGGGCGTCCCCTTCTACTCGATCTCGGGTTCCGACTTCGTCGAGATGTTCGTCGGTGTCGGTGCCTCCCGAGTCCGTGACCTGTTCGAGCAGGCCAAGGCGAACGCCCCGGCGATCGTCTTCGTCGACGAGATCGACGCGGTGGGCCGCCACCGCGGCGCCGGCCTCGGCGGCGGTCACGACGAGCGCGAGCAGACCCTGAACCAGCTGCTGGTCGAGATGGACGGCTTCGACGTGAAGGGCGGCGTGATCCTCATCGCCGCCACGAACCGCCCCGACATCCTCGACCCGGCCCTTCTGCGCCCCGGCCGCTTCGACCGCCAGATCGCGGTCGACCGCCCGGACATGCAGGGCCGTCTGGAGATCCTCAAGGTCCACCAGAAGGGCAAGCCGGTCGCCCCGGACGTCGACCTGTCGGCCGTCGCCCGCCGCACCCCCGGCTTCACCGGCGCCGACCTGTCGAACGTGCTGAACGAGGCGGCCCTGCTCACGGCCCGCAGCGACCGCAAGCTCATCGACAACCAGATGCTGGACGAGGCGATCGACCGTGTGGTCGCGGGCCCGCAGAAGCGGACCCGGATCATGTCGGACAAGGAGAAGAAGATCACCGCGTACCACGAGGGCGGGCACGCCCTGGTCGCGGCGGCCTCGCCGAACTCCGACCCGGTCCACAAGATCACGATCCTGTCCCGCGGACGTGCGCTCGGCTACACGATGGTGCTCCCGGACGAGGACAAGTACTCCACGACCCGCAACGAGATGCTGGACCAACTGGCCTACATGCTGGGCGGTCGCGCGGCCGAGGAGCTGGTCTTCCACGACCCGACCACGGGTGCCGCGAACGACATCGAGAAGGCCACGTCCACGGCCCGCGCCATGGTCACGCAGTACGGCATGACCGAGCGCCTCGGCGCGATCAAGTTCGGCGGGGACAACACCGAGCCGTTCCTCGGCCGTGAGATGGCTCACCAGCGCGACTACTCGGAAGAGGTCGCCGCCCTGGTGGACGAGGAAGTCAAGAAGCTCATCGAGAACGCGCACAACGAGGCCTGGGAGATCCTGGTCGAGAACCGCGACGTCCTCGACAACCTGGTCCTCGCGCTGCTCGAGAAGGAGACCCTGGGCAAGGAGGAGATCGCCGAGATCTTCGCCCCGGTCGTCAAGCGCCCGCCGCGGCCCGCCTGGACCGGCTCCTCGCGCCGCACGCCGTCCACCCGTCCGCCGGTGCTCTCCCCGAAGGAGCTGGCACTGACGAACGGGGCGAACGGCGCGACCCCGGCGATCGCCAACGCGACCGAGTCCCTCCCCACCGAGGTGGCTCCGGAGGACCGCCGGGAGAGCTGATCCACGCTCGCCCGGGAGCACCGAAAGGCCCGGAATTCTGCCGCGCCCCCCAGGGTTCTAGCCTGGGGGGCGCGGCATTTCCTTCAGGGCCGCACACAGACGCGCAATCCGTGCACGTGGCAGGCGCAGGAACGAGGCACCAGATGACCGACCCGGTGACGCTGGACGGCGAGGGCACGATCGGCGAGTTCGACGAGAAGCGAGCGGAGAACGCCGTACGGGAGCTGCTCATCGCCGTCGGGGAGGACCCGGACCGGGAGGGTCTGCGCGAGACTCCCGGGAGGGTGGCGCGGGCGTACCGGGAGATATTCGCGGGCCTGTGGCAGAAGCCCGAGGACGTCCTGACGACGACCTTCGACCTGGGCCATGACGAGATGGTGCTGGTGAAGGACATCGAGGTGTTCTCGACCTGCGAGCACCATCTGGTGCCGTTCAGGGGGGTCGCGCACGTCGGCTACATCCCGGCCACGAGCGGCAAGATCACGGGCCTGTCGAAGCTGGCCCGGCTCGTGGACGTTTTCGCGCGCCGACCGCAGGTGCAGGAACGGCTGACGACGCAGATCGCCGACTCGCTCATGGAGATCCTGGAGCCGCGCGGAGTGATCGTCGTGATCGAGTGCGAGCACATGTGCATGTCGATGCGCGGCATCCGCAAGCCCGGCGCGAAGACGATCACCTCGGCGGTACGCGGTCAGCTGCGGGACGCGGCCACGCGCAACGAGGCGATGAGCCTCATCATGGCGCGCTGAGGCGCGCGTAGCTCAGCGCGGTTCTACGACACGGGTGTGATGGCACCGGCGTCTGTCATGGCACCGGTGTCGCGTCGCCGTTGTGTTCGTCGTCCTCCGGGAGGCGGCAGACGCGTTCCAGGAAGAAGGCGGCCGCTATGACGGCGACGCCCGCGAGGACCGAGAAGCCGGCGTAGATGGCCTGGTCGCGGATCGTGGGGATGTCCAGGGACTCCAGGAGGAAGACACCCGCGCCGCCGTACATGCCGGCGACCAGGGCCGCGACCAGGGCGCTCGCCTGACCGAAGACGACCGCGCGGGCCGCCATCAGCGGGTCCACGCCCTTGGCGCCCGGGCGGCGCTCCCGCTGGGCCTTGAGCCGGGCACGCAGGGAGAGCGCCGTGGCCAGCAGGACCACGGCGATCAGGGCGAGGACGACCGGCGCGGCCAGGGGGACCCGGGGGAGTGTGTCCACCGCGCTCCACAGGCGGGCGGCCGCCCAGGACAGTACTCCGGCGACTACGAACACCGCTGCCAGCGTCCTGATGCGCAGCTCTTTCACGATGCCCCTTCGTCAGCCGTCGGTCGTCCGTACACGGTCGTGGCGCCGGGAGCGTCCCGACCCGGTAGACCTTAACGACTATTCCGGCAGCCGGAGTTCCAGGTCGGGGCGGGGCGTGACGCCTTCGCGGGTGACGGCGTCGAGCAGATCCGCCACCGGCCCGTGGGCGGGGAGCTGGGCCGAGGGGTCGAGGTCGTACCAGGGCGCGAGGACGAAGGCCCGCTCGTGGGCGCGTGGGTGGGGGAGCGTCAGGACCGGGTCGTCGGAGACGACTTCCGCGTACGTGATGATGTCCACGTCCAGGGTGCGCGCGCCCCAGCGCTCGTCCCGCACCCGGTGGAAGGCCTCCTCCACGGCGTGGGCACGCTCCAGGAGCGAGGAGGGGGGCAGGGTGGTCTTCACCACGACCACCGCGTTGAAGTACGCCGGCTGGCTGCCGGGGGCCACGCCCCACGGCTCCGTCTCGTACACCGGCGAGACCGCCTTGACGCGGACGCCAGGGGTGTCCTCCAGGGCGTCTATGGCGCCCTGGAGCGTCTCCAGGCGGTTGCCCAGGTTGGAGCCGATGGAGATCACGGCCCGTTTCGGGTTCTGCAGGGTGGTGTCCGCGGCGTCCACCTGCTCCACCACGGAGGCGGGCACCGGCTGTACGGTCGGGTCGCTCTGACCCCCGGCGAAGAAGGCGCTCATACTCGGCTCCGGGTGATGGTGATGGTCACGTCGTCGAAGGGGACCGTGATCGGCGCGTCCGGTTTGTGCACGCACACCTCGACCTCGCGGACCGGGGCGTGCTTGAGACAGCACAGGGCGATGCGCTCGGCGAGGGTCTCGATGAGGTCGACGGGCTCTCCTTCGACCAGGGCCACGACCTCCTCGGCGACGACGCCGTAGTGCACGGTCTTCGACAGGTCGTCGTCGGCCGCGGCCGGTCGGGTGTCCAGACCCAGGACGAGGTCCACGATGAAGGTCTGCCCCTCCTCGCGCTCCCTGGGGAAGACGCCGTGGTGCCCGCGGGCCTTCAGGCCGCGCAGCGCGACACGATCCACGCGAATCACTCCTGCAATCGTCGGTAACGACAGGTGTGCACCGAGCGCGGTCGGTACACCAGCCCCGAACGAATCTACCTGCGGGCACGGACAGCGTTCCCTCTCCAAGGCGCTCGCCCAAGCCACCGCCGGAGGCTTCGTCGGGCGTTTTCCCTGGGGAACACGGTGGCTTACGGGTCGGTCTCGTTCCCTACCCAGGGGTAGGTGATTCCCGCCACTCATGGCGGCCTACCCATTTCGGCGGTGCCTGCCACCCCCTCACGCGGGTGAGTCGTCGTCCTCTTCGTCGGCGGACTCGGTCAGGACGGGGGAGGCGTGGTGGGACCAGAGCTTCCAGCCGTCGGGGGTGCGGCGGAACACGTTCGTGGCGACCACCAGCTGGCCGACGAGCGGGCCCAGCTCCTCGCCCGCCTCCGGGGCCGGGCCGCCGCTGAGGATGTTCTCGGTGCAGGTGACCAGGGCGGTGTCGCCGGTCACCGAGACGTGGACGTCCGTGAGGAAGAACTGGATGTAGTCGGTGTTCGCCATGATCAGGGCGTATGAGCGCAAGACCTCGCCACGGCCGGTGAGGACGGGCCAGCCGGGGTGGACGCAGGAGATCACACCGGCGTCCGCCGGATCGTGGTACTCCTCGTCGACGCCCAGGTCGGCGGGCGTCAGCCAGAACGAGGACAGCGCCTCGAAGTCAGCCCGCTCCATCGCCTCGTAGAAGGCGGTGTTGGCCTGTTCGACCTGTTCGACATCGGTGTGGGCGGTGCTCACCGGGCTCCTTCGGCGGTTCCGGTGCCGGGGCGCGCGCCGCCGGTGGGGGTGCCGGGCGCGTGGTCGGCCGCGCGTGCCGCCTCGACGGCGCGTGCGACGCGTACCGCGTCCGCCGTCGCGCGGACCTCGTGCACGCGGACCGCCCATGCGCCGGCCTGGGCGGCGAGTGCAGAGACGGCCGCCGTGGCGGCGTCGCGCTCGCGGGCGGGCGGGGGCGCGCCCTCGGGGCCGGCCAGGACGCGGCCCAGGAATCGCTTGCGGGAGGCGGCGACCAGCAGGGGACGGCCAAGGGTGTGCAGGCGGTCGAGGTGGGCGAGCAGCGCCAGGTCGTGGTCGGCCTGCTTGGAGAACCCCAGTCCGGGGTCGACGACGATCCGGTCGGGGGCGATGCCGCCCTCCAGAACGGCCTCCACGCGCGCCTGGAGCTCGTCGACGACTTCGGTGACGACATCCTCGTAGACGCCCTTGATGTTGCCTCCGTCCAGGAAGCCGCGCCAGTGCATGACCACGAAGGGGGCGCCGGAGGCCGCGACGACCGGGATCATCGAAGGGTCGGCGAGGCCGCCGCTGACATCGTTGACGAGCGCGGCGCCGGCGGCGAGGGCCTGTTCGGCGACCGAGGCGCGCATGGTGTCGACGGAGACCGTGACGCCCTCGGAGGCGAGGCCGCGGACCACGGGGATGACACGCCTGAGCTCTTCGGTCTCGTCGACGCGGGTCGCTCCGGGGCGGGTGGACTCGCCACCGACGTCGACGAGGTCGGCGCCCTGCGCGACCAGGTCCAGGCCGTGTTTGACGGCGGCGGTGGTGTCGAACCAGCGGCCGCCGTCGGAGAAGGAGTCGGGGGTGACGTTGACGACGCCCATGACCGCGCAGCGGTCCCATGTAGGAAGGCCCGCCACGTGGCCCCGCCCGGTCTTCGTGCTCATACGTTCAGCGTAGGCCCCCCATGGCTCCGCCTCGGGCTCGTGGGGGCAGGGCGGCCGCATGTGTGCGGTGAGGGAAGGGGGGTACCTGTGGGACGGCCCGGTGGGTGGGTGGTCTGAGCGAGGGTTGCGGGCTGGGCGGGCCGGGGCCCTCGCTCAGACCTGTCATGGGCCGACAGGCCGGTCCGTGGCGCGCTTCGGAATTCGTCCGGGTCAGGCGGCCCGGACCCCGCGCTCGGTCACCGCGTGGGCGCAAGGGCGCCGGACCGGCGCCGAGCGGCGCAGCGGGCGGGGCAGAGCCAGGTTCACGAAGCCCTCCGCCTGCATCGCGGCCAGGCCGATGCGCGGCAGGTCGCGGGAGGACGCGTACACCACGAAGCGCGGCTCCCAGCGCGGCTGGAACTTGGCGTTGAACTTGTACAGGGACTCGATCTGGAACCATCGGGACAGGAAGACCAGCAGTCCCCGCCATGCCCGCAGCACCGGTCCCGCGCCGATCTTCTCGCCGCGGGCCAGCGCCGAGCGGAACATCGCGAAGTTCAGGGAGACGCGCTCGATCTCGAGCTTCGGTGCGGCCTGGAGGGCCGCCACGATCAGCAGTTCGTTCATGCCCGGGTCCGCCGAGCGGTCGCGGCGCATCAGATCCAGCGAGACGCCGTCCGTGCCCCACGGTACGAAGTGCAGGATCGCCTTCAGGTCGCCGTAGGGGGCCTGCGCGGCGTCCGGCTTGTGGGCCGTGGCGATCAGGCAGTCCCCGTCGGCGGGATCGCCGATGCGGCCGAGCGCCATGGAGAAGCCGCGCTCGGTGTCCGTGCCGCGCCAGTCCTCGGCAGCGCGCCGTATCCGCTCCAGTTCACCCTCGCTGAGGTCACGGATGCGCCGTACCCGGGTTTCGTAACCCGCCCGCTCGATGCGCTTCACCATCTGGCGCACGTTGCGCATCGCGCGCCCGGCGAGCGAGAAATCCTTGACGTCCACCACCGCCTCGTCGCCCAACTCCAGGGCGTCCAAGCCGGTTTCGCGGGTCCAGACCTCGCCGCCCGTCTCGGAGCAGCCCATGACCGCGGGGGTCCAGGAGTGGGCCCTGGCCTCGTCCATGAACCGCTCGATGGCGCCGGGCCACGCCTCCACGTCGCCGATCGGGTCCCCGCTGGCCAGCATCACACCCGAGACGACGCGGTATGTGACCGCCGCCTTGCCGCTCGGTGAGAAGACGACGGCCTTGTCGCGGCGGAGTGCGAAGTGGCCGAGCGAGTCGCGGGCGCCGTGCTTCTCCAGCAGGGTCCGCAGCCGGGACTCGTCCTCCTCGGTGAGTTGGGCGGCCGGGTGTTCGGGGCGGAAGGCGAGGTAGATCGTGGTGACCGCGGTCAGCAGGCCGAGCGCGCCGAGCGAGAAGCCCACCGTCCAGGAGGTGTCGCCGGTGTAGTCGACCGGGCCCTCGAAGCCGAACAGGCCGCACAGGACGTGCTCGATACGGTCGGACAGGCTCGGGTCGCCGACCATGCGGTTCGTGTGGACGCTGACGATGACCAGGCCGAGGCCCAGGGAACCGGCGCCCATGAGCACGAAGTTGGCGAGCGCCCGCCAGCGGCTGCGCGGGTCGGGCAGGGCCGCGAACTCGCTTCGGTGGCGCAGCAGCGGCAGGAGCAGCGCCACCGACAAGAGGACGCCGATGATGGAGTGGCGGTAGACGAACTGCGCCACGGCACCCGCCGGCAGGAGGATCACGGCCGCGCGCCATGCCCTGCGCTTGCGGCGCCGCAGCCCGTGGGCGAGGAGCAGCAGGAGGACGCCGGCGCTCAGCGAGAGGGCGGCCGCGAACGGGCCGAACGCGCCGGGCAGGACCTCGACGATGCGGTGCATGCGGCTGTGCCGGAAGCGTGGGAAGACGCCTGCGGCGATGTCCAGGACTCCCACGAAGGTGCAGGCTCTGGCGACGAGCGTGGGTACGGACTCCGGGCGCGGGCCGCGCAGTATGCGGCGCACCATGTGGGATCCCCCCGGAACCTCACCCGACTTTTCCTCATCTATCCTGACAGACATCGCATCCTGTAGTTCTGCGAGAGACCTTGTGTGTCCGGTGCCGATTCGGGCATCCGGCGACATTGCGCCCTCTAGGACGGTGTCGCGGGGAGAGAGGTTCACTCCCCATCACAAAGCCGGTTCAAAGGCGAAGGAAAGTCCGGGGCAAGCCCTCGCGAAAGTGCGGGTGATGCCCCATGGGTCGGAAAGCGCAGGCAGGAAAAGAGCCCATGGGTCTCACGAGCAACAAAGTGCTGGTGCTGGCGGTCGTGCTCGCCGTGCTGCTGTTCGTCGGCACGGTGTGGTACTGGCCACGGCTGGCGCGGCGAACCTGGCGCGCCGTCGGCGGACGCGTCGGTCTGCTGTTCGCCACCCAGGTCGCGGTCTTCGCGTCGGTCGGGCTCGCCGCCAACCAGGCCTTCGGGTTCTATGCCAGTTGGGCTGATCTGTTGGGCCGGGAGAGCACGCCGGGTGTGGTGGTCAACCACGGCATGGCCGGTTCGAGCGGTGGCCCCGTCCAGGTGGTGGGCACCCGCCAGGTGAATGTGCAAGGTGGCGCCCAGCCACAGGTGGGTGGGCAGATACAGAAGGTCGGCATCGTGGGGCGCACCACGCGTATCGCCTCGCCCGCGTACGTGTATCTGCCGCCGGAGTACTTCCAGCCCCAGTACCGCGCGCGGAGCTTCCCCGCGGCCGTCGTCCTCACCGGATACCCGGGTACCGCCGAGGCGCTCATCAAGGGGCTGCACTACCCGCAGACGGCGCACGACTTGGCCGAGAACGGCAAGATGCAGCCGATGATCCTGGTGATGCTGCGGCCGACCGTGGCGCCGCCGCGGGACACGGAGTGCGTGGACGTCCCGCGCGGCCCGCGGACCGAGGCGTTCTTCGCGAAGGATCTTCCCGACGCGGTCGGCGCGCACTACCGGGTGGGCAAGGGGCCGGGCAGCTGGGGAGTCATAGGCGATTCGACGGGCGGCTACTGCGCGCTGAAGCTGGCGATGCACCACCCGGACGTCTATGCCGCCGGGGCGGGCCTGTCGCCGTACTACAAGGCGCCGATCGACCCGACCACGGGGGACCTCTTCCATGGCGACAAGGATCTGCGCAACCGTGCCGACCTCTGGTGGTGCCTCAAGCACCTCCCCGCACCCGACACCTCACTGCTCGTCAGCAGCAGCAGGGCCGGGGAGGGCGACTACCGGTCCACGCTCAAGTTCATACGGCAGGTGCAGGCCAGGAAGCCGACCCGGATCTCGTCGATCATCCTCGACAGCGGCGGTCACAACTTCAACACGTGGCGACGGGAGATCCCGGCGGCACTGGAGTGGATGAGCGGGCGGCTCAGCGATCGCTGAGCGGATGAATGCGCGGGCGGATCCGCCCGTAATTCCGCGCAATCCGGTGGTGGCCGGGTCCGGCAGGGAGCCGGCCGCCACCGGTCGTGTCTGCATGGGCGTCCGGAATTCGCCGAACGGTATGTCCTGGAGTCGCTTTCGGGCAGGGGAGTACGGGCCGGGAGACCGCTCGCACTTCATCAGAAAAGTGATCTTGAAAAGGGGGGGCGGCGCATCCGCCGGGGTGGGGCACGGCACTCCGGCGGACGCCGGGACGCCGTGCGGCAGCCGTCAGGGGGCCGGCGGTACGGGCGCCGACGGTACGGGCGCGGACTGCCTCGGGTTCCCGTGCCGTATGGGCGGCGGAAGGGAATACGCCGGGATTTTGGGGCGGCTCTTCCGTTTCCGGTGTCCCGGCACCGTGTGAAGGTGCCGGGGTAGCCGTGTTTTTACCGGGTGGGGCTCCATCATTCGCCTACGCGCGGTAAGTTTCTGGCCATGCCACGTGGACGTCACCGCCATTCTCCGCCCTTGCACAGGTTGTTGCCCTCTTCGGTGATCGCCGGCGTCTCGGTCGTCTGCGCCGCGGGGCCCTGGCTGTTCACGGAGCCGCTGGTGCTCCGTGGGCTGGCCGCGGCTGCCGCGGTGACGACGATCCTGGGCGCGGTGGTCATGCGCCGCTGGGACGTGGCCGCGGGTAAACACGTCGCGGAGCTCACGCGCGCGCGGGCGAGTGACGAATGGCGCCACGAGGAGCGGGTCGCCGAGCTGGAGAGCGATCTGGAGGAGTCGCGCGAGCTGCGCGTGAAGCTGGAGCAGAAACTGCGCGCCAAGCGCACGGAACTGGCGAAGCTGCGCAACGAGCACGCGGCCCTGCTGCGGCGGTACGCCACGGCGGAGACGGAGCGCGCCACCGCCCTGGAGGGCCGCCGTCTGCTCGCCATAGAGACGACGGTCCCCGAGGCGCGGGCGCTGCCCGCCGCGCGGTCCAGCACGCCGGACGACCCCGGGACGCCGGACGCCGCCGGCGGCGGGTCGCCGGAGGACGCGGACGTACGGGACGCCGAGGGCGGCACCGGTTCCGCCGCGGCCGAGCCGGAGCGGGATGCCACCCCCGGGCCGACGGCGCCCCAGGTGTTCTCCCCGGAGGGATCCGCGCTCTTCCTGAGGGCCGACTCGGCGCTGGCGCGCCTGGCCAAGGACGACGCCGACGCGGCACCGGAGGACGCCGGAGCGAAGAGCGGCACCGCGGAGGCGACGGACGCGCCCGCGCGGGACGGCGACACGGCGCAGGGGACCACCGGGGAGACCACGGAGGGCGTCGGCGAGCCGACCTCCGGCCCTGTGGAGGCGACCGCTTCCGCCGACGAGGACGGGGCCACGGACGGGGGTGGCCCCGCCGAGGCGATGGCCGGTACCCCGGACCCGGCCGACGCCCGCAACCAGTCAGGGCCGCCCGCGACTCCCGCGCCTTCCGGCCCGTCCGCGCTGTCCGCGCTGGTCGCGGCACAGGGAAAGACCTCTCCCAAGCCCACTCCCCCCGAGGGCGGCGGCCCGGGCAACGGCGGCGGGAAGTCCCGCTCCACGGGGGCCGGTGCCGGACGGGGGCGCTCCGGCGAGGAGGACGAGGCGGAGGGGAAGCCCGTGGCGGTCGCCGGGCAGCACGCGGCCGCCCCCGCCGCGCAGCAGCCCCGGCCGGCCGCCGGCAGACCGGCCCACGCCACCGGGCACTTCACCGTGCCCACCGCCGTGGCCGTCGTACCGGCGGCCCCGCCGCGCCGACCGGCCGCGGAGGGCGGGTTCGACTTCTTCGGCACCAAGAAGTCCGGGGAAGCCCTCGCGTCCGTGCAGAACGAGGACCTGGCGGACGTCGTCGGCCAGGAGGCCCTGGCGATGCACAAGGAGGAGTCCGAGTCCGGCTTCAAGCCCGTGGATCCTGAGGCGCGTGGCGTCGGCCAGGTCATCGACCTGACGGCCCACGACGAGACGGAACAGATCGACGTCCAGGGGCTGCGCACCGCGGCGTCCTGAGCACGGACCAGACGAGTGAGGGGCGGCGGCACACCGGGTGCCGCCGCCCCTCACCTCGTGTCGAACCGGCCGCCTACGAGGCCATCCACCGGTCCGGCCGGGCGTCCCGCCGTCCCGTGCGCGACCGGTCCGCCTGTGCGTACAGCAGTGCCGCCGCCTCCTCGGCGTCCCGCAGCCGGGCCCGCACCGTCTTGTCGGCGCCGGTGTCCACGTGGACGTCGGCGACGCCCTTGAACCGCTCCCACGGCCCCTGCGTCAGCCGTACGCTCTGCACCTTCGCATGCGGGACGAGGGACAGGTTCCGGCGCAGCAGGCCGTGCCGCGCGGCGAAGACCGCGCCGGTGACGGCTAGTCCGTGGCCGCGCCACCACAGCGGCAGGCACCAGCCCGCGCGACGCGGCGGCCGCGAGAGGACCGGGGGGACCGTCACCCCGGGCAGCACCCGAGCGATCAGGGACTCGGCGTGTGCGCGGGCGGCGACCGGAACCAGCACCGAGTTGGACGAGCCCGCCACATCCAGCTCCACCCGGACCCAGCCGAGCCCCCGCCACAGCAGCGGCTCCACGATCCGTACGGTCTGCACCCGCCCCGGCGGCACCGTCTCATGCGCCCGGTCGAGCAGCCCGTGGTCGATCCGGAGCCCGTCCGGCGACTCGCCGACCGTCCAGTCGTACGCGCGGACGAACCGCCCCGCGCTCCTCGTGACCGCCCCGCCCGCCAGCGGCAGCCCGGCCACGAGCACCGACCAGACGTTGTGGGTGCCGAACCACACCAGCGTCGGTACGGCGAGGGCGCCGAGCAGCGAACCCCAGGTGGTGCCCATGAGCAGCAGCGAGACGGCGAGCATGCCCGGCGGCACGTGCAGCAGCCGCCGCACCGGCGCCTCACCGACCTCGTGGGCCGTCTCGGGCGCGAAACCGGCCGCGCGCGCCAGGAGTTCGGCGCGCAGCGCGCGGGCCTCACCCTCGCCGAGATAGGCGAGTTCGTCCTTCTTGTCGGTTCCTATGGCGTCGAGTTTGAGTTTGGCGACGCCGGCGATCCGGGCCGGCAGCGGCTGGGTGATGTCGACGGCCTGGAGCCGGTCCAGGCGGATGTGCGCGGTGCGGCGGAACAACAGGCCCGTACGGATACGCAGTTCGGTGTCGGTCACCGAGAAGTAGGTGAACCGCCAGCTGAGGAAGCCGTACAGGGAGGCGGCCGCGACGACGACGGCGAGTGCCACGAGAAGTGTGGTCGCGGTCAGCCTCGTCAGCTGCTGCTGGGCCTGGCCGGGGTCGTGCACGGCCCAGCCGGCGATCACGGCGACCGGAGCCCAGGCGCGTCGCAGGGGCGTGACCGGGTGCAGCCGCCGCTCGGCGGCCTCGCGGCCCCCGGGTATGGCGGTCGGGGCTTCGGGTGCGCTCACAGCCCCGCCGATCGGGCCTCGCCCAGCTCGGTCAGCCGGTCCCGCAGCCGCTCCGCCTCGGCCGGGTCGAGGCCCGGAAGGGTGGCGTCCGTCGCCGCGGCGGCGGTGTGCAGCTGGACGCTCGCCAGCCCGAAGTGGCGTGCCAGGGGACCGGAGGTGACCTCGACCAGCTGCATCCGCCCGTACGGCACCACGGTCTGCTCGCGCCACAGCACGCCCCGGCTGATCAGCAGGTCGTCGGCGCGCTCGGTGTACCGCCAGGAGCGCCAGTTGCGGCCGAGCAGGACCCAGCCCCAGCCCAGCGCGGCCAGCGGCAGCAGCGCGAACAGGGCCCACACCGGCCCGGCGAGCAGACCGAGGAGCAGCCCCCCGACAAGGGACGACAGCCCCAGCCACACCACCAGCAACAAGCGCCGCATCCGCAGCAGCCCGGGCGGCAGGGCCCTCCAGACCGGCTCGCCGTCCTCGCCCGCAATCCCCGTTTCCATGCCGCAAGCGTACGTACGAGAGACTGTGTCCATGACTCCTACGACGGAGACCATGGTCGGGATCGGCGGTGCCGCGGAGAGCACCGACATGGTGCTCAACATCGGACCACAGCACCCGTCCACGCACGGGGTGCTGCGGCTCAGGCTCGTGCTGGACGGCGAGCGGATCCTGCGCGCCGAGCCGGTCATCGGGTATATGCACCGCGGCGCGGAGAAGCTGTTCGAGGCGCGCGACTACCGCCAGATCATCATGCTGGCCAACCGCCACGACTGGCTCTCCGCCTTCTCGAACGAGCTGGGCGTGGTCCTGGCCGTCGAGCGGATGCTCGGCATGGAGGTGCCCGAGCGCGCGGTGTGGATGCGCACGCTCCTCGCGGAGCTGAACCGGGTCCTCAACCATCTGATGTTCCTCGGCTCCTACCCGCTGGAGCTGGGCGGGATCACACCGGTGTTCTACGCCTTCCAGGAGCGCGAGGAACTCCAGAACGTCATGGAGGAGATCTCCGGCGGGCGCATGCACTACATGTTCAACCGGGTCGGGGGGCTCAAGGAGGATCTCCCGGCCGGCTGGACGGCACGCGCGCGTACCGCCGTGCGGGACGTGCGCTCGCGGATGGACCGGTTCGACGACCTCGTGCTCGGCAACGAGATCTTCCGGGGGCGCACCCGGGGCGTGGGCGCCCTCGCGCCCGAGGCGGTGCACGCGTACGGCGTGAGCGGCCCGATCGCGCGCGCCTCCGGTGTCGACTTCGACCTGCGCCGCGACGAGCCGTACCTGGCCTACGGGGCACTCCAGGACACGCTGAAGGTGGTCACCCGGCAGGAGGGCGACTGTCTCGCCCGCTTCGAGTGCCTCCTGGAGCAGACGCACAACGCCCTCGACCTGGCCGACGCCTGTCTGGACCGGCTGGCCGAGCTGCCGCCCGGGCCGGTCAACCAGCGCCTGCCGAAGGTGCTCAAGGCGCCCGAGGGCCACACCTACGCCTGGACCGAGAACCCGCTCGGCATCAACGGCTACTACCTGGTGAGCAAGGGCGACAAGACCCCGTACCGGCTGAAGCTGCGCTCGGCCTCGTACAACAACATCCAGGCGCTGACCGAGCTGCTGCCGGGGACACTGGTGGCGGACATGGTGGCGATCCTGGGATCACTGTTCTTCGTGGTCGGGGACATCGACAAGTAGCCCCCCGAGCGAGGCCCCCGCGATTCCCACGGGCTGAAGCAGCCAGCCGAAGTCGCCGAGGCCGCCCGGCGCGGTCAGCTCGGCGGCGGCTCCGGCGTGCGCGAGGGCGCGCACGTAGGCCGTGGGATCCGTGGACGCCAGCGTCAGCGGGGGGCGTGCGCCGGTGAGCCCGAGCGTGCGCAGGGCGGCGCGCTGGGTCAGCAGGCGCGCGCCTGGCAGGGCGCACGCGTCCAGCGCCACATGCGCGGTGATGTCGCAGGAGCCGTCCGGCACCGGGGCGACCTCCCGGCCCGCACGGAACCCGGTGAGCGTCCCGAAGGGCGGCCGGGCCTTCGCGCGGTGGGCGTAGTCGACGGCGACGGCGAGTCCGCGGTCGACGGTGGCGACGGCCGCGGCCCAGGCGGCATCCCTGGTCAGGCCGATCTCGGCGCGGCAGCCCTCGGCCGGCAGCGGCCACCAGCGCTCCAGCCACTCCGCCTGGGCGCCGGTGACCGGCTCCCCGAGGCGCTCACCGCCGTCCGGACCTACGAGGACGAGCCGGGGTACGCCGTCGGAGCCGGCCTCCGCGACCTCGACCGGGACGTTGTCCAGCCACTCGTTCGCGAACAGCAGTCCCGTGATGCCCCGCGGGGGCTCGTCGAGCCACTCCACCCGGGGGTCGAGGCCCTCGGGACGGCCCGCGATCTCGACGGCGTACGCGCGCGTGCGGGCGGCGACGTCCGGGGGCAGCGCGTCGAGGACCCCGGCGGCCAGCTCGCCCCGGCCGGCCGCCATGTCCACGAAGGCCAGCTCGGCGGGGCCTGCAAGGGCCTCGTCCACGGCGCACAGCAGCCGCGCCACGGCCACGGCGAAGAGGGGGGAGGCGTGGACAGACGTGCGGAAGTGGCCCGCGGGCCCCTCGGGCCGCCGGTAGAACCCGTGCGCCCCGTACAGCGCCTCCTCGGCCGCCGCCCGCCATCCCCGCCACTCGTCGTCCGCCTGCTGTGCCACGGGGCCAGGCTAGGCCGGGTGCGGGTGCGGGTGCGGGTGCGGGGCCGGGGCCGGGGCCGGGGAGGGGAGAGGAGGGCTCGGAGGTGCGGTGAGGCGTGTGCGCCCGGTGTGCGCCGCTCACGGTTTACGCGGGTGCGCCCCCGGGGGCAGCCCTAGGCATCCGGGATCATGGAACATCCACCTTGCGGAGTACACGTGTCCGCCTCGGATCGAACCTCCGGTTGACCCCCGCACACGCAGCACTTCCCTACGCTGGGTTACGTGCAGCGCCTCTATGACCTTCTCCGCAGGTACCCCACGTGGGTCGACAGCTTCTGGGCCGTCGTCCTGTTCGGGCTCGCCTGCGTGAGCGTGACGAATCTCGCCGAGGCGCCGAACTACCACGGAACGATCCCCGCGGGCCTCGCGATCTCCGCCGTCCTGTGCCTCGTCGTCGCGCTGCGCCGCCGTATGCCCGAGAAGATGCTGGTGCTGGCCCTCGCGATGGGGCTGGCCCAGCTGATCCTGGACCAGCAGTCGATGATCGCCGACTTCGCCATGCTGGTGATCATCTACACGGTCGCCGCGGACGGTGCCCGCTGGGCGTCCCGTACCGGCCTCATCGGCGGTCTGTGCGCCGGTCCCCTGGCTCTGATCCGCTGGCCGAACCCCCACTCGAGCGCGCTGGGCAACATCGCGGTCGCGGTCTTCCAGACCGTGCCCTTCGCCCTCGCCTGGGTTCTCGGGGACTCCCTGCGCACCCGCCGCGCCTACCTCGCCCAGCTGGAGGAGCGCGCCGCCCGGCTGGAGAAGGAGCGCGAGGCGCAGGCGAAGGTGGCGGTCGCGGCCGAACGCGCCCGCATCGCCCGTGAGCTGCACGACGTGGTGGCTCACAACGTCTCGGTGATGGTCGTGCAGGCTGACGGCGCGGCCTACGTCCTCGATGCCGCGCCCGACCAGGCCAAGAAGGCCTTGGAGACGATCTCCGGAACCGGCCGCCAGGCCCTCGCCGAGATGCGCCGTCTGCTCGGCGTGCTGCGCACCGGCGAGCACAAGGAGGGCGGCGAGTACGTGCCACAGCCCGACGTCGAACAGATCGACGAACTGGTCGCACAGTGCCGCAACGCGGGCCTGCCCGTCGACTTCAGGGTGGAGGGCACCCCGCGCCCGCTGCCCAGCGGCGTCGAGCTGACGGCGTACCGCATCGTCCAGGAGGCGCTCACCAACACCCGCAAGCACGGGGGTCCCAACGCGGGCGCCAGCGTGCGCCTGGTGTACTTCGACGACGGCCTCGGACTGCTCGTGGAGGACGACGGCAAGGGCGCCCCGCACGAGCTGTACGAGGAGGGCGGTTTCGACGGCCAGGGCCACGGACTGATCGGCATGCGGGAGCGCGTCGGCATGGTGGGCGGCACCCTGGACGCCGGCCCCCGCCCCGGAGGAGGCTTCCGGATCAGTGCCCTGCTGCCGCTGAAACCGGCCAACTGACACGTGCACCCCCGACCGCCCGCCTCGACACCGCCCCAGCCCACCGACCCAAGGCCGACCGGAGGACCCCCGCCATGCCGATCCGCGTGATGCTCGTCGACGACCAGATGCTGCTGCGCACCGGGTTCCGGATGGTGCTCGCCGCCCAGCCGGACATGGAGGTCGTCGCGGAGGCGGGCGACGGCGTCGAGGCCCTCCAGGCGCTGCGCTCCACCGAGGTCGACGTGGTCCTCATGGACGTCCGTATGCCGAAGCTGGACGGCGTGGAGACCACCCGCCGCATCTGCTCGGAGCCGGGCGCCCCGAAGGTGCTGATCCTGACCACGTTCGACCTCGACGAGTACGCGTTCTCCGGGCTGAAGGCGGGTGCCTCCGGGTTCATGCTGAAGGACGTGCCGCCCGGCGAACTGCTCGCCGCCATCCGCTCCGTGCACAGCGGCGACGCCGTGGTCGCTCCCTCCACCACCCGTCGCCTCCTCGACCGGTTCGCGCCGATGCTGCCGGGTGGCACCGCCGAGCCCCGGCACAAGGAGCTGGAGCGGCTCACCGAGCGCGAGCGCGAGGTGATGGTGCTGGTCGCGCAGGGTCTGTCCAACGGCGAGATCGCGGCCCGGCTCGTGCTGTCCGAGGCGACCGTGAAGACCCACGTCGGCCGTATCCTGACCAAATTGGGTCTCCGGGACCGGGTCCAGGTGGTCGTCCTCGCCTATGAGACCGGTCTCGTGCGGGCGGGCGGCCACGGCTGAGCCTCCCCCCGTCGCAGGCGGCCTCCCCGCGCCGCAGGCGGCCACCCCCCGCCGCAGGGCTGACCCGGCCCGCTAGGGTCTGGCGCATGCTCCTGTGGATCAACGGCCCCTTCGGGGGCGGCAAGACACAGACCGCACACGAGATCCAACGGCGTCTGCCGGGCAGCGTCATCTGCGATCCGGAACACGCCGGCTTCGGACTGCGCCGCATGCTGCCGCCCGCACTGCGCGGCGACTTCCAGGACCTGGTGTCCTGGCGGCAGGGCGTGGTCGAGGTCCTCGACCTGGCGCTGAGCAAGCACGACGGCACGGTCATCGCCCCCATGACCGTCACCGACCCGCGCTACTTCGCGGAGACCGTCGGCCGGCTCCGGGAACTCGGCCACGACGTACGGCACTTCACGCTTCTCGCAGAACGCGAGACCGTCCTGGAGCGGCTGCGGGAGCGCGGCTTCGGACACGTGCTGCGGTACGTCGCCGGGAGGGACGCCCCGCTGCGCAGGGAGAGCTGGGCCGTCCGGCAGCTCGACCACTGCCTGGAGCGGCTGCGCGAGCCGGAGTTCGCCGAGCACCTGTGGACGGACCGCTCGACGGTGCCCAAGACGGCCGACCGGATCGCCGTGCTCGCCGGACTGACGCTCAGGCCCAACCACGAGGGCGCCGTGCGGACCCGGCTGCGCCAGGCGAAGACCGGGCTGAAGCACATCCGCCTCGACTGATCGGGCGGCCCGGCCCGGGCACTACCGGAGTATCCCCTCGAGGAAGTCGCTGCCCAGCCGGGCCACCGCGGTCACGTCCAGCTGGTGCATGACGTACCGGCCGCGGCGGCGGGTCGTGAGCAGGCCCGCCTTCTTCAGGGTGCCCAGGTGCCGGGATATCTCGGGCGCCGTCATGCCGTGGACGTGGGCCAGCTCGCCCGTGGTGAACGCGCTGCGGGCGAGGCTGCGGCACAGGCGCATGCGCACCGGATGGGAGAGGGCGGCCATCCGCAGGGTCAGCTGCTCCAGCGACGGCGGCGGCGCCAGCTCCGGGGAGCTGACGGGATAGTGCAGCACGGGCTGCCAGCCGTACCGGTGCAGCACCATCAGGTGTGGCCACCCCAGGCTGGTGGGGACGAGCAGCAGACGGCCGTCCGCGGTGGCCGTATGGCCATCGCCGAGCTTGTCCACGGTGATCCGGGCCGCGGTCTCGTCGAGCGTCACCGCGGACGACACCGATGCCAGCGCCTCGGCCAGGCCCTTGCGCCGCAACAGGTCCGTCTTGTGGCGGGCGTCCGCCGCGAGCTGGTGGCGCAGCCGGGACCAGGTGTCCGCGAAGAACGCCGCGTAGCAGTCCTCCAGGAACTGCCGCAGCCAGGCCCGGGTGCGCGGCGGGTCGGCCAGCAGCCGCTCGCCGAACAGCAGTTGCTGCGGGCCTCGCGCGGCGGCCAGCTCCAGGGCGCGCCGACGGGATTCGGCGTCGGCGAGCGCGCCGGCTCCCGGCAGGCTGTACGGCAGCGCGCAGGTGAACTCCAGCGCGGCGTCCACGAACTGCTCGTCGCTGAGCTTGTCCAGCAGGTCCAGCTCCTCGGCGAGGGTGGCGCCGGGGAGCGTGCTCCTGCCCGGTATGCCCGCGTACGGCTGGAAGAGGTCCGAGAACGTCGTACGCCACAGGAAGTCGGCCTCGCACATCTGATCGGCGAGGTGCGAGTCCAGGCCGCAGGTCACGGTGGTCGCCCAGCCCTGGAGCCCGGGGTGGTGGCCGGGCTCGGACAGCGCGTGCAGGGCCATCCCGAGCTCGGCCAGCGGGGAGGTCACGACGGCGATCTTCTCCCGCCGTAGCCCGGTGATGTCGATGCGCACGCTCATGACCTCATGGTGCACCGCGCCACCGACACCGCGGGCGTCGGTTGACGGCGGTCGTCAATCGACGCGACGGCGGCCGCGTCCCGGGCGCAGCCTGGGACGACCGGGGCAGCCGCGGAGCCTTCGGATCCCTGTCTCCTACATTCCGAAGAGGCGACATCCCATGAGCATCACCCAGCAGTACCTGCTCGACACCTACCGCGCCCGGCGGCTGGGCGAGCCCACCCCGCCCGCCCCCGGCACCCACGACTGGCAGCTCGTGCGCGAACTGGGCGGTTACCGGGAGTTCCGTGCCGTCGTGGCGGGCCGCCCGGCGCGGGGGCGGCTGCGGACGGCCCTGTCCCGCCGGCTTCCCGCGCGCCGCCCTCGCCCTGGCTGCTGACGACCCGCCCGTCCCGCCCGTGACCGCCCGCCCGGCTGAGGACAGCTCCGCCCGCCCGCCGCAGGGCCGCCCTCCCGCCTCCCGCCCGGCGGCGCCCTACCGCCCGCGCGGCCGGGAAGGCCCCTCCAGGTCCCCGGTCTCCGGCAGGCGGGCCACGAACTCCGTCACCGCCGCCTTCACATCGTCCGCCGTCCACGCCAGCCCGTCGGCCCGTACGGAGACCTCGGTGAAGGCCAGGTCCGGGCCGCCGCGCCGCCAGGGGTTGGCGAACAGCAGGGTGCCCGTCTCCTCGCCCTGCCGGAACGCGGTCTCCGTGAGCACGTCGGCGTCGTACGGCAGCCAGAGCTGGAAGTCGTGGGTGTGCGGCTCGGCGGGGTGCACGCGTGTCCAGGGCAGCCCGGCCGCCGCGAACCCCTCGCGCAGCGCCGCGGCGACCACGCGCGCGTGGCGCACATATTCCGGCAGCCGGGGCAGGTGCCGCTCCAGGCCGGCGACGGCCGCGAGCGCCGTCGGGAACTGCTGGAAGACCATGCCGCCGTAGCGATGGCGCCAGGCCTTGGCCTCCTCCACGAGCGTCCCGGGGCCGGCGAGGGCCGCGCCGCCGTACCCGTCCAGCGACTTGTAGAACGACACATAGACGCTGTCCGCGAGGTCCGCGATCTCCCTCAGCGGGCGGCCGAAGTGGACCGTGGTCTCCCACAGGCGCGCGCCGTCGAAGTGCACCACCGCGTCGCGTTCGTGCGCTGCCTCCACGACCTCGGCCAGCTCCTCGAAGGAAGGCAGTACGAAACCGGCGTCCCTGAGGGGCAGTTCGAGCATCAGCGCCCCGAAGGGCTCTTCGAACGCCCGCACCTCGTCGGCCGTCGGCAGCCGGGGCTCGTTCGTGATGTGCACCGGGCGCAACCCGCTGACCTCGCTGAAGGCCTTCCGTTCGTGTGTCTCCGGGTGGGCGAGGGGGTGCAGGGCGACCGTGGGGCTGCCGGTGCGGCCCGCCCAGCAGCGCAGGGCCACCTGCTGGGCCATCGTGCCGGTGGGGAAGAAGGCGGCGGCCTCGGTGCCCAGCAGCCCGGCGACCTTCTCCTCCAGCGCCTCCACGACGCCCGTTCCGTAGATGTCCGAGGGCTCGTCGAGGTCGTACAGATCCTCGACGCCGTCCAGCAGCGCCAACCGCTCCCGCAGCGTGCCCAGGAAGCCCGGACGCGCCAGGACGCGCTCGGCGCCCCGCAGTACGGCGATCCGGCGCGCTCGCCGCAGCTCGTCCGGCGCCGGCGTCGGCCGCCGCTCCAGGTCGTCCGCCGCCCGGCCGTCCCCGTCCGCCCTCTCCGCCTCTGCCCCTTCCATCCCGTCCGCCCCTTCCGTCGTCCGCTCCATGTCCCGCTCCGCCGTGCTCACGCCATGGATGATGCCGCGCGCCCGCGCCGCCCGGCACCCGCATTTCCCTGCCCCCACGGCGTGCGAAAACCCACAGCCTGTGGACGCCTGGCCGCCCGGCGAACCGATCGCGTTAACATGACGAGAAATCGTCCGGTACCCAGAGCGGACTGGAACGGGAAGGCCACCGCCGAGTGAGTACATTCCAACAGCCAGACCCCAAGGACCGCCCCGCGCGGCTGACCGTGGGCGTCGTCGGAGCGGGCCGCGTCGGGCCGGCGCTCGCCGCGTCCCTTGGACTTGCCGGGCACCGCCCGGTCGCGGTGTCGGGGGTGTCCGACGCCTCCCGACGGCGGGCGGCGCTGATGCTTCCGGACGTGCCCCTCGTCCCGCCCGCCGAGGTCCTGGACCGTGCCGACCTGGTCCTGCTGACCGTCCCCGACGACACCCTGCCGGGCCTCGTGGAGGGCCTCGCCGAGACCGGCGCGGTACGGCCCGGACAGCTGCTCGTGCACACCTCCGGGCGGTACGGCGCACGGGTGCTCGACCCCGCCCTGCGCGCGGGAGCGCTGCCGATCGCCCTGCACCCGGCGATGACCTTCACCGGCACCCCCGTGGACGTCCAGCGCCTGGCCGGCTGTTCCTTCGGCGTCACCGCGCCCGAGGAGCTGCGGCTGGCCGCCGAGGCGCTCGTGATCGAGATGGGCGGCGAGCCCGAGTGGATCGCCGAGGAGATGCGCCCGCTTTACCACGCGGCCCTCGCTCTCGGCGCGAACCACCTGGTCACCCTGGTCGCCGAGTCCATGGAGCTGCTGCGCGCGGCGGGCGTCGAGGCCCCCGACTGCATGCTCGGCCCGCTGCTCGGCGCCGCCCTGGACAACGCCCTGCGCTCCGGCGACGCGGCCCTGACCGGCCCCGTCGCGCGCGGCGACGCGGGCACCGTCGCGGCGCACATCGCCGAGCTGCGCAAGCACGCCCCGGAGACCGTCGCCGGCTATCTGGCCATGGCCCGCGCGACCGCCGACCGGGCCCTCGCGCACGGACTGCTGAAGCCGGAGCTGGCCGAGGACCTCCTCGGGGTACTCGCCGACGGGACCGAAGGGGACGCCCGATGACCACCGCCCTGCTGCGCACCGCCGACGAACTGCGCGCGCGCGTGAAGCCCGGCCGCCGTGCCGTCGTGATGACCATGGGCGCCCTGCACGAGGGCCACGCGACCCTGGTGCGCGCCGCCCGCCAGATCGCCGGACCGGACGGCGAGGTCGTCGTCACCGTCTTCGTCAACCCGCTCCAGTTCGGCAAGGGCGAGGACCTCGACCGCTATCCGCGCACCCTGGACGCCGACCTCAAGGTCGCGGAACAGGCCGGGGCGGACGCGGTGTTCGCCCCCTCCGTGGACGAGGTCTACCCGGGCGGCGAGCCCCAGGTGCGGATCACCGCCGGCCCGATGGGCGAGCGCCTCGAAGGCGCCTCCCGCCCCGGCCACTTCGACGGCATGCTCACGGTCGTCGCCAAGCTGCTGCACCTCACACGCCCCGACGTGGCCCTGTTCGGGCAGAAGGACGCCCAGCAGCTGGCCCTGATCCGCCGCATGGTGCGCGACCTGAACTTCGGCGTGGATATCGTCGGCGTGTCCACCGTGCGCGAGTCCGACGGGCTCGCCCTCTCCAGCCGCAACCGCTATCTCTCGCCCGCCGAGCGGCACACCGCGCTGGCTCTCTCCCGGGCCCTGTTCGCGGGACGCGACCGGCACGCCGCCCAGGAGGCGCTGCGCGCCCGTGCCCGTGAGGTGCCCTCCACGCACGCGCGTGCGGAGGCCCTCAGCGCGATAGGCGAGTCGCGCGCCGCCGCCGACGCGCACGCCGTGGCGCAGGCCGCGCCCGGCGGTCCCGCCGCCGTCCGCGCCACCGCGCGGCTCGTGCTCGACGAGGCCGCCCAGCTGGACCCGCCGCTGGTGCTGGACTACCTGGCGCTGGTCGATCCCTCGGACTTCACCGAGGTCCCCGACGACTTCACCGGCGAGGCCGTCCTCGTCGTCGCCGCCCGGGTCGGGACGACCCGGCTCATCGACAACATCCCCCTCTCCTTCGGAGCCCCCGAGCCCGTCGACCCCCACGGAGCCGCATCGTGACCAGCACAGGCATACGACTGCACGCGCCCGCACCGGGCTGGTCCATCTCCGCGGACGTCGTCGTCGTCGGCTCCGGCGTCGCCGGCCTCACCGCGGCCCTGCGATGCGAGGCCGCGGGCCTGCGGACGGTCGTCGTCACCAAGGCGCGGCTGGACGACGGCTCCACCCGCTGGGCGCAGGGCGGCATCGCGGCGGCCCTCGGCGAGGGCGACACCCCGGCGCAGCACCTTCAGGACACGCTGGTGGCGGGTGCGGGCCTGTGCGACGAGAAGGCGGTCCGCATCCTGGTCACCGAGGGCCCCGACGCGGTACGCAGACTCATCTCCACCGGAGCGCACTTCGACACCGACGACGAGGGCGGCATCGAGTTGACCCGGGAGGGCGGCCACCACCGCCGCCGGATCGCGCACGCCGGCGGCGACGCGACCGGCGCCGAGGTCTCCCGGGCGCTGGTCGAGGCCGTACGCGCGCGTGGGCTGCGCACCATCGAGAACGCGCTGGTCCTGGATCTGCTCACCGACGCCGAGGGCCGTACCGCGGGCGTCAGCCTGCACGTCATGGGCGAGGGCCAGCACGACGGCGTGGGGGCCGTGCACGCGCCCGCGGTGGTCCTCGCCACCGGCGGCATGGGCCAGGTCTTCTCCGCGACCACCAACCCGTCGGTGTCCACGGGCGACGGCGTGGCGCTCGCACTGCGCGCCGGCGCCGAGGTCAGCGATCTGGAGTTCGTGCAGTTCCACCCGACGGTGCTGTTCCTCGGCCCCGACGCGGAGGGCCAGCAGCCCCTCGTCTCCGAGGCGGTGCGCGGCGAGGGCGCCCACCTGGTGGACCGGGACGGGGTGCGCTTCATGGCCGGTCAGCACGAGCTGGCCGAACTGGCGCCCCGGGACATCGTGGCCAAGGGCATCATGCGCCGGATGCAGGAGCAGGACGCCGAGCACATGTTCCTGGACGCCCGCCACTTCGGCGCCGACATGTGGGAGCACCGCTTCCCGACGATCCTGGCCGCCTGCCGCACCCACGGCATCGACCCGGTCACCGAACCCATCCCGGTCGCCCCCGCGGCCCACTACGCCTCCGGCGGTGTGCGCACCGACCTCCACGGCCGGACGACCGTGCGGGGCCTGTACGCGTGCGGCGAGGTCGCGTGCACGGGCGTGCACGGCGCCAACCGGCTCGCCTCGAACTCCCTGCTGGAGGGCCTGGTCTACGCCGAGCGCATCGCCGCCGACATCGCCCGGGGGCGCACAGAGGGTGGCCTGCACGCGCGCGTGCCGGAACCCGTCCCGTATCCCGAGCGGCCCGCGCATCCGCTGCTCGCCCCGGAGGACCGGTTCGCGATCCAGCGGATCATGACGGACGGGGCCGGAGTGCTCAGGTCCGCCGCGTCCCTCCAGGAGGCCGCGGACCGGCTCCAGCGGCTGCACAGCGAGGCGCGCGACATCCTCGACGAGAACGGCAAGACCGCCGAGCCCGGTGTGGACACCTGGGAGACCACCAACCTCCTGTGCGTGGCACGGGTCCTGGTCGCCGCGGCCCTGGCGCGCGAGGAGACCCGCGGCTGCCACTGGCGCCAGGACCACCCAGGCCGTGACGACACCTCCTGGCGCCGCCACATCGTCGTACGGCTGAATCCGGACCGGACGCTGGCCGTAGACACCACCGACACCGCAGACTTCCCCCCGACCCTCCCCGAGTCCCCCGGCGCCGCCCGCGCCGGGGAGACCTCATCGCAGCACCGTCCTCAGGAGCAGTGACAGAAGTGAGCACCCCCGACCTCCCCCTCGCCTCGACCGGTGGCTGCGGCGACGGCTGTGCCTGCGGCGCGGACGCCGAAGAGGAATACCTAGAGTGCGGGCTCGACCCGGCACTCGCCCAGCTCCTGGCCGACGCCGGGCTCGACCCGGTGGAGGTCGAGGACATCGCCAATGTCGCCATCCAGGAGGACCTGGACCACGGCGTGGACGTGACCACGGTCGCGACGATCCCCGAAGAGGCGGCGGCGACGGGCGACTTCATCGCGCGCGAGGCCGGCGTGGTGGCGGGCCTCCGGGTGGCCGAGGCGGTCATCTCGGTGGTCTGCACGGACGAGTTCGAGGTCGAACGCCATGTGGACGACGGCGACCGGGTGGAGGCCGGCCAGAAGCTTCTGACCGTCACCACGCGCACCCGTGACCTGCTCACCGCCGAACGCAGCGCGCTGAACATCCTGTGCCGTCTGTCGGGCATCGCAACCGCCACGCGCGCGTGGGCGGACGCCCTGGAGGGCACCAAGGCGCGCGTACGGGACACCCGCAAGACGACGCCGGGCCTGCGCGCCCTGGAGAAGTTCGCGGTCCGCTGCGGCGGCGGCGTGAACCACCGGATGTCGCTGTCGGACGCGGCGCTGGTGAAGGACAACCACGTTGTGGCGGCCGGCGGTGTCGCCCGGGCGTTCGAGGCGGTCCGTGAGATGTTCCCGGACGTCCCGATCGAGGTCGAGGTCGACACCCTGCACCAGTTGCGCGAGGTGGTGGACGCGGGGGCCGACCTGATCCTCCTGGACAACTTCACGCCGGGCGAGTGCGAGGAGGCGGTCGCGATCGTCGGCGGCCGTGCCCTGCTGGAGGCGTCGGGCCGCCTGACCCTTCAGAACGCGAAGGCGTACGCGGACACGGGTGTCGACTTCCTGGCGGTCGGAGCGCTGACGCACTCCTCCCCGATCCTGGACATCGGCCTGGACCTGCGAGCGGCGGAGTAGGTAGGGCCATGCTGCTGACCATCGACGTAGGCAACACGCACACCGTCCTCGGACTGTTCGACGGCGAGGACATCGTCGAGCACTGGCGGATCTCCACGGACGCGCGCCGCACGGCGGACGAGCTCGCGGTGCTCCTCCAGGGCCTGATGGGCATGCATCCGCTCCTCGGCGAGGAACTGGGCGACGGCATCGACGGCATCGCGATCTGCGCGACGGTGCCGTCGGTGCTGCACGAGCTGCGCGAGGTGACGCGGCGCTACTACGGCGACGTGCCCGCGGTGCTCGTGGAGCCGGGGGTGAAGACGGGCGTGCCGATCCTCACCGACCACCCCAAGGAGGTCGGCGCGGACCGCATCATCAACGCGGTCGCCGCGGTCCATCTCTACGGGGGGCCGGCGATCGTCGTGGACTTCGGTACGGCGACGACGTTCGACGCGGTGAGTGCCCGCGGGGAGTACGTGGGCGGCGTCATCGCGCCGGGCATCGAGATCTCGGTGGAGGCGCTGGGCGTCAAGGGCGCCCAGCTGCGGAAGATCGAGGTGGCGCGGCCCCGGAGCGTGATCGGCAAGAACACGGTGGAGGCGATGCAGGCGGGCATCGTCTACGGGTTCGCGGGCCAGGTCGACGGGGTCGTGAGCCGTATGGCCCGCGAGCTGGCGGCCGACCCGGACGACGTGACGGTCATCGCGACGGGCGGCCTCGCCCCGATGGTGCTCGGCGAGTCCGCGGTGATCGACGAGCACGAGCCGTGGCTGACCCTGATCGGCCTGCGGTTGGTATACGAACGGAACGTGTCACGGATGTGAGGCCCGGGGCCGTACGTCGCCCCCACCTGAGGGAACCCGGGAGCGACACGGCCCCCTGAGCGGCCCGTTTTGTCCGATTAGCGGTAGCGTCACCGCATGCCCACGCCATACGGATCCCGCGGCGGCCTGGCCTTCGGCGCGGAGGAGCTGCGCGTGCTCCGCCGGGCCCTCGCCCTCGCCCTTCATCCCCGCACCGCTTCCGCCGAGGACGTCAAGGACTGCCTCCACCTCGCCGAGTCCGTCGACGAGGCGGTGCGGGAGGGCGCCCGCCTGCGGGCCTTCCTGCTGGCCGACCTCGCCCGCTACCGCGCCGCCCTTCCCGGCGCCGCACGTGGCTACCTCGCCCTCCTGGAGGACGCCCTGCGGGTCGGCTACCGACCGGACCCGGACGACCTCGCCGCCTTGCGCGCCCTGTGCGGCACCCCCGCTGCCGCCGCCCTGCTCGACCGCTGCCGCGCCCTGGCGGAACGCGGCCTGCGCGCCCGCCTCACCCCCCGGGCCGTCACGGTGCCCGCCTCCCGAACCCGGCTCACGGCACTCCCGGGCGGTCGCGGCGGCGCGGAGGAGCCGGCCGAGAAGCCCACGCGTAAACCCGGTGACAAGCCGGGCGGGCAGCCGGAGAAGCCCGGGCCGCGCCCCGAGCCCCAGTCGCCGCGCCCGCAGCGCCCCATCCCCACCCCTGGCGAGGTCTTCCCGCCCAAGCGCAAGCCCGGGCCGCCGCACGCCCAGCGGCGCCTCGCCGTGGGTTAGAAGGTTTCGTTCGGATCAGCGGGATGGGCTGGGCCCGGGTCCGCCATGCCCGGCGCGGCACCTCGCCACGCCGTCGGGCCACCCGGGGTGCGCCCCCTACCGCCGCGAAGCGACCGCACCGCTGCGAACCTGATCCGAGCGAAACCACGAAACCCGCGAGGCGGTACCCCACGGCCGTACCCATCGGGGCCTGGCTACTCTGGACGCATGGACTACCTCTCCGCGCTCGTGCCCCCGGTCGTCATGGCCGCGTTCTTCATCGGGGTCATCAGGGTGATCGTGAAGACCCAGGGTGGCGCCAACAAGGCCAAGGAGGACGCGGCCGTCGACGCGGCGCTCGCGCACGCGGAGAGCGCCCGCCCGGCATCCCGGGACGCCGAGGGCTGACCGGGCCGGCTCCCGCCCGCACCGGACCCGGTGCGCACGCACATGGCGCGCGACTCGCTTGATTTTCGAGTCGTGCGCCCTTTTTGTTGCGGTTCGCCAGATATGCGCCTGTTCGGCAGGCCATTGGTGGCATCTCCCACTATTGTGCTGAGCGTGCCCCGCCCATTGGGAGAACTCGAAGACGCGGTCATGACGCGGGTGTGGAAGTGGAACCGCCCGGTGACCGTTCGAGAAGTCCTGGAAGATCTTCAACAGGAACGGTCCATCGCGTACACCACGGTGATGACCGTTTTGGACAATCTCCATCAGAAGGGCTGGGTCCGCCGCGAGGCGGAAGGCCGGGCCTATCGATATGAGGCCGTCTCCACCCGCGCCGCCTACGCGGCCGCACTGATGAACGACGCCTGGTCGCAGAGCGACAACCCCGCCGCCGCACTCGTCGCCTTCTTCGGCATGATGAGCGACGAACAGCGGCAGGCGCTCGGGGACGCCATGCGCATCGTGCAGGGCCCGGCAAGTACACCGGAGCCCGAAGGCACCGAAACGGCACCCACCGCGGAAGCCGGAGACACCGAATCGACGCCCGCCGCGGAACCCGGTGGCGAAACGGCCTCCGCCGCGGAAGCCGAATCCACCGAATCCGCACCACCCTCCGATCGCCCCGCCGGGAGCGCCGGCGACAAGCCCGGCGGAACCCCGGGGGAGAACCCCGGGGAGATGAGGGAGGAGAAGAACCCCGCCTCGGACGGGGGCGGCACCGGACGATAGCGTCCGCTCATGCCCGCAGACAGTCCCGCCGCAAAAGCCGTCACCGTCCGGCGTGCCCGGACCACCGATGTCCCGGCGGTGCGCCGCCTCCTCGACGCCTACGTCCGGCGCGGCATCCTGCTCGACAAAGCGACGGTCACGCTTTACGAGGACATCCAGGAGTTCTGGGTGGCGGAACGGGACGACAACGGCGAGGTCGTCGGCTGCGGTGCCCTGCACGTCATGTGGGAAGACCTCGCGGAAGTACGCACTCTCGCGGTGAAGCCCGAGGCCAGGGGCCTCGGCGTCGGGCACCGGTTGCTGGGGAAGTTGCTCCAGACCGCCCGCTGGCTCGGCGTTCGCCGCGTATTCTGCCTGACCTTCGAAGTGGACTTCTTCGAGAAGCACGGCTTCGTCGAGATCGGCGAGACGCCTGTCGACACCGATGTCTACGCGGAGCTGTTGCGTTCCTATGACGAGGGTGTGGCGGAGTTCCTCGGTCTCGAACGAGTGAAACCGAACACCTTGGGCAACAGCCGGATGCTTCTGCATCTGTGATCGTCAAGGGATCGCCCGGACTATTCGGCCCCCGCCTCGGCCTGACAGCGTTGCCCGGGTTCCCTATGTCCGAAACGCGCATGTTTCCGATCCGCCCGTCGCGGGTTGCCCTCTCCCGGGGGTTTGTGTTTTTCCGGCAAAAGCGGTTTGCTTTCCGACGTACTGCAGTACTGCATATAACAGGGGACGCGAAACAAGCGGCGCAGGCCGCACACCCTCGGCCCTGAAGTTATCGATGAAAGGAAATCCGGTGGCACAGAAGGTTCAGGTCCTTCTTGTCGACGACCTCGACGGTGGCGAGGCGGACGAGACCGTCACGTTCGCACTGGACGGCAAGACGTACGAGATCGATCTCACGACCACCAACGCGGACAAGCTCCGTGGCCTTCTCGAGCCCTATGTGAAGGGTGGCCGTCGTACCGGAGGCCGCGCGGCGGGCGGGCGCGGCAAGACCCGCGCAGCCGCTTCCGGCGGCAGCCAGGACACCGCGCAGATTCGCGCCTGGGCGAAGGAGAACGGTTACGAGGTCAACGACCGTGGCCGTGTCCCGGCGTCCATCCGCGAGGCTTACGAGAAGGCCAACGGCTGAGCGCACGCGCGCCGAAGCCGGACACGATGGCACTGCGTGGCCATCGTGTCGACCAGCCGCACCAGATCGGGGGCGCCCCCACCGCCCCCCACGGCCGACAGTGTCGGCAGCAGCGTTTCGATCTCGCACCCCGGCTCCGGGGGCCGCAGCCAGACGGCGGCCCCCTGGGAACCGATCCGGTGCGGGTCGAGCGGCCGGCAGGTGCCGGCCGGGTCCGGGGAGCCGGACGCCGGGGCCCCGCACGGTGGCGGCGGCGCCTCGATGTGCCCGCCCGCCCCGATGGCGGTGAGGTCCAGGGCCAGGGCGCCCCACTCCAGCCAGTCGAGCAGCCCCGGCAGTTCTTCCGCGCTGCCCGCGGCCACCAGCAGTCGCATCCGCTGACCGTGCACCGCCACGGGAGACGCGGGGCCCAGATGCCGTAGCGCGGCGAACCCGGCTTCGGCGGGGGCCTCCAGGACGTCGAAGCGCAGGCCCGTGACCAGCCTCAGCGGCTCCCCGGGAGCGGTGGCCCAGCCCAGCCCCTCCTCGTACCAGCGGCGCACCGGGCCCTGTGGAGTGCCCGGGTCGCGCGGTCGGCGGGGGAGGGGCACCGTGGAAACCAGGGGCACTGTGTGGACCATGCCCGGAGCAACAGCCCGAAGAGGCCCGGAGTTACGCTGGGTGGCGCGGCAACTGCGCACGGTGTCGGAAACGAGGGCGTTCGGGGGTGTCCGGCAGCGCAAGGATGTTCGCCCATAGCGGAGGGAACCGGTGCGCACGGCATGGAGTGTCCGTGCGTACGGGTAAGACATCCCTAGTGGGAGGGGGCGACACGCAGGAGAGGCCGTCTCACGTTCGCCAACGGCGTACTGGCGAGTGGGGTATCTGCCTGGCCTGCGGGAACATCGTCTCGCACCATCGGGTTGGAGCAGATGTCGGCGTTCGGGGTCAGGAGGCCAAGGACGGTGTCGGCAGTTGGAATGAGCGGTCCCCGCTTGCGGGACTAAGCTGCGGAAGGACAGGGAGGGGAGCGTCCCCTTACTGCCTGACCGCTCTGAGGAGCGATTAACGATGTTCGAGAGGTTCACCGACCGCGCGCGGCGGGTTGTCGTCCTGGCTCAGGAAGAAGCCCGGATGCTCAACCACAACTACATCGGCACCGAGCACATCCTCCTGGGCCTGATCCACGAGGGTGAGGGTGTCGCCGCTAAGGCCCTGGAGAGCCTCGGGATTTCGCTCGAGGCGGTCCGCCAGCAGGTGGAGGAGATCATCGGCCAGGGCCAGCAGGCCCCGTCCGGCCACATCCCCTTCACCCCCCGTGCCAAGAAGGTCCTGGAGCTGTCGCTGCGCGAGGCTCTTCAGCTGGGCCACAACTACATCGGCACGGAGCACATCCTGCTCGGCCTGATCCGTGAGGGCGAGGGCGTCGCCGCCCAGGTCCTGGTCAAGCTGGGCGCAGACCTCAACCGTGTCCGCCAGCAGGTCATCCAGCTGCTGTCGGGATACCAGGGCAAGGAGACCGCCACCGCCGGCGGCCCGGCCGAGGGCACGCCCTCGACCTCCCTCGTCCTGGACCAGTTCGGCCGGAACCTCACCCAGGCCGCTCGTGAGTCCAAGCTCGACCCGGTCATCGGGCGCGAGAAGGAGATCGAGCGGGTCATGCAGGTGCTGTCCCGCCGGACCAAGAACAACCCGGTCCTCATCGGCGAGCCCGGCGTCGGCAAGACGGCGGTCGTCGAGGGCCTGGCGCAGGCCATCGTCAAGGGCGAGGTGCCCGAGACCCTCAAGGACAAGCACCTCTACACCCTCGACCTGGGCGCGCTGGTCGCCGGTTCCCGCTACCGCGGTGACTTCGAGGAGCGCCTGAAGAAGGTGCTCAAGGAGATCCGCACCCGCGGCGACATCATCCTGTTCATCGACGAGCTGCACACGCTGGTCGGTGCGGGTGCCGCCGAGGGCGCCATCGACGCGGCTTCCATCCTGAAGCCGATGCTGGCCCGTGGTGAGCTGCAGACCATCGGTGCGACCACGCTCGACGAGTACCGCAAGCACCTGGAGAAGGACGCGGCCCTGGAGCGTCGCTTCCAGCCCATCCAGGTCGCGGAGCCGTCCCTGCCGCACACGATCGAGATCCTGAAGGGTCTGCGCGACCGTTACGAGGCGCACCACCGCGTCTCCATCACGGACGAGGCCCTGGTCCAGGCCGCCACCCTGGCCGACCGCTACATCTCGGACCGCTTCCTGCCGGACAAGGCGATCGACCTGATCGACGAGGCGGGTTCCCGGATGCGCATCCGCCGGATGACCGCTCCGCCGGACCTGCGCGAGTTCGACGAGAAGATCGCGGCCGTCCGCCGGGACAAGGAGTCCGCGATCGACTCCCAGGACTTCGAGAAGGCGGCTTCTCTCCGTGACAAGGAGAAGCAGCTGCTCGCCGCGAAGGCCAAGCGGGAGAAGGAGTGGAAGGCCGGCGACATGGACGTCGTCGCCGAGGTCGACGGCGAGCTGATCGCCGAGGTCCTGGCCACCGCCACGGGCATCCCGGTCTTCAAGCTCACCGAGGAGGAGTCCAGCCGGCTGCTCCGCATGGAGGACGAGCTCCACAAGCGGGTCATCGGCCAGGTGGACGCCGTCAAGGCGCTCTCGAAGGCGATCCGGCGTACGCGTGCGGGCCTGAAGGACCCGAAGCGTCCGGGTGGTTCGTTCATCTTCGCGGGCCCGTCCGGTGTCGGCAAGACGGAGCTGTCCAAGGCGCTCGCCGAGTTCCTGTTCGGTGACGAGGACGCGCTGATCTCCCTCGACATGTCGGAGTTCAGCGAGAAGCACACGGTCTCGCGTCTCTTCGGTTCGCCCCCCGGATACGTGGGCTACGAGGAGGGCGGCCAGCTGACGGAGAAGGTGCGCCGCAAGCCGTTCTCGGTCGTCCTCTTCGACGAGGTCGAGAAGGCCCACCCGGACATCTTCAACTCGCTGTTGCAGATCCTGGAGGACGGTCGTCTGACCGACTCCCAGGGCCGAGTCGTGGACTTCAAGAACACGGTCATCATCATGACGACCAACCTCGGCACCCGGGACATCTCCAAGGGCTTCAACCTGGGCTTCGCCGCCCAGGGCGACACGAAGAGCAACTACGAGCGCATGAAGAACAAGGTGTCGGACGAGCTGAAGCAGCACTTCCGGCCCGAGTTCCTCAACCGCGTCGACGACGTGGTCGTCTTCCCGCAGCTGACCCAGGACGACATCCTCCGGATCGTCGACCTGATGATCAGCAAGGTGGACGAGCGGCTCAAGGACCGGGACATGGGCATCGAGCTCGCCCAGTCCGCCAAGGAGCTGCTGGCGAAGAAGGGCTACGACCCCGTGCTGGGCGCCCGGCCGCTGCGCCGCACGATCCAGCGCGAGATCGAGGACACGCTGTCCGAGAAGATCCTCTTCGGGGAGCTGCGTCCGGGCCACATCGTGGTCGTCGACACGGAGGGCGAGGGCGACACCAAGACCTTCACCTTCCGCGGTGAGGAGAAGTCGGCACTGCCGGACGTTCCGCCGATCGAGCAGGCGGCCGGTGGCGGACCGAACCTGAGCAAGGAGGCGTAACCCCTCGGGTTTGCGCACAGGGGCTGCCCCGGGACCCAGGTCCCGGGGCAGCCCCTTTTCCCGTGTCGAGGCCCGCTCTTTCAGGGACCGGGAAAACAGCTTTTCCAGCCCGGCACGGGCCACCGGGGGTGACATGGTGCACAAGCCGGACAGGCCGTACTAAGCCGTCTAGCAAGAGAACGTTATCCACAAAAAGGACATTTATGTTTCTGTCGCGGAAGGGGCGCGGTGCTCGAAAGGCCTTCCATGCGGCGCTTTTACCCGACTTCCCAATGGGCGCTCCTTCTGTCAAGAGGCCGGAATTCCCGTTCGGTCTGTACGAAGGCTCGTCGTAGCGCACGGGTTTTGGGGATGGCTGGGCCTGCTTGTACCAAGGATCGGTCAAGTCCCCGACCCCATGAGGTCCCCATGTCCCAGCGCGCCTCCTCTCCGTCCCGTAGGTCACGGCTCCGCGCCCGGGCCGCCGTCCTGGCCGCCGGCGCGGGAATCTCCGCCGTACTGGGGGCCGGAGCGGCGACCGCCGCCGGCCACGCCGCGCCGGGCGCCGTCACCTGGGTCGGCCCGGTCAAGCAGTACGGGCTCACCGCGGGCTTCCGTCAGGCCGGCGGGATGTGGCGGGCCGGCCACACCGGTCAGGACTTCGCGGTGCCGAGCGGCACCCCGGTCGGCGTGGTGCACACCGGCGTCGTGGTCAAGGCCGGCGGCAACGGCGCCGGCGACGGGCCCGCGTACGGCAACGCCGTCGTCGTCAAGCACCCCGGCGGGACGTACTCCCAGTACGCCCATCTCTCGCGGATCGATGTGCGGGTCGGTCAGGCGGTGGCGACCGGGCAGCGCATCGGGCTCGTCGGCAGCACCGGCAACGCAAGCGGGCCACACCTGCACTTCGAGATCCGCACGAGCCCGCACTTCGGATCCGCGGTGAACCCCCTCAGCTTCCTGCGTGCCAGGGGTGTGGCCGTCTGAGGGGTCGCCCCGGCTCTCCCTAGGATGCCTCGGGCTCCGCGTGGGCCTGGGTCACCAGGTCGACGGCGACCTCCAGGACCGCCTTGCGCTTCTCCTCCGGGTCCCCCTCGACCTCCTGGAGGACGAACATCCCCGCATGCATCGTGAACAGCGCACTGATGCAGCGGACCTGATCGGTCAGTGAGGCGTCCGGGTCCCGGATGATGTCGCGCATCTGAAGCATCCGGTCCTTGAACTGGTTGCCGATGCTCAGCTCGCGGATCGTCGCCTGGTTCTCCTGCATGAAGCGGAACAGCGGGGCCGCGCCCCCCAGGGCCTCGCTGTAGCGGCGCAGCACCTCCCGCTTGGTCTCGAGGGTGTGCGGCTGGGCCTTGCCCCACTCGATCAGCTCGTCCATCGGGCGGGACAGGTCCTCGAAGATGCTGACCAGGATCTCTTCCTTGGTCTTGAAGTGGTAGTAGAGGGCCGCCTTGGTGACCTCCAGACGCTCGGCGATCTCACGCAGCGAGGTCTTCTCGTAGCCCTGCTCGGCGAAGAGTTCGAGCGCCACGTCCTGGATGCGCTGGCGGGTGTCCCCCCGCCGCTGCCGCTTGGTGCCGTCCATGGTGGTACCGCCCATCCTCATGCTCCTCGGACTTCCCTTGCCTGCTTACCGCCAGACCGGCAGGCCCACCAAACTTACTTGACGCCCGGCTAGTTCCGGGGCTACCTTCCCTCAGTGTAGTCAACTAGCCGGTCGGCAAGTAAGTAGCCGGACGGCCGCAGTACCTAGGGGAGTGGGGAGCATGGCGGACACCACGGCACCGCCCGAGACGGAAAAGCAGCCACGGAGCGTGCGGGTGGTCCTGCTCGCACTGATGATCACGATGATGCTCGCGATGCTCGACAACATGATCGTGGGCACAGCGATGCCGACGATCGTGGGCGAGCTCGGCGGGCTCGAACACCTGTCCTGGGTGGTGACCGCGTACACGCTCGCCACCGCCGCCTCCACCCCGCTGTGGGGCAAGATCGGCGACATGTACGGGCGCAAGGGCGCCTTCATGAGCTCGATCGTGATCTTCCTGATCGGCTCGGCGCTCAGCGGCATGGCGCAGGACATGGGCCAGCTCATCGGCTTCCGCGCCGTGCAGGGCCTCGGTGCCGGTGGCCTCATGGTCGGCGTCATGGCGATCATCGGCGATCTGATACCGCCGCGGGAGCGCGGCAAGTACCAGGGCATGATGGCCGGCGTCATGGCGCTCGCGATGATCGGCGGCCCGCTGGTCGGCGGCACGATCACCGACCACTGGGGCTGGCGCTGGGCCTTCTACATCAACCTGCCGCTCGGCATAGTCGCGTTGCTCGCCATCAGCGCCGTGCTGCACCTGCCCAAGAAGCGCGCCAAGACCCGTATCGACTACCCCGGCGCGGCCCTGCTCACCGTCGGCATCACCTCCATCGTCCTGGTCACCACCTGGGGCGGAACCCAGTACGCCTGGACCTCCGCGCGGATCATGGAGCTGATCGGAATCGGCGTCGCCGCGCTCGTCGGGTTCGTGTTCTGGCAGACCAAGGCCGCCGAGCCGGTCGTGCCGCTGCACATCTTCCGCAGCCGCAACTTCACCCTGATGTCGGTGATCGGGTTCATCACCGGGTTCGTGATGTTCGGCGCGACGCTGTTCCTGCCGCTGTACCAGCAGGCGGTGCAGGGCGCGTCCGCGACCAACTCCGGGCTGCTGCTCCTGCCGATGCTCGGCGCGATGCTCGTCGTGTCGATGATCGCGGGCCGGGTCACCACCAACAGCGGCAGGTACAAGGTCTTCCCGGTGGCAGGCAGCGTGCTGATGGTCGTCGGCCTGTTCCTGCTCGCGCAGATGGACACCGGCACCAGCCGGTTCACCTCGGGTGTCTACATGGCCGTCGTGGGCGCCGGAATGGGCTGCCTGATGCAGATCACCATGCTGGTCGCGCAGAACAGCGTCGAGATGAAGGACATGGGCGTCGCGTCCTCCTCCACCACCCTGTTCCGCACGCTCGGGTCCTCCTTCGGCGTCGCGATCATGGGCGCGCTGTTCAACAACCGGGTGCAGGACGTGATGGCCCAGCGGGCGGGCGCCCTCGGTTCGAAGATCACCGAGCGGTCAGCCCAGCTGGACGCCAAGAGCCTGGAGAAGCTGCCGGCGGCGGCCCGGGAGGCGTACCAGTACGCGGTGTCCGCGGGCACGCACTCGGCCTTCCTCCTGGGCGCGGTGGTGGCCGTGGCGTCGCTGGTGGCCGCGGTCTTCGTGAAGGAGGTCCCGCTGCGCGGCGCAGGACCCGACAAGCAGGCCGGGGACGCGGCTGGGGACGCCGCGCAGGTGCAGCCGACGGTTGCAGAGGCCGTCTGACGCACCTCCCCCGGCCCGAAGGCCCCCCGGAGCTGCCCGCCCCGGGGGGCCTTCGCCGTCCCGCTCCGCGGTGCGCTGTCAGTGCCCCGTGGCAGCATCGAATCATGGACAAGATGCGGCAGCTCAGGCTCGCCAAGGACGCGATGGACCGAGACTGGGCCGACCCGGGGCTGGATCTCGACGCCATGGCCGCGCATGCCGGGTACTCGCGGTATCACTTCATCCGTGCCTTCAAGGCCGCTTACGGCGAGACCCCCGGGCAGTATCTGACGCACCGGCGGATCGAGCGGGCCGAGGAGATGCTGCGCACCGCGAACCTGACCGTGACCGAGATCTGCCACCTCGTGGGCTTCAGCAGCGTCGGCACCTTCTCCGCCCGGTTCAAGACCTGGACCGGTCTCACCCCCAGTGAGTACCGGACCAAGCACGTGGGCCGCGGCGCCGCGCTCATACCCGGGTGCTACGCGATGCTCTGGGCCGGTGGGTTCCGTCCGCGCGCGGGCGATCGGAGCGCGGGCGATCAGAAGCGCAATTCCGGAGAAGCGGGCTGACGTCCGCGCTGCCTACGGTGGCAACGCAACAGCACCTTGCACCACAGGAGAAAACCATGATCAAGGGACTGGCCATCACCACCGTCTGGGTCCTCGACCAGGACCGGGCCAAGGAGTTCTACACAGAGAAGCTCGGCCTCGAGGTCCGTACGGACATGACCATGGGAGACGGTGGTATGCGCTGGCTGACCGTCGGCGCCCCTGACCAGCCCGATGTGGAGCTGACGCTCATGGTGCCGGGCCCGCCCGCGATGGACCCGGAGTCCGCCGAGATGGTCAAGAAGCTCGTCGCCAAGGGGGCCCTCGGTGCCGGAGTGCTGGTCACCGACGACATCCACGAGGACTACAAGAAGCTCAAGGACCGCGGCGTGGAGTTCCTCCAGGAGCCGCAGGAGCGTCCGTACGGCATCGAGGCGCTCTTCCGCGACGACTCCGGCAACTGGTTCTCCTTCACCCAGCGGCGCGAGGGCGACCTGGACCTCGACAAGGATTGGGCCTAGCAGCCCTCCGGAGGGCGGGCCCGTGGACAGCGGCGCGGCGATCAGCCGCCGGCCAGGGGCAGCATCGGGAAGCTGCCCGTGTTCGTCGGCGCGTGCTCCGGCAGCCACAGGACTGCCACCGCGCCCTCGGCCGGCATGTGCTCCGGCGTCCCGGCCGGCCGTACATTGCGGAACGTCAGGCGCGCGCCCAGCACCCGCGCCTGGCCCGCCGCGATCGTCAGGCCCAGACCGTGGCCCCGCCCCGAGCGGTCCGAGCTGCCCGTACGGAAGCGGCTCGGACCCTCGGCCAGCAGCTCCTCCGGAAAGCCGGGGCCGTGGTCCCGTACGCGGATCACCCGGCCCTCGACCGAGACCTCGATCGGCGGCTTGCCGTGCCGGGCCGCGTTGGCCAGCAGGTTGAACAGCACGCGCTCGAGCCGGCGCGGATCGGTGGTGACCTCCGACTCGTGGATCACCCGGACGTCGACGTCGGCGTCCTTGGCCGCCACCCGCCGGGCGACGAACTCACCCAGCATGATGTCCTGGAGTTCGGCGCGCTCGGAGGCGCTGTCCAGACGGGCGACCTCCAGGACGTCCTCCACCAGCGTGCGCATCGCCTTGGCGCGGTCCAGCACCAGTTCCGTGGGCCGCCCGGGCGGGAGCAGCTCCGCCGCCGTGAGCAGGCCCGTGACCGGGGTGCGCAGCTCGTGCGCGATGTCCGCGGTCACCCGGCGCTCCGCCTCCAGGCGCTGCTGGAGAGCGTTCGCCATCGCGTCCACCGCGCGCGCCAGATCGTCCGTCTCGTCGCGCACCACGCCGCCGATCGCCTCCCGCACGCGGACATCGGTCTCGCCCTTGGCGACCCGGTTCGCCGCGGCCGCCGCCTTGCGCAGACGCCGCGACAACTGCCCGCCGATCAGCACGCCGAGCGCCGAGCCGCCGAGGACCACCGCGATGGAACCGATGATCAGGGCCTGGTCCAGGTCCTGCATCACACTGGCGCTGCGGTCCGTGAAACGCGTGTGCAGCGACAGCACCCGGCCGTCCTTGAGGGGTACGGCCGCCCAGATGTCCGGTACACCGTGCGCGCCCTCGGCGACATAGGTGGCCCGCCGGCCCTCGGCGACCTTCTGGAGCAGATCCGGCGGGATCGCCGGGTCGTCGACCTTGACGCCGAAGGTCTGGGTGCGCCCGGACTCGTACATCCGCTGGGCCACCTGGATCCGCTCGATGGCGAGGTCGCGCGAGTTGTCGAGCATCGACACGCGGGCCGCGTTGTGCACCACCAGGCTCAGCGCTACCGCGACGAGCGCGCCGACCAGGGCGATCGCCGCGCTGAGCTTCCATCTGAGGCCCGTCCGTATGGCCGCGTCATCCGGGATCAGGCGTCCGAGAATCCCCCGCATACCCCTGCTCAGGCCTTCAACTTGTAGCCGAAGCCGCGGACCGTCTCGATCCGGTCCTGGCCGATCTTCGTGCGCAGCCGCTGGACATGGACGTCGACGACCCGGGTGTCACCGCCCCAGCCGTAGTCCCACACCCGCTCCAGCAGCTTGTCACGCGACAGTACCGTGCCCGGCGCCGACGAGAACTCCAGCAGCAGCCGCATCTCGGTAGGGGTGAGGGCCACCGGCTGCCCCGACCGCCGTACCTCCATGCCCTCGGTGTCGATCTTCAGTTCGCCGAAGGTGAGCACGCCGCCGCCCACGGAGGAGGAGTCCTCGGCTCCCCGCCCGTCGCCGCTCGCGTGTCCGAAGCGGCGCAGCACCGCACGGATGCGCGCGACCAGCACGGCGCCGTCGAACGGCTTGGTCACATAGTCGTCGGCGCCCGCCTCCAGGCCGAGCACCACGTCGATCGAGTCGGCACGGGCCGACACCATGATCACCGGCACGGTCGACTCGTCGCGGATGCGGCGGCACAGACTGACACCGTCCAGCCCGGGGAGCATCACGTCCAGCAGGGCGATGTCGGGGCGACGGTCATGGAACGCCTCCAGGCCCGACAGACCGTCGGGCATGGCGGTGACCGCGAAGCCGACGCGCTCCAGGGCGAGCTGGGTGGCCTCACGGATGACGTCGTCGTCCTCGACGAACAGGACGTGGGTCTGCTCTGCCATCCGCTCTCTCAGTTCCCCGCCGGGGCGGGCGTGCCGCCGTCGCTCACCGCGTTGCTGTACACATTCCGGGTGCTGGACACGACGGCGAAATGGCTCGCGGTCCAGCGGTAGGTGAGCACTTGCTCGCTGGAGGGATACGACACCGGGTCGCCCTTCTCGTACATCTGCTGGGTCACCACGAGGTCACCGCGGTCTATCTCCGCGTAGACCGGAGGCTCCTCCGCCTTGAACACATTCTCGTATCTGTGGTTCTCCATCCGGTACACGTACGAGCCGAGGCCGACGGCGTCGCTGCACGTCATCACGTTCACGACGATGTCGTTCGCGGTGCCCCCGGTGACATCGCCGTACGAGACGTCGACCGGGTACTCGTCGGCCACGCACGGTTTGAGATCCTCCTTGACCGCCTTCGCGACCTTCGGATCGTCCTTCACCATCTTGACCACGTCGAGCCGCGTCGGCTCCTTCTTGGTCGGTGAGGCGGAGGGCGGGGAGGTGCCCGCGACCACCTGGTCGCTGCCCGCCGGCCCCTCGTCCCGCGCGCCCGTGCCGCCGGTGGCACAGGCGGAGACGAGAAGCCCGAGGGCGGCGATCGCGGTCACCGCCGCCATCGCCGCCTTGAGGGCCCCGCTGGGCCGTGTGGCCCGCCTGCCTAGGCCGCGCAACGCTCCCGCTCCTCACGCTCCAGCGCGCGTGCGTCCAGGTCGCGGGCCTCCAGCTCCTCCCGGAGCCGGGCGAGCGCCCGGTGCAGCGTGCTCTTGACCGTACCGGCCGACATGCCGAGGGCGGCGGCCGTCTCCTCCGTGGACATCTGCTCCCAGTGTCGCAGCACCACGACACTGCGCTGCTTCGGAGCGAGCACCTTCAGGACGTCCATCAGCAGGGCCCGGTCGGCGTGCTGCTCGGTGGAGTCCTCGACGCGGGCGTCCGGGAGCTGCTCGGTGGGGACCTCCTCCAGCTTGCGGGCCCGCCACCACTCGGTGCGCGTGTTGATCATCACGCGGCGCAGGTAGGCGTCCGCCAGGCGCTTGTCGGCGATGCCGTCCCAGCGGCCGTACGTGCGCACCAGCGCGGTCTGGAGCAGGTCCTGGGCGTCGGTGGGGTCGGGCACCAGCCGACGGGCGCTGCGCAGCAGCGCCTCCTGCCGGGTGCGTACGTACTCTTCGAACTCGAGCACCTCGCCGTGCGCCATTCCAACCGCCTCCATTCCCCGTTTCCGACCTGTCCGCCGGCTGTGCCACACAGCCGGGTTGTCGGTAACACCAAGTCCCTGAGCCTTCATCAGCTCCCGTGTCGCGTTCCCCGCGGCACGCATATGAAGTTACGGACGGGTTGTCACGGCGTTGTCCGAGCCAGCCTGCGGAGAGCGCTCGGCTGTCCGTCGGTTGTGTAACAAACAGAGGAACGGGGTAGAGGAGAGCGGCAGTTGGAGATGGTATGGGGTGATTTGTCCCGCTGATGAGTCGAGTGCTCTGTGAGGTGGCGAGGCAACGGCTGTGACGGAGCGGGCCGTGGACGGCCCGACGGCCGTGCACCGGCCGGGTGGCGGGGCGCCGGCCGGGTGGCGGGGCGCCGCGTCCGCCCGGGCGCGCGGGTGGGAACGCGCCCGGGCGGACGGGGTCAGGTGTGAGGAAGGCGGTAGAGGCCGCCGGGGAGGGGCTCCACCAGGCCGTCGGAGACCAGCCCGTCCAGGGCGCGGGCGCGCTGCACCGGCTCGTCCCACACCCGGTCGAGGACCGACTGGGGGACCGGGCCCACCGCCTCCCGCAGGACGGCCAGCAGCCGGCCACGCACCTGACGGTCCGTCCCCGCGTACGTCTGGCCGCGGCGCGGCGGACCGTCGTGCTCCGGCTTCCCGGCCAGCCGCCAGGCGCACTGCGCGGCGATCGGGCAGCGGTGACACGTCTCGTTCTTCGCGGTGCAGATCAGCGCGCCCAGTTCCATGGAGGCGGCCGCCCAGCGGGACGCCGTTCGCTCGTCCTCGGGCAGTAGCTCGCGGGCGAGCCTGCGCTCCGCGGCGGTGGTGGCGTTGGGCGGGTACCGCACCCCGTTGACCGCGCGCGCGAGGACGCGCCGCACGTTGGTGTCGAGGACCGGGTGCCGCTGGCCGTAGGCGAAGGAGGCGACGGCGGCCGCCGTGTACTCGCCGATGCCGGGCAGGGCGATCAGCTGGGCGTGCTCGGTGGGCACGTCGCCGCCGTGCCGTTCCGTTATCGCCACGGCCGCGCCGTGCAGGCGCAGGGCGCGGCGCGGGTAGCCGAGCCGGCCCCAGGCGCGCACGGCCTCGCCGGGGGGTTCCTTGGCGAGGTCGGCGGGGCGGGGCCAGCGGGCGAGCCACTGCTCGTAGACGGGCAGGACGCGGCTGACCGGTGTCTGCTGGAGCATGAACTCACTGACCATCACGCCCCACGGCCCGGCCTCCGGGCGCCGCCAGGGGAGATCGCGGGCGTGCTCGTTGAACCAGGCGATGACCGGGGCGTGCAGGGCCCTGCCGGGGACCCGGCCCGTGAGGTCGTCGGTCCGGGCGGGTTCGGGGGCGGGAACGGGGGCGGGGGTGGTGGGTGCAGTCATGACGGTTTCGATCCTGCCACGTGAGGGGGGGTGGGGTGGGGGATGGCCCCGGGTGGGGGTGTTGTGTCGGTGCGCCCGGCCTCCTGCCTCCAGCCCTCGGTGGGCGGTCGGGGCTCGGGGAGACTGCGACTGCGCGCGCAGGCTCGGTGGGTGGGGGTATGACCGAGGAGAGTGCGGAGGAGGGCAGGGTCTCCCGGATGGTGGGCGAGGCGCGGGCGATGAGTGCCTCGACCGTGTTCGGCGGAGGCCGTGCGGGATGATGATCCGGAAAAGTTGATGCCGGGGCGGCGGGTGGGGCAAGGCCCGGCTCCGATCTCTCGTACAGTTTCCGCCGTGGGATCTCTGCGCAATCCGGTCGGGCCGCTTCCCTCCTCCATCTACTGGCGACGGAGGGCCCTACTGCTGTCTGTACTAGCCCTGTTGGCGCTGTTGATCGCCTGGGTGGTCACGTCAGGCGGCGGTGGCGGCAAGAACAAGTCGGACGGCTCGAACGGCAAGCACCCCACGTCGTCCATCACTCCGGGCCCGTCCGGAACCGGACCGGCGATCAGCCAACACCCGGGCGGGCGCGACGAGTCGAGCGGCGGGGGCGGTTCCGGGTCGGCGGGGTCCTCCGGCTCGTCGGAGTCCGGCGGCACCGGCGGCTCCGGTGGATCCGCGACGGAAACGGCGGGCGGCGGGACGGACGGCAGCGGTGACAGCGGCTCCGGAGCCGGTCAGTTGCCGGCCGGTTCCGGGTCGTCCCTGCCCAACTGCACACCCGGTGCAGTGCAGTTGACGCTGAGGAGCGTTCGCAACACGTACGCGCCCGGAGACACCCCCGCGTTCGAGCTGGCCGCCAAGAACTCCTCCGGCAGTGACTGCAAGCTTGACCTCGGCCCGAAGAGCGCCGTGTTGACGGTGACGCAGACCGGCAGCGACAACGACGTGTGGACGTCGTCCGACTGCCCGAGCGGCACGGGCAGCGTGCTGTTCCGCGTACCCGCGAACGCCAAGGTCACCTACACGGTGAAGTGGGACCGCAGGCAGAGCGCCCCCAACTGCGCGACGCCACCGGCTGGTTCGGTGCCCGCGGGCACCTATCTGGTCCAGGCGAACGCCCCCGGTTTCCCGAAGGCCCAGACGTCCTTCGTGTTGTCGAAGGACTGATGCCGCCGGGCCGACGGGCCGGTCAGGAGGACGGATCAGGTTCGGGTGGTCATCCTCCGAACGTACGGGCGGCTGCGGAGCCTCTCCACCGGTTTCGGGGCGGGCCCGAGGTCCCTCGCGGCGCCCCCTCCACCGGTTTCGGGGCGGGCCCGAGGTCCCTCGCGGCGCCCCCTGTGCCGGGTCCGGGCGGGCTGGCCGGGCCGGGGAGCCCGGCCATACGGCCCGCCGGTGGCTACACGTACCGCTCGAGGATCGACGACTCCGCCAGCCGCGACAGGCCCTCGCGGACGCTGCGGGCCCGGGCCTCGCCGACGCCGTCCACCGTCTGGAGGTCGTCGACGCTCGCCGCGAGCAGCTTCTGAAGGCCTCCGAAGTGGTCCACCAGGCGGTCGATGATCGCGCCGGGCAGCCGCGGGACCTTCGCGAGCAGCCGGAAACCGCGCGGCGAAACCGCCGAGTCGAGCGCCTCGGGGGAGCCGGTGTAACCCAGGGCGCGGGCCACCGTGGCAAGTTCGAGGAGTTCGGCGTGGGTCAGGGCGTCCAGTTCGGACAGGGCCTCCTCGACGGTGCGGGAGCGCTTGGCGGTCGGCTCGGGCACGTAGTCGCGCACCACCAGCTCCCGCTCGGGCTCCACCCCGGCGATCAACTCGTCCAGCTGGAGGGCGAGCAGACGGCCGTCCGTACCCAGCTCGACCACGTACTCGGCGATCTCGGTCGCGATACGACGGACCATCTCCAGCCGCTGCGACACCGCCGAGACGTCCCGGACCGTCACCAGGTCCTCGATCTCCAGCGCGGACAGCGTGCCGGCCACCTCGTCCAGGCGGAGCTTGTAGCGCTCCAGGGTCGCGAGGGCCTGGTTGGCGCGGGACAGGATCGCCGCCGAGTCCTCCAGGACGCGGCGCTGACCGTCGACGTACAGCGCGATCAGGCGCATCGACTGGGAGACCGAGACCACGGGGAAGCCGACCTGCTTGCTCACCCGGTCCGCCGTGCGGTGGCGCGTGCCCGTCTCCTCGGTCGGGATCGTCGGGTCGGGCACCAGTTGCACGCCCGCCCTGAGGATCTTCGACAGGTCCGAGGAGAGCACCAGGGCGCCGTCCAGCTTGCACAGCTCCCTCAGACGGGTGGCCGTGAACTCGACGTCCAGGACGAAACCGCCCGTGCACATCGCCTCGACGGTCTTGTCGGAGCCGAGCACGATGAGCCCGCCGGTGTTGCCGCGGAGCACGCGCTCGAGACCGTCGCGCAGGGCCGTGCCGGGAGCCACGGCGCTCAGTGAGGCGCGCATCAGGCCATCGGCACCGGAACTCCCGCCGGACTTTCCGGGAGCTGCCGCCCGGTCGTTGGCTGCCACTGCACTCCTCCGGTCGCAGGTTCTGGGGCGCTCCCGTGTCGCACTCTCGGTTCGTACGGACGGGCGAGACCAGGGCAAAGTCTACCGGCGGTCTTCCTCCTCCCGTGGGGCCTCTCGGCGACGGGAGCGTGGAAGGACCCGCAGGGCGTCCCCTATGTCCGCCACTTCCAGCACCTTCATCCCCGGCGGGATCTTGCCCGGATCGGCCGGAACGAGCGCGTGCGTGAAGCCCAGACGGTGGGCCTCGGCCAGTCGCCGCTGGACCCCTGTGACGCGTCTGACCTCCCCCGCGAGACCCACTTCTCCGATCGCCACCAGATTCTTGGGCAGCGGGGTGTCGCTCGCGGCGCTCGCCAGCGCCAGCGCGACCGCCAGGTCCGCGGCCGGTTCGGAGAGCTTCACCCCGCCGACCGTCGCGGAGTAGATGTCCCGCTTGCCGAGGGCGCTGATCCGGCCGCGCTGCTCCAGGACGGCGAGCATCATCGAGACGCGGGAGGTCTCCAGGCCGGACGTCGTACGCCGCGGGGAGGGGATCTGCGAGTCGACCGTCAGGGCCTGCACCTCGGCGACCAGGGGCCGGCGGCCCTCCAGGGTGACGGTCAGGCAGGTGCCGGGGACCGGCTCGTCGCGGCGGGTCAGGAACAGGCCGCTCGGGTCGGCCAGGCCGATGATCCCCTCGTCGTGCAACTCGAAGCAGCCGACCTCGTCGGTCGCTCCGTATCTGTTCTTGACTCCCCGTACGAGGCGCAGCCGGGCGTGCCGGTCGCCCTCGAAGTGCAGCACGACGTCCACCAGGTGTTCGAGCAGGCGGGGGCCCGCGATCGCGCCGTCCTTGGTGACATGACCGACGAGCAGGGTGGACATGCCGCGCTCCTTGGAGGCACGGATGAGGGCCCCGGCGACCTCCCGGACCTGGGCCATGCCGCCGGGCGCGCCGTCGATCTCGGGGGAGGCGACGGTCTGCACGGAGTCCAGGACGAGCAGGGACGGCTTCACCGCGTCCAAGTGACCGAGCACGGCGGAAAGATCGGTCTCCGCCGCCAGGTAGAGGTGGTCGTCGATGGCCCGGATGCGGTCGGCGCGCAGGCGCACCTGGCTCGCCGACTCCTCGCCCGTCACATACAGCGTGCGGTGCTCGTCGCTCGCCGCCTTGGCCGCGACGTCCAGCAGCAGTGTGGACTTGCCCACGCCGGGTTCGCCGGCGAGCAGCACGACCGCGCCAGGCACGAGCCCGCCGCCGAGGACGCGGTCCAGCTCGGGCACACCGGTGGAGCGGGCGGTGGCCTGCCGCCCGTCGACCTGTCCGATGGGCAGGGCGGAGCTGGTCACCCGGCCCGGAGTCGTCGTCCGCACCGCGGGCGCGCCGTACTCCTCGATCGTGCCCCATGCCTGGCACTCGGGGCAGCGGCCGAGCCACTTGGCCGTCTGCCAGCCGCACTCGGTGCAGCGGTAGGACGGGCGGTCCTTGGTGGTCTTCGTACGGGCAGCCATGCACGAACCGTAGCGGGGCCCACTGACACCGGGGCCTGGGGCCTGTGAGACCGGGCGGCGGTGGACGTCCCGGCCTCGCGCGCGGGAGCGCCGATGCGCGGCGCGATCCACTTCACGGGGCTCCGCGATCCACCTGGCGGTACTCGCGGCCGCCGCGCCGGGTGCCTGAGGCGCGGGCGCGGGGGAAGGAGGCGCACGGACCTGCGCGCGAGCGGAAGTCGGCGCGCGCCGGGACGGCCGCACCCGTCGTTCGTGGCCCGTTTTGAGGGATCGTTTCACCCGTACGGAGTAAAAGTGCGCAAGGGGGCAGAAGGTGCCGCCTGTCGGCGCCTACGGTCGCACGGGTGATGAGCAGCAGGCCGGAGACCTCCACGCACGCCACCGGCGCACGCCCGGCGCGCAAAGACGCTCGCGAGCGGGGAAGCGTGCCCCGTGGCGCGAACACCCGCACCACGGCACCGAGCCCGCCCGCGCGTTACGAGCCCTACCTCGACGGCCTGTTCACCTATTGCCTGTCCGTGCTGTGCGACCACGGGACCGCGACGGCCGCCCTGGGGGACGCCCTCGCGTTCGCCGAGCGCCGCGGCACCCGAGGTCCGATGGCCCCCGGCGACCGCCGCGCCTGGTTGTACGCGCTGGCCCGCTGGTCGTGTCTGCGCAAGCTCGCCGAGGCCCGGAACCGCCGCCAGGCCGGCCATGCCGCCGGGCGCGACCGCCCGCACCGCGCGCACCAGGAGGCCGACGACCGGCGCGCCGCCGAGGCCATCGGCCGCTCGCCCGCCCCCGGCGGCCCGGGCCCGGCCTCCGCCCCCGTGCCCGCTGCCGGACGGACCGGCCCCGCCTCCGCCCCCGAACCGAACCCTGTCTCCACCCCCGAGGAGGTCCAGGAGCAGCGCAGACGGGAACTCGCCCAGCTCGCCTGGCCCGAGGCGGCCGGAACCACCCCCGAACAGCGCGAGGCCCTCGAACTCGCCGTGCGGCACCAGCTCACCGCCAAGGAGGTCGCCGCCGTGCTCGGCATGGACCTCGCGGCCGCGCGGGAACTCCTCGCCTCCGCCGCCTGCGAGGTCGAACGCACCCGTGCCGCGCTCGCCGTCGTGGAGACGGGCTCCTGTCCGAGCGTCGCCCGCCTCACCGACGACCACCAGTTCGTACTCAGCGCCGCCCTGCGCCGCGAACTCGTCCGTCACGTCGACGACTGCCCGCGCTGCCGCCGCACCGCCGAGCGCGCGGTCCCCGGCGCCTGGCCGGGCACCAGTGTCACCCCCGCCGCGCTGCCCGTCCTCCGGGCTCCGCGCACGGCCCTGGGTGCCGCGATGGCGCACGCCCCACGCGCGCGTGGCGGTGCCCCCCGCTTCGACCGGCACGGTTTTCCCATGGACCCCAAGGACCACGCGGCGCGCCGGGACCGCCTGCGTGCGCGTGCCGTCACGACGACCGTCGTCGCCGCCGTGGTCGCGGCCCCCGTCATCGCCCTGTGGGCGGCCTACCGCGGCGCGCCCCTCACCGGCGAGGGCGCCGACGGCCGCTCGGTGACGGCGCGGGAGCTGCACGACTCCGCCGTTCTCGGCGGCGAGGACGCGGACGGCTACGAGAACGCGGGCAACGCGCGTACCGGACCCGGCGCCCGCTTCGGCAAGGACGGCCGCTCGCCCGATGTGTCCGTCGAGGTCATCGGGGTGAAGACGGGCGACCCTGCGGCGGGACACCTCACGGTGGCGGCCGACAACGACGGCACCACGACCCTCATCACCCTGATCGCGTCCGGCAGCTCGCCGGTCCGCTGGTCGGCGTCCACGGGCGCCCCCTGGCTCTCTCTGAGCCAGGCGTCGGGAACACTCGCTCCGGGAGCGTCGATCACTGTCCGGGTGTTCGTCGACCACCTGCGCGAGCCGTCCGGCCTCTGGCACGCGCGCGTGGCGGTGGCACCGGCGGGCGCGGTGGTCTCGATCTACGGTTACGGGACGGCGGGGACGTCCGACCCCGGCCCCACCCCCGTGCACACCGGCCCGTCCGCCCCCGTGCCGAGCGATCCGCCCACGACCGGCCCGGAGCCCACGCCCGGCGACCCGACCCCGGCCCCCACGGACCCGCCGACCACGAGCCCGCCCCCGTCCGAGGAGCCCCCTTCCTCGCCCCCGCCGCCCTCCGAGAGCGGCGACCCGAGCCCGTCCCCGTAGGCCCGGCTCACCGCCCGCGCCCCGAAATGCCCGGAACACCCGAATGTCCGGAACCCGAATGTCCGGAACGCCCCGCTCAGCCCACCGGGTCCGCAGGATGCGGTGCCACCAGGGGCAGCTGCGAGGCCAGGCGCTGTTCGCACAGCTCGACGAGGCGGTCGTACCCGGCCTTGCCCATCAGCTCGGTCAGTTCTGCCCGGTACGAGACATACACCGGGTCGCCCGCGCCGTGCGCCGACGTCGCCGACGTGCACCACCAGTGCAGGTCATGGCCGCCCGGACCCCAGCCGCGGCGGTCGTACTCACCGATGGAAACCTGCAGCACCCGGGTGTCGTCGGGCCGGTCGATCCACTCGTACGTCCGCCGGATCGGCAGCTGCCAGCAGACGTCCGGCTTGGTCTCCAGCGGTTCGCGGCCCTCCCGCAGCGCCAGGATGTGCAGCGAGCAGCCGGCGCCTCCGGGGAACCCGGGCCGGTTCTGGAAGATGCACGAGCCCTGGTAGGGGCGGGTCTGCCGGGAGCCCTCGTCGTCCTCCGCGACCCAGCCGGTCTCCATGCCCACGTCATGGTTCTGCCAGATCTCCGGCGTGAGCCGTGCCACGTGTTCGGCCACCCGCTTCTCGTCGTCCTCCTCCGAGAAGTGCGCGCCGAGCGTGCAGCACCCGTCGTCCGCGCGGCCCGCCTGGATGCCCTGGCAGCCGCTTCCGAAGATGCAGTTCCAGCGTGAGGTCAGCCATGTCAGATCACAGCGGAAGACCTGTTCGTCGTCGGCCGGATCCGGAAACTCCACCCACGCGCGCGCGAAGTCGAGCCCCTTCTCGTCGCTCACCTTCGGGGCCTTCTTGGACGTGGACGCCTTCGCCTGCGAAGAATCCTTCGATCCCCTGAAGGATTTGTCAGGCTTCGCCTTTTTCGTCTTTGGCACGCATCCAGGGTAAGTGGCTCCGGACCGCATCGGGGACGGAGGATCGTCGTACGGGCAGTAGCGTTCCGTACATGAGACTCGGTGTCCTCGACGTGGGTTCGAACACGGTGCACCTGCTGGTGGTGGACGCGCACCCCGGCGCGTGCCCCCTGCCCGCGCACTCGCACAAGGCGGAACTGCGGCTCGCTCAGCTCCTCGACGACAGCGGGGCCATCGGCGCCGACGGGGTCGACAAGCTGATCGGCGTCGTCCTCGACGCCCTCCAGGCCGCCGAGGACAAGGGCGTCGAGGACCTGCTGCCGTTCGCCACCTCCGCCGTGCGCGAGGCGAGCAACGCGGACGACGTGCTGGCCCGGGTCAGGGAGGCCACCGGCGTGGAGTTGCAGGTGCTGACCGGTGAGGAGGAGGCACGGCTGACCTTCCTCGCCGCCCGGCGCTGGTTCGGCTGGTCGGCGGGCAAGCTGCTCGTCCTCGACATCGGCGGCGGCTCGCTGGAGATCGCCTACGGGATCGACGAGGAACCCGACGCGGCGGTGTCGCTGCCGCTGGGCGCGGGCCGGCTCACCGCGGGCTGGCTCCCCGGGGATCCGCCGGAGCCGGAGGACGTCAGGGCCCTGCGACGCCATGTGCGGGCGCAGATCGCCCGTACCGTCGGCGAGTTCAGCCGCCTCGGGGTGCCCGACCACGTCGTCGCCACCTCCAAGACCTTCAAACAGCTCGCCCGCCTCGCCGGGGCGGCACGCTCCGCCGAGGGGCCGTATGTGCAGCGTGAGCTGAAGCGGGAGTCCCTGGAGGGCTGGGTTCCGCAGCTCGCCGGGATGACGGCCGAGGAGCGCGCGGACCTCCCGGGCGTCTCCGAGGGCCGGGCGGGCCAGCTCCTGGCGGGCGCGCTGGTCGCGGAGGGCACGATGGACCTGTTCGGTGTGGAGACCCTGGAGATCTGCCCGTGGGCCCTGCGCGAGGGCGTGATCCTGCGCCGCCTGGATCACATGGCGGCGGACTAGACTAGCGGCGCTGTGCCCCTTCCCACACCCCGCCCCGCGCAAGCGGCCCCCCATGTCAAGGCGACGCCCCGTACCCTGTCCCTCGTGGCAGAACCAGTGGTGCGCATCCCGGATGCGAAGGTCGCCCTGTCGACGGCCTCCGTCTATCCGGAGTCGACGGCGACGGCCTTCGAGATCGCCGCGCGCCTCGGGTACGACGGGGTCGAGATCATGGTGTGGACGGATCCCGTCAGCCAGGACATCGACGCCCTGCGCCGGCTCAGCGACTACCACCGGATGCCCGTTCTCGCCGTCCACGCGCCCTGTCTGCTGATCACCCAGCGCGTGTGGTCCACCGACCCCTGGGTCAAGCTCCAGCGTGCCCGCAGGGCCGCGGAGAAGCTCGGCGCGGGTACCGTCGTCGTCCATCCGCCCTTCCGGTGGCAGCGGCAGTACGCCCGCGACTTCGTCGACGGCATCTGGCGCATGGCGAACGAGACGGATGTGCGGTTCGCCGTAGAGAACATGTATCCGTGGCGCTACCGGGACCGCGAGATGTTGGCGTACGCCCCCGACTGGGACGTCACCAATGACGACTACCGCCACTTCACGATCGACCTGAGCCACACCGCCACGGCCCGCACCGACGCCCTCAACATGCTCGAACGGATGGGCGACCGCCTCGGGCATGTCCACCTCGCCGACGGCAACGGCTCCAACAAGGACGAGCACCTCGTGCCCGGCCGCGGCATCCAGCCCTGCGCCGAGGTCCTGGAGCGGCTCGCGCTCACCGGCTTCGACGGGTACGTCGTCATCGAGGTCAACACCCGCCGCGCGATGTCCGGCGCCGAGCGCGAGGCCGACCTCGCCGAGGCGCTCGCCTTCGCGCGCCTGCACCTCGCGGCCGCAGCGAAGGTGTCCCGCGGATGAGCGGGGTGGTCCGCCCGTGACCGGAGCCGCCGGAGTGACGGGAGCGGGTCCTGCCCGCCGCGGCAGGGGACGGCCCAGCCGCAGGGAGACGGCGGCGGCCCCCGCCACCCGCGACCGCATCCTGGAGGCGGCCCGAGAGGAGTTCTCCGAGCGCGGCTACGAGAGGACATCCGTACGCGGCATCGCCAAGGCCGCCGGAGTGGACTCCGCGCTCGTGCACCACTACTTCGGCACCAAGGAACAGGTCTTCGAGGCCGCCATCGAGGTCGCCTTCGCGCCGGCCCTGAGCGCGCCGGACGCGGTCGCCGAGGGCCCCCGTGACGCCGTCGGCGAGCGCCTGACCCGTTTCCTCCTCGGCATCTGGGAGAACCCCGCGACCCGTACGCCGCTGCTGGCGATCGTCCGCTCCGCCGTCAACAACGAGACCGCGGCCGCCGTCTTCCGCCGCCTGGTGGCCGCGCAGCTGCTGCGCCGCATCTCCGGGCAGCTCGGCCTGCCCGACGCGGAGCTGCGCGCCGAGCTGGCGGCCGCGCAGCTGGTCGGGGTCGCGATGCTGCGGTATGTGATCAAGGTGGAACCGGTGGCGTCGGCCGACCTGGAAGAATTGGTGGCACGGGTGGCACCCGTGGTGCAGGGTCACCTGACGAACCCCTGAGAGCGTGGTGCCGAGACCGGTGGGACGGGGCGCCTGAGGAAGCCCCTGACACCGGTGGGACGGGCCGCACCACCGCGGCGTCCCTGAAACACGCATCCCGCATTCCGGACACTTGTGTCCGTCCCTTGGAGCACCGGCGTACGCTCGACCTGAGTTGAGAACTCTCCGAAGGAGCGAGCGACGATGCCCGAGCTGAGGTCCCGCACAGTCACCCACGGCCGCAACATGGCAGGCGCCCGCGCCCTGATGCGTGCCTCCGGGGTACCCGGCGCGGACATCGGACGGAAGCCGATCATCGCGGTCGCCAACTCCTTCACCGAGTTCGTGCCGGGCCACACCCACCTCCAGCCGGTCGGCCGGATCGTCAGCGAGGCGATCAGGGAGGCGGGCGGCATCCCGCGCGAGTTCAACACGATCGCGGTGGACGACGGCATCGCCATGGGCCACGGCGGCATGCTCTACAGCCTCCCCTCCCGCGACCTGATCGCGGACAGCGTGGAGTACATGGTCGAGGCCCACTGCGCCGACGCCCTGGTCTGCATCTCCAACTGCGACAAGATCACCCCGGGCATGCTGATGGCGGCCCTTCGCCTGAACATCCCGACGGTCTTCGTCTCCGGCGGCCCGATGGAGTCCGGTCGCGCCACGCTGGTCGACGGCACGGTCCGCACGCTGGACCTGGTCGACGCGATCTCCGACGCGGTGAACGACAAGATCTCCGACGAGGACATCCTCCGCATCGAGGAGAACGCCTGTCCGACCTGCGGCTCCTGTTCGGGCATGTTCACGGCCAACTCGATGAACTGCCTGACGGAGGCTATCGGTCTCTCCCTCCCCGGCAACGGCTCGGTCCTCGCCACGCACACGGCCCGCCGGGCGCTGTACGAGAACGCGGCCCGCACGGTCATGGACCTGACCCGCCGCTACTACGAGCAGGACGACGAGACGGTCCTGCCGCGCAGCATCGCCACCTTCTCCGCCTTCGAGAACGCGATGGCCCTCGACATCGCGATGGGCGGCTCGACCAACACGATCCTGCACCTGCTGGCCGCCGCCCAGGAGGCAGGCGTCCCGTTCGGCCTGACGGAGATCGACGAGGTCTCCCGCCGGGTGCCGTGCCTGGCGAAGGTCGCCCCGAACGTCGCCAAGGACCGCACGTACTACATGGAGGACGTGCACCGCGCGGGCGGTATCCCGGCCCTCCTCGGCGAACTGCACCGCGGGGGCCTGCTGAACGAGGACGTGCACGCGGTCCACAGCCCGTCCCTGGCCGACTGGCTGAAGACCTGGGACATCCGCGGGGGCTCCCCGTCCCCGGAGGCGGTCGAGCTGTGGCACGCGGCCCCCGGCTGCAAGCGCTCCGCCGAGGCCTTCTCCCAGTCCGAGCGCTGGCAGGCCCTGGACGAGGACGACGAGAACGGCTGCATCCGGTCGATCGAGCACGCTTACTCCAAGGACGGCGGCCTCGCGGTCCTCAAGGGCAACCTCGCGGCCGACGGCTGTGTGGTGAAGACGGCCGGCGTCGACGAGTCGATCTGGACCTTCGAGGGCCCGGCGGTCGTCTGCGAGTCGCAGGAGGAGGCCGTCGAGAAGATCCTCACCCAGCGGATCAAGGAGGGCGACGTCGTCGTCATCCGGTATGAGGGGCCCAAGGGCGGCCCGGGCATGCAGGAGATGCTGTACCCGACCTCGTACCTGAAGGGCCGCGGCCTGGGCAAGGCGTGCGCACTGGTCACGGACGGCCGCTTCTCCGGCGGCACCTCGGGCCTGTCGATCGGTCACGCCTCTCCCGAGGCCGCCTCGGGCGGCACGATCGCCCTGGTGCGGGACGGCGACCGCATCCGCATCGACATCCCGAACCGCACGATCGACCTGCTGGTGTCCGAGGACGAGCTGAGCTCCCGCCGAGCGGCCCTGAACGGCGTCTACGCTCCCGCCGACCGTGACCGCAAGGTCTCGGCCGCCCTGCGGGCCTACGCGGCGATGGCGACGAGCGCGGACAAGGGCGCGGTGCGCGACGTGACCAGGCTGGGCTGACCGGACGCGGTGCAGCGGGGCTGACCCGCGGCGAGCACGAGCAGGGGGCCGCCCCTTCGCAGGCGGCCCCCTTGGCACGTCACCGGGCCGGCGGTTTCGGTACGTCACCGGGCCGGCCGTGCGCGCGTCACCAGACCGACGGATCACGTCCGTCCACACCGAAGACCGTGCCGTCGGGGGCACCCGCGTAGACATGACCGTCGATGATCACGGGCTCGGGCAGCGCGGCCGTGACCCGGTCCGCGTGGGCGCCGAGGCGTGGCGCGGTCTGCCCGATGAGCCTGCCGTCCTCGGCGTCGAACGCGAGCAGCCGTCCGTCGGCCGCGGTGAAGTACACGTGCCCGCCGTCCGCGACCGGCGCCGAGCCGCGGCTCACGGACGTCTCGACATGCCAGAGCTGTCTGCGCGTGTCCATGTCGACGGCCTCCAGCGAGCCACCGGCTGCGAGGAGGTGGACGGTGCTGCCGTGGACGCTGGCACGGGCGCTGTCCAACGGCACGGGCAGCAAAACGGTACGTGTGGCCCCCGACCCGGGGGTGTAGCGGACCACGGCCTGCGCACGCCCGTAGACCTGGTCCATGGAGAGGAGGAAGACGGACCCGTCCGCGGTGCCGAAGGGCTCCAGGTTCCCTTTCAGATGCGCGTCCCAGCGCACGTCACCCGTGTCCGGATCCACCGCGGTGACCCGTGTGCTCGTCCCGGTGTCGGACGTACTCACGGCATACGCCGACGGGTCCCCGGCGAACGAGGTGAAATACGGCATGCGCTGGCCGGGGATCCGGTGGCTCCACTCGGTGTCCCCCGAGGCGCTGTTCACGCCGGTGACCGTCCCGTCGGTGCCGGTGAGCAGGAGCATGCCCGCGGCCGGCCGCATGGCGTTGTAGGCGGGCATGTCCCGGTGCCAGCGCGCCCGGCCCGGACCGGGATCCAGTGCCTCCAGGCTTTGGCGTTCGCCCGTCATCGGCTGGACGAGACCGCCCGAGACGACCGGCGGGCCGCTCCTGGAGGTCGTGGCGACCTTGTGCCGCCACACCACTGTGCCGTCCGACGGGTTGAGGGCGTAGACCAGACCGGACTGTCCGCACAGCAGCTTGCCCGCACCGTAGGAGCACTGCGGCATGGTGCCGTCCTCGGACAGGGGCTTCGCCTCCCAGGTACGGAACGCGGCCAGCGTGGTCCGGGGACCGGCCGGGGCGGGAGCGCCGCCGTCGAGCACCCTGACGGCCGCGTAGGCGCCGCCCAGCACGAGGCTGAACGCTCCCGCCACCAGGGCCACCCGCTTGAGCAGCCCCCGGACCCCCCGCTCGGGCCGCCGCTCGGGCCTCCCGGCCCGGGGTTCCGGCCTCGGCGTGTCACCCGTGCGCTGGGTCGGTACGAAGGTCTGGGTGTCGTAGGAGGCCGCCACCGACCGCAGTTCCCGCATCAGCTCGTCGGGAGTGGGCCGGTCCTCGGGCTCCTTGGCCAGGCAGCGCAGCAGCAGCGGCGCGAGGTCCCCCGGTACGCCGTTCAGGTCCGGCTCGTCGTGCACGACCTGGTAGGCGACGACATACGGGCTGTCGGAGTCGAACGGCCCGCGCCCCGTCGCCGCGTGCACCAGGACGGAGCCGAGCGCGAAGATGTCGGCGGCCGGGCCGACCTCCCTGGGCCGCCGGAACTGCTCGGGTGCCATGAAGGGCGGAGTGCCGATCAACTTCCCGGTCTCCGTGCGCAGTTCACTGTCCTTCGGCCGGGAGATGCCGAAGTCGATGACCTTCGGCCCGTCCTCGGCGAGCAGTACGTTGCTCGGCTTCAGGTCCCGGTGCACGACCCCGACCCGATGGATGTCGCGCAGTGCCTCGGCGAGCCCGGCCACCAGCCGGCGCAACTGGGCCGGCTTCATGGGCCCGTTCTGCTTCACCTGTTCGGACAGCGTGGGACCGGGGATGAACAGCGTGGCCATCCAGGGCCGCGCGGCCTCGGGATCGGCGTCGACGACGGGCGCGGTGAAGGCGCCGCTCACCCTCCGGGCGGCGGCCACCTCCTGCCGGAAACGGCCCCTGAACTCCGGGTCCCTGGCGAACTCGGCGTGTACGACCTTCACCGCGAGCCTGAGCCCCGAGGTGCTCCTGGCCAGGTGAACCACGCCCATCCCGCCGGAACCCAGACGGGATTCCAGGGGGTAATGGCCGGCGTACTCGGGAAGTTCCGCTTCCGCGCCCGCTCCGGTGTTGCGCTGTGGCGCCATGGACCACCCCCGTGCTGTTCGTCCGCGCGCGCGACGCAGGGAGCCTAGTCGATGACTCGTACGAGACCGAGGCGGCTTGCTAGCCTCCGCGTGCGTGTCACACACCGGTGTTCGGTGACGACGTGACGCGGGGGAGTGAACGGGACCCCATGACGGTCATGGGGCACAACGGGGGAGGTTTTCCATGTCTGTCGACCATGTCGGAGACGCCGGGACGGATGGCGTGGCGGAGGCCGTCACGACGGCCGCGGCGGCCGTGCGCTACTACTCGGTGGCCCCGGGCGTCCGGCTCAATGTCCGCAGCGGCCCCGGTACCGGCTACCCCGTCGTCCGGGTCCTGGCCGAGGGGGTCAAGGTGCCGGTCTTCTGCCAGACGCCGGGCACGAAGGTCACCGGCCCGTACGGCACGACCGCCATCTGGGACAGCATCGACGACGGCGCGTACGTCTCGGACGCGTATGTGAACACGGGCAGCGACGGCTACGTCGCCCCGCGCTGCGGCTGACGCGGACCGGGGCGGGGCCGCCGGGGTGATAATCGACGCGTGAGCGACGAGAACGGCACTCAGGACGCGCCCCGCGGACCCCGCCCCGAACCGATCCGCTTCTTCGGCACCACCTGGGTGGACCACGACGGCGGTTACCGAGCCCGCCGCGCCGCGGTGGCCGCCGGCTCGGTCCTGGCCGCCGCCGTCTCCTGTCTGGTGCTGCGCTTCGCCTACCAGGGCCTACAGATCGCCGACGTCGGCGCACCCGTGACCCTGCTGGTGGTGGTGATGTTCCTGGTGTGCAGCGCGCTGGCGTTCGGCCACACCTGGGGAGCCTTCGCCAAGCGCCCCGACCCGGAGCGCCAGTCCTCCCTCCGTGGACTGCTCGCCATCGGCTTCCTCGGCTCGCTGCTCGCCTACTTCGTCCGTTCGCTGACCGAGGCCCCCGGCGAGAAGCTGCACCGCGAGGAGTACGACACGGCCCGCGCCGCCTACGACAAGCGCGTGTCGCGCCGCACGGGAGACCCGTCCCGCAAGCGCCGCTCCTGACCGGCCGCCGCACCCCCGGCGCCCCGCTCCCCTCGGTAATCCGCTATGCCTGGCACCCCGGCACCGCCACCATGGGCGTATGACCGCGCCCTCCCGCTCCGTGCGAGCCCGCTCGTTCAACGCCGCCGCCGCCCAGTACGCCGCGAACCGCCCCTCCTATCCGCCGACCCTCTTCGACGCCCTGGAGGAACTCGCCGGCCGCCCCCTCACCGGCGCCCGCGTCGCGGACATCGGCGCAGGCACCGGCATCGCCACCGCCCTCCTCCGGGCCAGAGGCGCGCAGGTCCTCGGGATCGAGCCCGGCGCGGGCATGGCGGCCCAGTTCCGCCGCACCCTTCCCGAGGTGCCCCTGCTGCGCGGCGACGGCAACGCCCTCCCGCTCGCCACCGCCTCCGCCGACTTCCTCACCTACGCCCAGTCCTGGCACTGGACCGAGCCCGCCCGCTCGCTCCCGGAGGCCCTGCGCGTCCTGCGCCCGGGCGGCGCGCTCGCCCTGTGGTGGAACATGGACGCCGAGGACGTGCCCTGGATCGCCGCGCAGGCGGACCGCATCAAGCGGTACTTCGGCGCCGAGCACGCCACCAAGAACGGCGCCGGCGGCACCCGCACCGAACTCGCCTTCGAAGGCGTCAGCGAGGTCCCGGACCACACCCACCGCGTCGTGCGCTGGAGCCGCACGGTGCCCGTCGACATCCACCTCGCGAACATCGGCAGCCACTCGATCTTCCTCGTGCTCGGCGAGGAGGGCACACGTGCCTTCCTCGCCGAGGAACGGGAGCGCCTCCTCGAGTCCTTCCCGAACGGCCTCGTCGAGGAGGTCTACGACGTCCTACTGATCGTCGCGACCCGCCTGTAGCCACGTAGCGCCCCGGACGAGCCGGGAGTCCCCAGCCCAGCCGAGCCGTCGGGCGGCCCTTGACGGCCGGCCGGTCGCGCGCCATATTCATCGCATGATGAATAATCGCGGCGCGCACCCGCCCGGCCCCCAGGCGCCGGCATCCGCCCCCGCCGTCCACGCCGACCGGCTCACCGTCCTCCGCGGCGCCCGCAGGGTCCTCCGGGGCCTCGATTTCACCGTGCCCCGTGGCCACATCACCGGCCTGCTCGGCCCCTCCGGCTGCGGCAAGTCGACCCTCATGCGGGCGATCGTCGGCACCCAGGCCAAGGTCACCGGCACCCTCGAGATCCTCGGACTCCCCGCCGGCTCCGCCCCCCTGCGCTCCCGCATCGGCTACGTCACCCAGGCCCCCTCCGTCTACGACGACCTGACCATCCGCCAGAACCTCCACTACTTCGCCGCGATCCTGGACCCGGGCCGCGCCGCCGCCGACCGCCGCCACCACGACGTCACCCGGGCCATCGCCGACGTCGACCTCACCTCGCACGCCGACTCCCTCGCCGGCAACCTCTCCGGCGGCCAGCGCAGCCGGGTCTCCCTCGCGGTCGCGCTCCTCGGCACCCCGGAGCTCCTCGTGCTCGACGAACCCACGGTCGGCCTCGACCCGGTCCTGCGCCGCGACCTCTGGGCCCTCTTCCACCGCCTCGCGGCCGACCGCGGCGCCACCCTCCTCGTCTCCTCGCACGTCATGGACGAGGCCGAGCGCTGCGACCGTCTCCTGCTGATGCGGGAGGGCGAACTGCTCGCCGACGACACCCCGCAAGCCCTGCGCACCCGTACCGGCGCGGAGACGGTCGAAGAGGCGTTCCTGCACCTGGTGGACGAGGCGACGGCGCAGCGTACGGCCGGAAAGGAGACGGTCCGATGACCACGAACACCACCACAGCCCACCCGGCCGCGAAGGCCCTCACCCTCTCCCGGGCGACGGCGACGGCCGCCCGCGTGCTGCGGCAGCTCCGCCACGACCCGCGCACGATCGCGCTGATGCTGGTCATCCCGTGCCTGATGCTGGTGCTGCTGCGCTACGTCTTCGACGGCAGCCCGCGCACCTTCGACTCGATCGGAGCCTCGCTCCTCGGGATCTTCCCGCTGATCACGATGTTCCTGGTGACCTCCATCGCGACCCTGCGCGAACGCACCTCCGGCACCCTGGAGCGCCTCCTCGCGATGCCCCTGGGCAAGGGCGACCTGATCGCGGGCTACGCCCTCGCCTTCGGCGCGCTCGCGATCATCCAGTCCGCCCTCGCCACGGGCCTGGCGGTCTGGTTCCTCGGCCTGGACGTCACCGGCTCACCCTGGCTGCTCCTGCTGGTGGCCCTGCTGGACGCCCTGCTCGGCACGGCCCTCGGCCTCTTCGTCTCGGCCTTCGCGGCCTCGGAGTTCCAGGCGGTCCAGTTCATGCCGGCGGTGATCTTCCCCCAGCTCCTCCTCTGCGGCCTGTTCACCCCCCGCTCGGACATGCACCCCGCCCTGAAGGCGTTCTCCGACGTCCTGCCGATGTCGTACGCGGTGGACGGCATGAACGAGGTCCTCCGCCACACGGACATGACGACGACGTTCGTCAGGGACGCCCTGATCGTCGCGGGCTGCGCCCTCCTGGTGCTCGGCCTGGGAGCGGCGACCCTGAGGCGGCGAACGCTCTAGGCTCGGCCCGCGGCACGGGAGCCCGAGGGCCCGGCCGTCGTCCCGCCCACCGGACAACCCACCCCCCGCACCCAGCCCGGTGCGAGGATGAACCCGGACGACGCAACCCCCGGAGGGCACCCGCACCATGACGCAGAAAGTCGCAGTCCTCGGCACCGGAAAGATCGGCGAAGCCCTGCTCAGCGGAATGATCCGAGCCGGCTGGGCCCCCGTCGACCTCCTGGTCACCGCCCGCCGCCGGGAACGGGCCGAGGAACTCCGCAGCCGCCACGGCGTCACCCCGGTCACCAACGCCGAGGCCGCGAAGACCGCCGACACCCTCATCCTCACGGTCAAGCCCCAGGACATGGGCACGCTCCTGGACGAACTCGCGCCGCACGTCCCCGCCGACCGCCTGGTCATCAGCGGCGCCGCAGGCATCCCCACCTCCTTCTTCGAGGCCCGTCTCACCGCCGGCACCCCGGTGGTCCGCGTCATGACGAACACCCCCGCCCTCGTCGACGAGGCCATGTCCGTCATCTCGGCGGGCAGCCACGCCACCGAGGCCCACCTCGCCCACGCCGAGGAGATCTTCGGAGCCGTCGGCAAGACGCTCCGCGTCCCCGAGTCACAGCAGGACGCCTGCACCGCCCTGTCCGGCTCGGGCCCCGCGTACTTCTTCTATCTCGTCGAGGCCATGACCGACGCCGGCATCCTGCTCGGCCTGCCCCGCGACAAGGCCCACGAGCTGATCGTCCAGTCCGCGATCGGCGCGGCGGTCATGCTCCGCGACAGCGGGGAGCACCCGGTGAAGCTCCGCGAGAACGTCACCTCCCCGGCCGGTACGACGATCAACGCCATCCGCGAACTGGAGAACCACGGCGTACGAGCGGCTCTGATCGCCGCGCTGGAAGCGGCCCGCGACCGCAGCCGCGAACTGGCCTCCGGCAACAGCTGACGTGTGTGCCCACCGCCGGGAGACCGGCGGTGGGCACCCCCTCACCCGGCCGGCAGCAGCCCGATCGCCCGGTACGCCGCATCCACCCGCGGCCGGGCCATCCCTCTGGCCCGCTCCGCACCGGCCCGCAGCACCCCGTCCACATGGCCGGGATCGGCGCACAGCTCCTTGTGCCGCTCCTGCACCGGCCGCAGCAACTCGACCACGGCCTCCGCGGTGTCCTTCTTCAGGGCCCCGTACGACCCGTAGGCGCCGCTCAGCTCCTCGGGATCGCCCCCTTCACAGGCGGCCAGGATCTCCAGCAGGTTCGCCACCCCGGGCCGCGTCTCCCGGTCGTACACGACATCCGAGCCGCTGTCCGTCACGGCCCGCATGACCTTCTTCCGCATCACGTCCGGCTCGTCGAGCAGATAGACGATCCCCGGCCCCGAGTCGTCCGACTTCCCCATCTTCGACGTCGGGTCCTGAAGGTTCATGACCCTGGCCGCGACCTGCGGACGGGTCGCCCGGGGTACCGGGAACGTGAGCCCGTACCGCTGGTTGAACCGCACGGCCAGATCCCGGGACAGCTCCACATGCTGGGTCTGGTCGTCCCCCACGGGCACCTCGTCGGCCCCGTACGCCAGGATGTCCGCCGCCATCAGCACGGGGTACGTCAGCAACGACAGCCGCACACTCCCGCCCCGCTCCTGCTCCCGCGCGGACTTCTCCTTGTACTGGATCATCCGCCGCATCTCGCCGTCGGTGGCCACGCACTCCAGCAGGTACGACAGCCGCGCGTGCTCGTCCACATGGCTCTGCACGAACACGGTGCACAGCTCCGGATCGAGCCCCGCCGCCAGTAGCAGCGTCGCCGCCTGGCGACTGAGCCTGCGTACCCGCGCCGGATCGTGGTCCACGGTCAGGGCGTGCAGATCGACGATGCAGAACAGGGCGTCGGCCTGGTGCTGGTCCACATCGGCCCACCGCCGCATGGCACCCAGATAGTTGCCCAGCGTCAGGTGCCCGGTCGGCTTGACCCCGCTGAAGACCCGTGTCATCTCTCCACCTTCTGGTCGGGACCGCCGCGACCGGCCGGCCGCTCCCTCCGGGAGGAGATACGTCAACGGCCGCCGAAGCGGCGGCCGTTGAGCGCATACGTGGGACCGGCCGCCGTCAGGCGGCCCGCCACTGCTGGTTGCACGTACGCGAAGTCATGACCACGAGGGTACGCCTCCGGGGGGCGGTGAGGAAGCGAGTTGACACACCCCAGGCCGATCCGTAAGGTACTCCGAGTTGTCCGACGTGAGCGCCGACCCCGGTCGGTCCCCGGACAGCCACTCCGCAGGTACCAACCGACAATCGGCGTCACATCGCCGTGCGCTTAGGTATGCGTATTTTCGGAATACGGACTCCGCGTTCGAACTCTTGTGAGGACGCGGCCCCCGATTAGCTCGGGAGCAAGGAATCCGCTAAAGTCTCACTCGTCGGAACGGCCCAAGGGCCGCGAGGACAACCCCGGTTGACTGGGGATCAGGAACCGAAGAGGTCGGAAAGGCCTCAAGGAATCTGATAAAGTCGACACCGCCGGAAGGCCGAAAGGCCGGAAAGCGCCGAGGAAATCGGATCGGGAAGATCTGATAGAGTCGGAATCACTGAAGGGAAGCGCCCGGAGGAAAGCCTGAGAGAGTCTCTCGGGT